>JAFTOC010000067.1 GCA_017451585.1 Clostridia bacterium
AAACGCCGAAGTTTTCTTCCCCTCCTCGAACTCCACCCCAACTTCCTTGGCTGGCGGCAGTTCAAATATATACTTTATCGATGGACAAACATCCCTCCGAGCAGGAGGGATGTTTCGGCGTAGCGCGCTTATTTCACCAAGCCGTAGCCGCCGGCGTACTTGCTGACCTCGGAGACTGCCACGAATACCTGGTTGTCGCAGGATGCGCGGATGCCCTTGAGGGTCTTGGGCGTTTCCTTGCGGGGCAGGACGATGAAGATCATATTCATCTTGTCGGTGGAGCCGTGTCCTTCAAAGACCGTGTAGCCCTTGTTGTTCTCTCTCAGATAGGCGGTGATCTTTTCGGTGCTCTTGTCGTTTGCGATCAGCTCCAGGTTGGACGTTCCCAGCGCGATCTTGTTCTCGATGGTAGAGCCCAAAAACAGACCGGTAGCGTAACCGATACAGTAGAAGAGCAGCAGGAAGTAATCATCGCCCAATGTGCCGATAATGGTAGAGATGACCAGACCCCAGATGGTGCATTCGATAAAGCCAAGTCCGGCGGCCTTCAACCGCTGACCCTTGACCATCATGCAGGTTTTCAGGGATTGGATGGTGATCTCCACGATCTTGGCGCAACAGACGATGACGCAGACGAGCGCGTCCGGAATGGACGCTAAGAATTCGGACATATGTGATCCTCCGTGTTTTGGACAGTTTCTTATATAATAACAGATAATTAGCAAAAAAGCAATAGAAAATCGGGAAATTAACAGAATTGTAACGCAACAGATGCTATTTTGTCGACCCCAACGGTCAGACTTCGGGCTCATTTTCTTGCATTCCGTACTTGCGGCGGATCCTGTCCAGTATATCCAACAACGGTTTGCCGAACACCAGCATGATTACGACGGTGCTGATGGCTTGGCTCAAATTGATGGGAAAGCCCGCCGCGAAATATGAGACGATCCAAGAAAAACTGACCGTTGGCGCCATCAGAAACAGACCGGAACAATCCAGCAGAGGTCCTACCCACAGCAATACCGCAAAGAAACCGAATATCGCCATAACCGGCGGATTTCTCGGAAGTCTTTTCTTTTTGAATAAAAAACCTGCCAGCATTCCGCCTGCGCCGTATGCCATCATTTGCCACGGGGTAAAGGCTCCCTGCCCGTAAAAGAAATTGCTGGCGAAGGCGGTGACGGCGCCGATCATAAAGCCCGTCTCCGGTCCAAAGGCTATGCCGGATATGAAGATGATCGCAAAGGTTGCCTTGACGTGAGGAATCGGGATGGCAACGCGCCCGACGATAGCGATAGCGCACATGATGGCGATCAATACCAGCTCCCGCGCCTGGGGTTTTCGCCCTTCAAACGCCATTAGGAAAGGAATCAACAATTCAATTATGAAAAGGGTTGCCGTAATATAGTAGCTGCGTCCCGAAAGAAAGGTGCCCAAATACAGCGTCAAAGGGATCAGCACCAAACACGTGACGAGCATTGCTAAAGTGGATTTTTTTATCTTTTTCATCGGATTACTCCTTCGTTTAGCTTATACAGCTCGATCACGTCCTCTGTGGTAACGGCGTTTTGGAACAGATGACGGCTCATTCGGTTGGCGGCGGTGGTATAGAAGCAGTTACTGCCGAAGAAGCGCTTCGGCGTGTCCACGGTCAGGATCTGTCCGTCAAAGAACATACCGACCAGATCCGCGTGAAGAGCGCAAAATTCCACGTCGTGAGATACCATCACTACGGTGACGCCACGGGCTTTGAGCTGCGTCAGGATGTCCGCGAAGCTTTCCTTAAAACTGCTGTCCATCCCCTTCGTAGGCTCGTCCAACAGAAGCAATCGCGGTTCGGTCAAAAGAACCTTTGCCAGCGCGACCCGCTGTTGTTCGCCGCCCGAAAGATCGTAGGGATGGCTGTCCGAAAGCTCCGTGATCCGGCAGAGCGCTGCGATCTGCGCCTGCAGTTCTTTATCGCCGGTCATTTCGGACAACTCCTCTGCTACCGTTTTCTTCACAAAGAGGCTCTTGGGATCCTGCGGAAGCATAGCGACGCATCCGTGAAACAGCTCCGCCGATTTATATTGGCTGATGGCTTTGCCGAATAGTTTGATTTTACCCCGATAGGGCTTGCAGATTCCGCAGACCGCCTTCAGCGCGGTGGATTTGCCCGCGCCGTTTCCGCCGACGACGGCGAATAAGCTCCCCGTCGGCACCAGGGCGTTGACGCCCCGCAGGACGTCGGGGGCGTTCTTTTCGTAGCGGAACCACACTTCCTTCAAACTCAGCGCCGTTTGCGCAGGAGCTTCGTCCGTATCGACGGTCGGGAGCTCACGGATGGTAGGGGGGGCGGGGAAAGCGGCGCTCAGCCAGTTGCGCCCTTCCCGAACGGTCAGAGGGCAGTTGTCTGTGCTGTTCATACCTTCCGTGTTCTCTGTTTTGCACGTGCCGTAAAATACACGGACGGGCGTGGGCATTGCCGAACGCATTGGATGGTTTTGTTCGTACAGCAGTTTGCCGACAGAACGGGGCGACCCGTCGGCGATCACGTGCCCACCGTCCATTACCAGGGCGCGGTCGGCGTAGGGGAAGACATCCTCCAGCCGATGCTCCGAGATGATCACGGTGGTGCCCAGCTCAAGGTTGATCTTGCGGACGGTATTCAGAAAGTCGGCGGCGGCGATGGGATCCAGTTGACCGGTAGGCTCGTCCAAAATCAGAACCTCCGGCTGCATAGCCATGATCGACGCCAGGTTCAGAAGCTGCTTTTGTCCGCCGGACAGATCAGTGACGTTCCGGTGAAACCAGTCCTGAATGCCGAAATAGCATGCCATTTCCGCAACGCGGGCGCGCATCGTTTGGGGGGCGCATCCCAGGCTTTCCAGCCCGAACGCCAGCTCGTGCCACACCTTATCGGTGACGATCTGATCGTCGGGATCCTGCAGAACGTAGCCGATCTTGGCGGCTTGATCGTGAGCACTCAAGGTTTCCAACAAAATTCCGTCAAAGTATATTTTGCCGCTCCGTTTACCGTGAGGAGTGAGTTCTGGCTTCAGATGCCGCAAAAGAGTTGTCTTTCCGCTGCCGGATCTTCCGCAAAGCACGACGTACTCTCCCTTTCGGATGCTGAGGGAGACATCCGAAAGGGCCTTTTTTCCGTTTGCCGTAGGGTAAGCAAAGCTCAGATTCTGTATCTTGAAATGTTCCACCATATAGCCTCCTGAATATGTAGTACCGTAGGGATCAGCAGATAAATGCAATAGGCTGCAAATCCAAGCAGATTGATGCCACTGACGGGAGCAATGGATCGCTGCGGCACAAAGGTTGCCGTCATACTGCCGCCTATGGCAAAGCCGACGACCGTGCCCAGCAAACCGAGCAGAACGGTGAGCATCCCCCAATCTGCCGCAGTCATGCGATAGACCGTAAAGCTACGGCGCTTGGCGGTACCGTAGCCTCTGGCGCGCATAGAATCTCCGGTCATCACGCTTCCTTCCAGCGTCCACGCGGTGAGAGTGCCGAGAATGGTGACCCCCGCAGTGAGCTTCTGTTTGAGGGAAGCACCGCCGGCTCCTTTTCCGATGGCTCGCCTGGCACCGCCGATCTGCCCCGTTTTGCGGATCAGATTGGGAACCATCCGAAACACCATCACCAAAAGCAGAGAAACGGACGGGATGAGATTGCCGAACAGACAGGTGAACTTGTCTCCGGTCAGAACCTTGTTGTAACAGCCCATCCAAAGCATCATCACCACGAAGATCGACGCGACACAGACGCCGTAGAGCAGTGCCTCCAAGGTATACGGTCTTCCAAATACTCGGAACAAGACCGTTACGCCGGAGGTGTTGAACAGAGGATTGATCACCGTCAGAAAAAGAAATAAGGGAACCAGTGCGCCGATCGTTTTCCAACCCGATCTGCCGTTCAGCAGCAGATAATAGATGCCGCTTGCGATCACTCCTGCCAGCAGGTACGCCGGGTGCTGAATCATTACGCAGGAGACGATGGCGCCCACGAAGAACAGAAAATTGACTGCAGGATGATAGTTTGAAAATGCGTCTTGCCTCACGTTCTCCCTCCTCAAATCAAAAACTCTTTCAACCATTGGTTGAAAGAGTACAACGGATCTATCACACGGTACGTCGAAAAAGCCTCGGATTCGGTGAAAGCAAAAGAGTGCGACCCCAAAGCCGACGAAGCGGCGATACATCGGTTGCACTCTTCACGCCCAAGTGGTGTTGAACCTAAAAGAAACGGCAGGTATCCTGACTTATGATGAAGTGACGCGCGTCACGAAGAGCACCGCCTTCTCAGGAGTGGCATCCCAATGGCATAGGAGCGCTCTTATCCGGTCAAATACAGTAATGGCGGTTGCTCCGGATTCGAACCGGATTCCCTTTTACATCTACTCAGCTGACAACTTTTCAAACCGTATCTTCATATATCCTATTGAATTACCATCATTATACCACTATCGGGCGTCTTTTGCAAGCCCCTAATGCAATAAAACTTGCATTTTGCGCGTTTTTTCACAAATGACGGAGGATTTTTGTCCGATATCGGATAATACGGGATGAAACGATTTCCGGTCAGGCATTCAACAGTCGGAGATAATGGTTCGCCTCGCGGAGCACGTGATCGGCAAGCAGAGGGAGGATCACCGAGCGGATCTTGCATCCTTCGATTCCTTCTACGCCCGCCGTTTTGAAATCTCTGAACCTTACCGTTTCCTCCAACGAGCTCGACCGGATCATTTGTCCGTGCGCCTGATCGCAGGCTTCCAGCAGCTTCGCGTATTCGCAGGCGAAGCGGTCGGCGGTATCGATCAGCTCGTTTTCGGACGGATCCAGCAGACCGCGAATGAAGAGGGCGTGCTCCATCATAATACGGTTCCAAAAGCATTCCACCTCCCGCATGGAGCGGTCGGTCAGACAGCCCTGTCTTTCAAGCGTCAGGACGTGTTCCCGATAGAGCTTCGCTTCTCTGATAATGTGCTCGATCAGCAGGGGATAGTTCATGGTAAAGGCTTTACAGCCGAGGACACAGCTCAGGATCTTCTCTTTGAACGCGATCAGACCGTTCAGAAGTTGGATCGTCTGCTGATTGAGCTGATGCACGGCAAAACGCAGATTGGGATTTATGTTTCCTTGTCGGCAGCGTTCCCGCAGGCGCAGCGCCTGTTCGGTGAGCTCTTTGTTGATAGCGATGCAGGTGAAGGCTTCGGTCTGCGCTTCTGCCGTACAGGTAAAATCTGTGACGATCTCGCCCGAGGTCAGCACGTCGCTTCCGACGACTCCCTCACTGAGCGAGAGGGCGCGGCAGAGTAGCTTTTCAAATTCGTTTTGGTAGTGTTCTGCTTGCTCTGAAAAGTCAGCGTTTGCCGGTGTGAAGCCCGCCTTCAAAAAAAGCGCGTGTTCCTTCATGATCCGCGCGAAAAAGAGATGAAGCTCCAGCGATTTGGAAATATAGTGGTTGGTATTCATTGGTTCCTCCGCAAAAATTAGTCGCTGATTCCAGTATATGCGGCAGGGAGAGAAATGCGATGAAAACTCGCAGAGCTGATAAAGCAAATGAAAAATCGCTGGCATGAAAAAAGCGGCGAATCCGTAAAAAAGCAAGGGGGATCATAGCGGTCGTCTCTCAAAATTTGCGGTGCGGTAGGCAAAAAAATACGCTCTTCGGTAACGATCCTTCAAATAAATTTGCTCTTTCGGGGGGCAGGCGTACTGCGCTTAGCGTATATAATAGTTCGAAAACAAGCTTTTGAATAGCCATATGTAAAACAAAATTATCCCGGAATCATTGAAACGGATAAGCCCTTGGGGCAGAAATACACGAACGAAGGTACATACAAGGTGTCTCACCATACAATCCAAAGATCCCTCCATTGATGCGATAAAGCATCAATGGAGGGGCGTTCGCTTGGGTTTTAACTTCTACGCACCTGCAATAGCCATCGCGGGGACGGCATACGGTGATTGATGCGATTGACTTAGCAGTCGCCGTCGCAGTCAAAATCGTTATCGATATAGTGCGCAATGAATCTCGCTCTGAATTTGCGTTCGTTGCACAGAGCAGTATCGGAGCCCGAAACGTCCAGATCTTCGGGGAGGACGAAACGGATGCAACGCACCGTTACGTCGCGGCAGCCCTGCCGCGTGTGCGCGGGAACGGTCATGGTTTTCAGCCCGCGCTTGTGCTCGTCTCCGTACGCATCTACTTCATGAAGCAATACCGCCAGCGCCACGCGCTTGTTCGGACAAACGTTGCGCAGGGTAACGCTCAGCTCGACGATGCGACCCAGTGACTGCATACAAATATCGCCCGCGTCAAACTCCACCGTGTCGCTGCAACCTTCAACGGAACCCTCGATCGGCTCGGGACAGCCCTCAGAACAGAGCTCGACACCGCAATCGATCTCGATCTCGGGCGAAGGGAAGGTGACGGTGTTACCCTCACAGTCCCGGTAGGTGATACTTTCGTTTACCTCAACCGTCCCCGAGCAGGGACCGATGTGCTCAACGGTAAATTCGAAGGTCGCGTCCTCGCTGCCCGATGTCCCCAGCTCGTCGATCTTCCATTCGACGGTTCGGGCATCGATCATGCTCGCCGTCCCCTTGGTCGGCGAGGAAAGTGAGGTGATGCGGAAGCAGGGCGAAACGGTATCCGTGATGACAACGCCCGTTGCGCCCGGCTTGGCAATGTTCCGGGCAAGGTCTTCAAAAAGATCCTCCAACTCTGCGTCGTCGGGCGTGATTGCAACGTATGCCGAATCGGGATCGGACGCCCAATCGCGAAGCGCTTGCTCATCGATCCCGCCGTTGCCCGAAAGACCGATGCTGTATAGGATCACGCCTTGCGCCTTGGCGGCGGTGGCGACCGTGTTGGGATTTCCGCCGGCGGTGGTCACACCGTCGGTAAACATGATCATGACCTTGGCGTTGGTCGAGGTCATGTCAAAGAGTGCAAGCCCTTTGGCAAATGCGTCCTCGTGGTTGGTCAGACCGTCTGCCGAAAGGGCGTCCACGGCGCCCTTCAGTGCAGCGACCGAGGTGATCAGCTGCGTGTCCTGCACGGCGGTATCGGCAAAGCTGACGATACCGATGCGGCTGCCCAAGCCAATTTGTCCGTCCTGCGAACCGTCTGTGGCTTCGTCGATAATGTCGATGAATTTTTTGGCACCGTTTTTGAGATTGGCAAGCGGACTTCCCGCCATACTCCCCGACCGGTCGAGCAGTAATACGATGTCGGTAGGATTCTCCGTAATATCGGGGGACGCCGTCAGCGATAATTTGATCTTGAAGGAGCCGCCGCAATCGATCTGCATCGTACTCAGTTCCTTGTTGGAATTTGTAACTCCCATATTTTATCTTTCCTTTCTGAGCCACGTTTGGAAATGAGGCTCTTTACAATATATGTTGAAGGAAAGAGGTGGGTGTGCTGTGCCATATTTGCGATGCGGCAGGTAAAAACAGCGGTGTAATGAATTGATACGCTGTGTACATTGAAATCGGAACCGTAAATACGGGATTTTGCAGAAATTATTCCTCGCAAGGGGCATTGGAGAATCATAAAAATGTATGATTTCCCCCGGAAAGCAAAAAAGTTCTGGCAGCAAGGAGGTTGATTTGAACCCCCTGTTGCCAGAACTCGTTGATTTACAAGGCTTTTCAGTTAGAAAAAAATAAAAGTCCGAAACCGATTGTATTAACGGTTTCGGACTTTTGTGGTCGAAGTGACACGACTCGAACGTGCGGCATCCTGCTCCCAAAGCAGGCACTCTACCAACTGAGTTACACCTCGGTATGCAATTGCGGGCGGAGCGACCCCACCAAGGCATAGTATAGCACATTTTTGCCCCGTTGTCAATCGCAAATTGCAAAAAACTTGGCAATCTCTGCATCCGTTCGGCTCGCTCTCTTGACATCCGTTTCGATTTCTGCTATACTGAACTTGCAAAAATCGACAAATGGAGATAATAATGCGATCAATCTCTCTCTTTTTAGCCATCACGCTTCTGCTGAGCGTTTTGGCGGGTTGCGGTACGGCGAATCCTTCGTCCGCTACTACGGCGGGGAGCACCGCTTCCGCCTCGACCGCCACCACAACCGTGGCTACGACCACCGAGCCCGTAACGACCCCATCCACTACTACCGAAGCTCCGCCGATTACCGAACCGACGCCGCCCACGCCCGAGGGGACGGGCGTATTGGTGAGCCTGACCCTGACTGTCGCCGACAATCCCACGCTGGCAGAGGATATTGCCTTTGCCGTGGACGAGGATGCCCGCACGGCGACTCTCGCCCTCGACTACCAAACCTACGCCGATCTGGCGACTTTGTCTGATGCGCATCTCACCTCGGTTGCCGAGGGCGGGGAAGTGAGCTTTTCCGCGCAGACCAAGGGCGGCGGCGTGGATCTGACGGCAGGTGCCGTTTGCACGGTCACCGACGAAAACGGCTGGGTGAAAAACTACAAGCTTTCGATAGACCGCACGGTCTATCAGCTTCCCATTGTCAACATTACCCTGGAGGGCGGAGTGGCCGTGGACGCCATCGATCGCAACCTCACTACCTCAATGACCTTCTCATTGGATTGCTCCGCATGGGAGGGCTACGAATCTATCGGCAACGTCAGCGGAACGATCCGCGGGCGGGGCAACTCCACCTGGAAGTGGGATAAGAAGCCCTACAAGATCAAACTGGACGAGAAAGAATCGCTCCTGGGGCTTGACGACAACCGTGACTGGATCCTGCTTGCCAATTACGCCGACAAATCGCTGATTCGCAACACCCTTGCCTACGAAATGGGCAGAGTGCTGGACAATTTGGTCTGGTCGCCCCACTCCTATCCCGTGGATCTCTTCGTTAACGGAGAGTATCGCGGCGTGTACGCCTTGGGCGAGCATATGGAGGTGGCGAGCGGTCGGGTGGACATCGAGGAAGGCTCCTTAGAGCCCGATACCGACTATCTTTTGGAGATCGGCGGAATGGCGCCTACCGGCGACGTGAATGGGGTACACTATTTCCACACCGACGGACGGCTTGTGCGTTTTGCTACCTTCAAATCCCCCGATTTTGAGGAGATTACGCAGGAACAGAAGGATTTTATCACCGACTATTTCCAAAAAGCCGAGGACGCCATCAAGAAGGGCGAGGGCTACGAGGAGTATATCGACGTGGACAGCTTCGTGGATTGGATCATCCTGCACGAGCTTTCCTACAACCTGGACTCCTGCTTCCGCCGCTCCTGCTTCTTGGTCAAAGAGAAGGGCGGGAAGATCCGGATGGGTCCCATTTGGGATTTCGACCTTGCCTTCGGCAACTTCTCCCGCGACAACAAAAATTACGATAACTGGGTCACCATCGGCAGTAACGAAGAGGACGCTTATGTACAGTACAACTGGTGCACCTACCTGTTGCGAGACGGGGCGTTTTGCGCCCGTCTTGCCGAGCGGTGGGAGGAAGTTCGCGACCGCCTGCTGAGCGTTGCGGGCGACACTATCGACACCTACGGCGCCATGCTGGACGGCGGTTCACAACAGGCGAACTTCGAAGTCTGGAAGATCTGGGACATCCGCGCGGGCTATCAGTCTAAGTGGTGCAGTGCCGAGAACACCTACGAAAAACAGCTTCAATATCTGAAGAATTTTCTGCAAAAGCGTGCCGCGTGGATGGATAACGCCATCCCGAAGTTGCCCACTTAGCCTGCCGCGCGGTCGATGATCTGACACAGCGAAACGGCGGGGATGGACAGTACGAACCAAACCGCCGTGAAGGGAAGACAGATCTGCCCCAGCAGATTCAGGGGAAGCTTTGAGTAATCCCAAATCTCCCAATGAAGCCCCAGATTGACCACGCACCCGATGGAAAACTCCACCGCGGTGATGGCGAGTGCTCCCGCCAGCCACATCAGCGGCAGCGGCAGGGCGGAGCGGCTGATCAGAAGCAGCAGCACCATGGAAACGCCGCCCGCCAGCGACATGGTCCAGTGGGTGCGCCCCCGCCAGCAGAGCTCGATCAGCGGATAGCCCGCGGCACCCAATACAAAAAGCAGAATGGGCGCGGGAACGATACCAAACAGCAGTTTCATAACGGTCTCCTTTTGGTGTGATCGCTATGTAGTATAAACTGCCCCACCGAAACTATACGGCGGTGATTTCTGCCGTCCGAAGGAGTTTTTTGAATGGATGAAAAAATGATCACCGACCCCCAAGCGGCGACCGATGCGGCGTTTATGACTCTCGCGCTGGAGGAAGCGGAGAAAGCCCTCGCCAAGGACGAAGTGCCGGTTGGCGCAATCCTGGTTTGGGAAGGGAAGGGCGTAGTTGCCCGCGCCCATAACACCCGCGAGAGCGGCAAAAACGCCCTCGGTCACGCCGAACTGGCTGCTATCGACGAGGCCTGTAAAGCGCTGGGCGGCTGGCGGCTCCACAAAGCCACCCTCTACGTCACGCTGGAGCCCTGCCTGATGTGTACGGGAGCGATCCTCTCCGCACGGATCAAGCGCGTGGTCTACGGTGCCCCCGACCCCAAAGCAGGCGGATTGGGCGGACTCTGCGACCTGCGGGAAGTGGGCTTTACCCACACGCCGGAGGTGGTATCGGGTGTGGAAGCGGAGAAGTGCAGGGCTCTGCTGGATGAGTTTTTTGTGAAGCTGAGGGAGCGGAAGAGGAAGTGATGAACGTCAACGCATTTTGGAAGGCGATCCTTGCGCAGGACGCCGATAAAATTCGAGCCTATTTTCACCCAGATGCCTATGTGAATTGGCATTGCACAAACGAACATTTTACGGTGGAAGAATTTATCAGAGCAAACTGCGAATATCCCGGCAATTGGGATGGCGTAGTTGAGCGAATCGTGACGGCTTGCGATATAGTAATTACGGCTACTCACGTATATCCTAAGGATAGGACTGCTTCTTTTCACGTCACGTCATTTATCAAACTCAAAGATGATTTGATCGTCTCAATGGACGAATATTGGGCAGACGATGGAGATGCACCTCAATGGCGGCAGGAAATGAAGATCGGTAGCAAAATACAGGGATAATATGGGTAAGGAACAGGAAAAGTATCATGGAAATTTTTGAAACACAGCTTACCGACGAATTGCTTCCAAAGTTGCTTGCCATGTCTGCCGATTGGGAGGCGGAGCAGAGCACCTACGGCTACTATCAAAATGATCGAAGCGATATAGAAGGCAACCGTATTTTCCTTGCAACCGAGAACGGCACAGTCGTCGGATATTTGTTCGGGCGCGAAACGAGAGCGGAGCGTTCCCGTTCGATCATGCCGGACGGCACGCTCTATTTTGAGATCGAGGAGTTATACGTCCCACCGGTATACAGAAGCCGTGGAATCGGACGTGCATTGTTTGCTTTTGCGGAAACCAAGATAAAGCAGGATGGAATTGAGTTTATTCTGCTCAGCACGGCAACAAAAAATTACAAAGCGATCCTGCATTTTTACATCGACGAAATGGGTATGGATTTTTGGAGCGCAAGACTGTATAAGCAGCTTTGAAGCGGAGAGCGTATTCGCAAAATAAAAATCCGAGAAAAAATAAAATTCTTGCCGAATCTGTTGACAAGCGTCGAAAAATAGACTATAATAAAGTGAATGTGCAATCGAAATGCAGAAGTATATTTCTTTATCTGACGCCGCCAGCCAAGGAGTTGGGTGGAGCCCGAGAGAGGGGCGGAGTTGCGCTAAGCGCAACTCCAGTAGTTCGCCAACGGCGAACTACATGAAACATTCGGCGTCTGAGATGGTTCTTCCCTCCTCGGATGATTCAAATTCCGACGAAGGAGGAATTTGTTCCTCTTATTGTGTAACGAGGAATTGTATTTATACCCCAAATTATGCGCCACCGTGCGCACATCCATTACCAAATCCGGAGGATAACATGGAGTCCAGAAAACTGATAGAAATGACCTATAAAAGAGAATTCCTATCATTCATTAATAAAGGTATAATGGCGTTATTATTTGGTTTATTGCTGCTTGTAATTATTCCGTGTACTTGTTTCGTGTTTATTTATTGGTCTGAAATGCCTGTATTTATTAAGATATTTTGGCCGATTTTATTAGCAATTGTTTTATTGGGAATTGTTTTATTGGGAATTGTAAACACACCATTAAATGGGATGGCTATTACTAAGAATGGAACTATAATCTTCATACCTGATTTTAGATTAAAAAAGCTAAACGTAAATGAATTAGAAAGAATAGCATTCAATTTTAATGAGTGGGAAAATAACAAATATTCTGCTACGGTTAAATTCGTATATAAAGATGGCGAAGTTTTCGCAAAAGATTATTCGAAACAATTTAGAAATATGAAGAATAAAAAATTAGCCATGTCGATGTATACGATCAAGAAAAGAAGAGTGGATAAAATCTGCCAAAAGTTATCTGATCTTGATAATTGCGTCATTACGATCGTGGATAAGAATAGAAATATAGTTTATCAAACTAAATAAAAAAACTGCACAAGAGTTCGCGTGTGGCAGTAAAAAGAAATCACAAAAACTTCCCCGAATCTGTTGACAAGCGTCGAAAAATAGACTATAATAAAGTGAATGTGCAATCGAAATGCAGAAGTATATTTCTTTATCTGACGCCGCCAGCCAAGGAGTTGGGTGGAGTCTGAGAGAGGGGCGGAGTTGCGCTAAGCGCAACTCCAGTAGTTCGCCAACGGCGAACTACATGAAACATTCGGCGTCTGAGTGATGGTCAGCAGTTGCGTACGCGCAACTGCAAGAGTTCGCTTCGCGAACTCCGCCGTGAACTCATTGTAAGCACATACCTGACATATACCAATTTTGCGCCACCGTGCGCACATCCATCACCAAATCCGGAGGATAACATGGATTCTATAAAACTGTTAGAGCTGAAAAAAACAGCCGTGAACGTCCGTAAATGGGCGCTGACAGCCGTTTACAAGGCACAGAGCGGTCATCCCGGCGGATCGCTGTCTCTGGCTGACATCATCACTTACCTGTACTTCGCTGAAATGAACATCGACCCCAAGAACCCCACCGATCCTATGCGCGATCGCTTCGTTCTCTCCAAGGGTCACTGCTCCCCTGCCTACTACGCGGCACTGGGTCTGCGCGGCTACTTCGACGTGAAGGGTATCGAGACCTTCCGTCAGATCGACAGCATCTTCCAGGGTCACCCCGATATGAAGGGCGTTCCCGGCGTGGATATGTCCACCGGCTCGCTGGGCATGGGCATCTCTGCCGCTTGCGGTATGGCGCTGGCAGGACGCGGTAAGTACCGCGTGTACACCGTTCTGGGTGACGGCGAGTGCCAGGAGGGCTCCGTATGGGAAGCCGCTATGCTGGCAGCCCACTACAAGCTGGACAATCTGGTAGCGATGATCGACTTCAACGGTCTTCAGATCGGCGGTAACATCACCGACGTGATGAATCCTACTCCCTTCGATAAGAAATTCGAAGCCTTCGGCTGGCACGCCATCGTCATCGACGGTCACGACTTCGAACAGATCGAAGCCGCGCTGAACGAGGCGCGCACCGTGAAGGGTCAGCCCACCGTGATCATTTGCAAGACTGCAAAGGGCAAGGGCGTCTCTTACATGGAAAACAACTACAAGTGGCACGGTAATGCTCCCAAGCCTGAGCAGTACGAGCAGGCCATGAACGAACTGAACGCATGGGAGGTGTCCCTCAATGGCTGAGAAGATCGCAACCAGAGAAAGCTACGGCAACGGCCTCGTTGAGCTGGGTGCCAAGTATCCCGAGATCGTGGTGCTGGACGCTGACCTTGCCGAGTCTACCAAGACCGTTTACTTCAAGAAAGCATATCCCGACCGTTTCTTCGACTGTGGCATCGCAGAGCAGAACATGGTGGCGGTTGCGGCAGGGCTTGCGACCTGCGGCAAGATCCCCTTCTGCTCCTCTTTCGCTATGTTTGCGTCCGGCAGAGCCTTCGACCAGGTGCGCAACGCGGTCGCTTATCCCAAGCTGAACGTGAAGATCTGCGCTACCCACGCGGGCATCACCGTCGGCGAGGACGGTGCTACCCACCAGTGTCTGGAGGATATGGGCATTATGCGCACCATCCCCAACATGGTGGTACTCAACCCCGGTGACGACGTAGAGGCAAAAGCCGCGCTCCGTGCCGCCGCCGAGCACAAGGGACCCGTTTATATGCGTTTCGGACGCGCACCCGTGCCGGTGCTGTTCGACGCTGCCACCTTCAAGTTTGAGATCGGTAAGGGTCAGATCCTCGCCGAGGGCTCTGACGTGACCATCGTGGCGACCGGCATCCTGCTGGAAGCCGCACTTGCCGCCAAGGAACTGCTGGCAAACGAGGGCATTTCCGCAGAGGTCATCGACATCTGCACCATCAAGCCCATCGATCGCGATCTCCTGCTGGCATCCGCCGCCAAGACCGGCGCGGTAGTCACTGCCGAGGAGCACAACATCATCGGCGGTCTCGGCTCCGCCGTTGCAGAGGTGCTGTGCGAGGGTCTGCCCGTTCCCATGCGCCGCGTAGGCGTGGAGGATCAGTTCGGCAGATCCGGCAAGGTACCCGCTCTGCTGGAATTCTACGGTCTGACCGCAGAAAACATCGTTCGCAAGGCAAAAGAAGCCGTTACGATGAAGAAATAAGAACTCAATTCAGGACACCGACCCAAACTCGGTGTCCTTGAAATGTTATATTGTATGATTGCAGACGCCGTCAGCCAAGGAAGTTGGGGGAGAGTCTGAGAGGGGGAAGAAAACTTCGGCGTTTGAGATGGTTTCTTCCCCCTCTCAGTATGGAGAGAAAGCAACTTACAATAATATGATTTTGACTATGAAAAAGATTCTGAAAACGATCGTCCCCATCGTCCTCGCCGCCCTCGTTCTGGCAGGCGGTGCGGGCATATGGGCGTGGCAGACTGCCGCCCGCCGTGACGCGGTAGAGGGGAAGCTACAGCTCCACTTCATCGACGTGGGACAGGCGGATGCGGCTTTGCTGATCCTGCCCACCGGCGAGCGGATCATGATCGATACCGGCACCAAGGAGAGCGGGGAAGCGATCCTCTCTCATCTTGCCAAATGGAACGTGGGTGCGCTGGATCTGGTGATTCTCTCCCATAATCACGACGACCACGCGGGCGGACTTGCCGTGCTCGCGGATGCAATGCCCGTGGGCGGGGTGCTCTATGCGGGAGAAGCCCCCGCCGATTGCGGCGTTCCCATGAGAGCCGTCTCGGCAGGACATAGCTTTGCTATCGGAGAGGTGTATTTTTCGATTCTGGGTCCCCTTTCGGAAGCGGGCGAGGAGAACCGCAGTATGATCCTGCGGATCGACTACGGCGTGCGCTCCTTCCTGTTTACCGGAGACGCCGAGGCTGGCGAAGAAGAGCTTCTGTTGGCGACCGCTCCCACGCTGCTCAACGCGGATCTCTTAAAGGTCGGCCATCACGGCTCGGCTACCTCCTCCACCGAGACGTTTTTGGCGGCGGTCAGCCCGGAGGTGGCGGTGATTTCCGCCTCGGCGGATAACGATTATGGGCACCCGTCGCCCCAAACGGTCAGTCGTCTGCGAGCACTTGATTGCATGGTCTACCGCACCGATCAATCGGGGACGCTGGTCTTTTTGTGCGACGGAACGATCCTGAGCCGATACGTCTCATGACGGGTCAACAAAAAATACGCAAGAACTTGGATTTTTTGTTGCAAAATACTTGCAAAAATGATTCGGATATTGTATAATAAAAGATAAACTGGGGGATAAGGTTGATTCGTCACCAACCCTTGGTGAACGCCGTTCACTGACAGCGGACGGCAATACTATGCAGGCTGTCGAGAGAAGGAGAACACTATGAATAATCAGATCGGTCCGCTGACCCGCACGGGCGTGGCGTATGAGAAGCTGAACCTGCTGTTCGACGAAGGTACCTTCGTAGAACTGGGTGCATATCTCAGCGACAAGGCTTATGCGAGCGTCGTATGCGGCTACGGCGCCGTTGACGGCGCACTTACCTTTGCTTTTGCGCAGGATTTTGACCGCAACAAGGGTGCACTCGGTACTATTGAATCCAAAAAGATCTGCGACCTGTACGAGCAGGCGAAGAAATGCGGTGCTCCCGTCGTGGGCGTATTCGCTTCCGCAGGTGCAAAAATCGAAGAGGGTGCCGCGGCACTTGCCGCCTTCGGCACGCTTCTCAAAAAAATCAGCGACGTCTCGGGCGTCGTTCCCCAGATTGCAGTGATCGACGGCGTTTGCGCGGGTCTGTCCGCTACCGCCGCTTCCATGTTTGACCTGGTGATCGCTTCCAAGGGAGCGTCCTACTATATTTGCCCTCCCAACGTGCAGAAGAACGCAGGTGCGGAGGATGCAGGCACCATCGCAGTTGCCGCGAAGAACGGCGTGATCGACGTAGTCTGCCCCGACTCCGCTTCCGCTATCGCCAAGGCAAGAGCACTGGTGGCAATGATTCCCCAAAACAACCGTCAGGGTCTTGCTTACATTGAAGCCGGCGACGATCTCTGCCGTGCTACCCCCGAGGTTGCCGCCGCTGCTGACGCAAAGGCATTGCTTACCGCAGTTTGCGATAACGGAACCTACACGCTGTTGAAGGAGACCTGCGCGCCCGAAGTTGCCGTTGCACTGGCATCCCTCGGTTCTATGACCGCAGGCGTGATCGCCAATGACGCGGGTGCCGCTCTGACTCCCAAGGCGGCTCGCAAGATCGCGCAGTTTATTACCTTCTGCGATAACTTCTCGATTCCCGTAATCACGCTGGTCAATACCACCGGTATCGACGCATCGGTGGATGCCGAAGCCGCTCCCGACGCGCCCGAGTATGCACGTCTTGCCGCCGCTTACGCAGGCGCGACCTGCGCAAAGGTCACTGCGGTCGTAGGTAAGGCGTACGGTGCCGCTTTCACTCTGCTGGGCTCCCGCTCGGTGGGTGCTGACATGGTGCTGGCTCTCTCCAACGCCGAAATCTCGGTCATGGAGCCTGACGCCGCCGTTCAGTTTATGTACGGGGACGAGATCAAGACCTCCGACGATCCCGTGGCACTCCGCGCCGAGAAGAAGAAGGAATGGCTCGCCGACGTGGCTTCTGCTGAAGCCACCGCAAGAGCCGGCGAGGTAGACGACGTAGTCACTCCCGAGGAACTGCGCGCACGGATCATCTCCGCTTGCATGATGCTCTGGTCGAAGGCTGAGGGCGATATCCGCCGCAAGCACTCCAAGCTACCCTTCTGAGGAGGATCGTGATGTATCTGAATCTTTTGTCCGACAGCCTCTCCTGGGGCGATCGGCTGAATTATATGGGCATCGGCGTCCTTTTGGGTATGGTCGTGGTATTTGCGGTGCTGATCCTTTTGTGGATCATTTTGGAGATCTTCGGTAAGATCGCCGGACGCGGCAAGTCCGCTAAACCTGCAAGGCAGACTTCGTCTGCTGCAACTTCGTCTGCCGCCGTTCCTGCACCCAAGCCCGAGCCTGCTGTCTCCGTATCGCAAGCTACGCCTTATGTGCCTGCGAACGTTCCTGCGCCGGTGCAGGCTGCACCTGCCGGTGACGACGCTATCGTTGCCGCTATTACCGCTGCGCTGGCAGTCTATTTGGAAGCGCAGGGCGCGAAGGCGCCTTCCATCAACGGCTTTAGAGTCGTATCCTTCAAGAAAGTGGGCACCGCCGCTCACTGGAATCAAAACTGAGCTTATTTCGTACTGGTCGAAAGAAAGGAATTTATCATGAGAAAATTCAATGTTACCGTAAACGGTATCGTATATGAAGTTGAGGTGGAAGAGGTTGCCGCAGGCGCCGTTTCCGCTCCCAGAGCAGCCGCTCCCGTAGCCGCACCCGCTCCCACCGCGGCACCTGCTCCTGCAGCCGCACCCGCTCCTGCCGCAGCAACGCCTGCTGCAGCTACCGGCGCGGTCACCATCAAGGCTCCTATGCCCGGCACCATCTTGGACGTGAAGGTTTCTGTCGGCGCATCGGTTAAGAAGGGCGACATCGTTGCCATTCTGGAAGCGATGAAGATGGAGAACGAAATTTTCGCTCCCCAGGACGGCGTAGTTGCCTCGGTCAACGTCAGCAAGGGTGCTACCGTCAACGCTGACGATCTGCTGGTCAGCCTCAACTGATCCCGTCGGGGAATGAGAGGCTAACCTATGAACCTGACAGACACTATTATCAACTTTTTGGAATCTACCGGTATCGGGCAGTTCGTGCAATCGATGGGCGGGCTGGACGTACTCAAATACGTTGTCATGTACGCCATCGTCATCGTGCTTTTCTATCTTGCCATCGTCAAGAAATTTGAGCCGCTTTTGTTGATTCCCATTGCAACCGGTATGCTCCTTGCCAATCTCCCCGGCGCAGAAATGTTCCATATGGATCTGTTTATCAATGAAACAGGTGCTCCTTGGAACATTCAGCAGGTGATCGAGGAGGGCGGTCTGGTTGACTTCCTCTATATCGGCGTGAAAACCGGTATCTATCCCTCGCTGATCTTTATCGGTATCGGTGCGATGACCGATTTTGCTCCGTTGATCGCAAATCCCAAGTATTTGCTGATCGGCGCGGGCGCACAGCTGGGCGTGTTCGTCGCTTACGCAGGCGCGTTGCTCCTGGGCTTTACTCCCGAGGAGGCGTCGGCGATCGGTATTATCGGCGGTGCGGACGGCCCCACGGCGATCCTCGTGACCAAGACGCTGGCTCCCCATCTCCTGGGTGCTATCGCCATTGCGGCGTACAGCTATATGGCGCTGATCCCCATGATCCAGCCACCCTGTATGAAGCTGCTGACTACAAAAAAAGAACGCACGATCCATATGCCGGAGCTTCGCAAGGTCTCCAAGACCGAGAAGATCGTATTCCCCATTTTGGTCACTGCGGTCGTAACCTTAGTCGTTCCCTCCGCCGCACCGTTGGTTGGCTGCTTGATGTTCGGTAATCTGCTGAACGTTTGCGGCGTCACCGAACGTCTTTCCAAGACTGCGCAGAACGGCATGATCAACGTGGTCACCATCTTCCTGGGAATCTCGGTTGGTGCTACCGCTTCGGCAGAGAACTTCTTGAAGCTGAAAACAATTTACATCATTGTGCTGGGTCTGATTGCTTTCCTCATTTCTACCTGCGGCGGTCTGATCACCGCAAAGGTGATGAATTTTGTTACCGGTGGCAAGGTCAATCCCCTGATCGGCTCTGCGGGCGTATCCGCCGTTCCCATGGCGGCGCGCGTGTCTCAGAAGGTCGGTCAGGAAGAGGATCCTTCCAACTTCCTGCTGATGCACGCAATGGGCCCCAACGTAGCCGGCGTGATCGGCTCTGCCGTTGCCGCAGGCGTACTGCTGTCGATCTTCGGCGCAGCCTAATTATCTAATTTTGAGAAAGAAGAATAAGCTATGGCTAAAGTTAAAATTACAGAAACAGTCCTCCGTGACGCGCATCAGTCTCTGATCGCGACCCGTATGACGACCGACGAGATGTTGCCCATTTTGGAAAAGATGGACGCTGTCGGCTATCACTCCATCGAGGCATGGGGCGGCGCTACCTTCGACGCCTGCCTCCGCTTTCTGAACGAGGATCCCTGGGAAAGACTCCGTAAGATCCGCGCTAAGGTGAAGAATACCAATTTGCAGATGCTCTTCCGCGGACAGAACATCCTGGGCTACCGTCACTACGCCGACGACGTGGTGGAATACTTCGTACAGAAGTCTGTGGCGAACGGTATCAACATTATCCGTATCTTCGATGCGCTGAACGATCCCCGTAACCTGGAGACCACTATCCGTGCTACCAACAAAGAGGGCGGTCACGTGCAGGTTGCTATCTCCTACACCACCGGTCCCTGCTACACCACAGAGTATTTTGTGGAATACACCCGTCAGCTGGTGAACATGGGTACCAACTCCATCTGTATCAAGGATATGTCGGGGCTGCTGAAGCCCTACGACGCCGAGGTGCTGGTGAAGGCGCTGAAGAAGGAGTTCCCGAATCTGCCTATCGAGTTGCACACCCACTCCACTGCGGGTCTTGCTTCCATGACCCTGCTGAAGGCGATCGAAGCGGGCTGTGACATCGTGGACACCGCAATGTCTCCCTTGGCGCTGGGCACCTCCCAGCCCGCCACCGAGCCGCTGGTCGCCGCTCTCCAGGGCACTCCCTACGACACCGGTCTCGACCTTGCAAAGCTGGACGAGATCAGCCGTTACTTCACGCCTCTGCGTGAGAAGTATTTGGCAAGCGGCCTCTTGGATCCCAAGGTGCTGGCGGTCAATACCAACGCACTGCTGTATCAGGTACCCGGCGGAATGCTGTCCAACCTGATCTCCCAGCTTAAGCAGGCAGGCAAGTCCGACAAGCTGACCGAGGTGCTGGAAGAGGTTCCGAGAGTCCGTGCAGACGCAGGCTATCCTCCTCTCGTGACCCCCTCCTCCCAGATCGTCGGTACCCAGGCTGTGTACAACGTCATCATGGGCGAGCGTTACAAGATGGTCACCAAGGAGTTCAAGGGCGTGATCCGCGGCGAGTACGGTAAGACTCCCATGCCCGTGGATCCCGAGTTCCAGAAGAAGATCATCGGCACAGACGAGCCTATTACCTGCCGTCCCGCTGATCTGATCCCGCCCGAGCTGGACACCATCCGCAAGAAGGCTGCCGATTATATCGAGCAGGAGGAGGACGTCCTCAGCTACGCGCTCTTCGAGCAGGTAGCCACCAAGTTCTTCGAGAACCGCCGTGCGGCAAAACTGGGACTGGATACCGAAAACTCCGATCCCGCCAAGAAAATTCACACGGTTTAATTGACAACATTCGGCAAGGGACGGATCTCCGTTCCTTGCCGATTTCATAAAGGAGATCCATATGTACTTAAACGGCGTTCTGATCGGCGCGCTTGCGTTTCTTTCGATCGGTGTTTGGCATCCCATTGTCATTAAAGGGGAATACTACCTTGGCAAAAAGCTTTGTATTCCGATTTTTCTGTTGGTCGGTGTCGCCTGCTTGGCGGGATCGGTCTTTTGCCCGCAGGAGATTGTCAGTACCGGCTTGGCTGTGTTCGGCTTCTCTGCATTGTGGGGAATCGGCGAGGTCATCCATCAGGAAAAGCGCGTGGAAAAGGGCTGGTTCCCGAAAAATCCCCGCAAAAAGTAATCATTCGCAGATTTTCGGCAGATTTTCGGCAGATTTTTCCCGAAGCAGGGAAAAGTCTGCCGAAAAAACACTTGCAAGTTTCTGCGAAATGTGCTACAATAAATACAGAATGAACGATGAAACGGAGTGACCGCAGTGGAACCGAAACTGGCGATCGCAGGCTACGCCTGCACCGAAACGATCCTGCACGTGACCGCTCTGCCCGATCTGGGTGGGCGCGTGACCGAAGACAAGTACCTGACCCGCCCGGGCGGAAGAGCGGGCAATGCCGCTATTGCCGCCTCCCGACTGGGCGCGACTGCGTCACTTTGTGCAATGCTGGGGGACGACGCCGAGGGCAGACGGCTCTTCAATTTCTACGCCGATAATCAAGTGGAAGTACAGTATCTGAAGTTTTCTCACGAAAAACGTACCGGTGTTGAATATCTCCTTCACGAAACCTACTGCGACGCCTCCCGACGGCTGGTCTATCCGGGTGCCGCCGAGGATCTGACGATGGGGCAGATCTCCTCTGCACTAAACGGCTTTCCCACCGGCTTTTACCTGACCACCGAGCTACCCTTTGAACTGGTAAATCAGGCGGCACGAATGTCCAACACTAGGGGAGTTCCCGTGTTTTTGGACGCACTGCCTGTCAACTCCCGGATGCCTTGGGAGCAGCTTCCTCCCGTGGAGTTGTTCATCATCGACCGCACCGCCGCGGAAACGGTAGCCATGTGTGGCAAGATCAACGTAGAAAACTGTCTGCGGGCGGCGGTGGCCATTTCCAAACGGATCCGGGCGAAGTATTACGTCATCCGTCTGCCCGGTCAGGGATTTTTCGTGTATGACGGAAAGTACCACAACATCATCGCGCCCGACGGCGTGCTGACCGCTCCCGGCAAAACGGTCTGTCCGGTAGATACCGAAGGTGCGGCGCTGGCGGCGGCTTACATCCTCACCGGTGATATCCGCCGCGCCTGTACCATTGCCGCCATCGGCTCCCGCCTTGCCAGAGAAAACCGTGGCATCACCATTGCCAGCCGCGAGCAGATCCTCGACTACTGCCGTACTCACGATCTGACGCTGAAGCGATAAGGAAACCTTATGAAGATTACCAAAACCGAAGGAACTTTTCCTTCCTCAAACGGCACCAATACGGTGCACTATACCGTCTGGACGCCCGATTGCACACCGTCGGCGATGATCCAACTCTCCCACGGAATGTGCGAGCATATGGAACGCTACGACTCCACCGCCCGCACGCTCTGTGAGCAAGGCTACATCGTCTTCGGTAACGATCACGTCGGTCACGGCAGATCGGTGCAATCGGACGATGAACTGGGCTATTTCGCCCCCGAGGACGGCGATCTGTATCTGGTGCGCGATCTTGCCGCCATGAATCGGATCATGAAAGAGAAGTATCGTGCTCTACCCACGATTCTGCTGGGACATAGCTTCGGCAGTTTTCTCGCCCGCGCCTATCTGATGGGGCACGCCGACAGCATCGACGGTCTGATCCTGTCGGGAACCTCTGCAGGCAATCAGCCGCTGAAGTTTGGGATGAAACTGTGTAAATTCCTTGCAAAGCGTAAGGGCGATCACTATCGCAGCCCTTTTCTGCATAAGCAATCCTTTGGGAGTTATAACAAACGGTTCAAGGCTGAAAATGGGAAGACTACCGGATGGGAATGGGTCACCTCAGATCCCGATGAATTGAAGGCTTATGTGGAGGATCCGAAATGTTGCTTTACCTTTACCGTGCAAGGGTTTTACGATCTCTTTACCGTTCTCTCTTTCGTCAATTCCGAGGAATGGTATGAGAAAGTCCCCAAAGGGCTTCCTATCTTCCTGATGAGCGGAGCAGAAGATCCCGTTGGGAATTACGGCAAGGACATTCCCGCCATTGCCGAGACGTTGCTGGATATGGACGCCAGCGACGTGACCTACAAGCTGTACAAGGGCGAGCGGCACGAACCGCTGACCGGCGTCTGCCAGGAAGAAGCCCGTGCTGACGTTGCCGCCTTTACGGATCGCGTGGTCGAGGGTGTCCGCGAAGCCCGCCGCTCGGCGATTTGGAGACCTGCGGCGAATTAAAGGAGTAATCAGACAATGCGAATTTTAGGAATAGATCTGGGCGACGTCCGTACCGGACTGGCACTCTCCGACGAGTCCTGCTTTCTGGCAAGCGGATTGGGGACTTTTACCGCCTATACCGAGGAAAAAGCGCTGGAGCAGATTCTTGCCGCCGTTCATACGCACAACGTGGCGGAGATCGTCATGGGCAATCCTGTCAACATGAACGGCACTCGCGGTGAGCGAAGCCAAAAGGTAGAAGCCTTCGCTGATAAGCTCAGAACGGCGTCGGGGCTTCCCGTCACGCTGTTTGACGAGCGATGCACTACTATGCAGGCGCACACCATTCTCAGTTTCACCGACACACGCGGCAAAAAGCGCAAGAACACCGTGGACACGCTGTCTGCGGAGATCATTCTGCAGAATTATCTGGATCAGCGCAAGCGAATCTGACCGTCATCCGCATTCCCACGACGGGGAAGGCGGATTTCTTTTTCCTTTTCTGCATAAAAGTGTAACGGTATGGCAATCATCCCCGTACTGACATAGCAAGGAGCGATGATTAGATGAAAAAGATTTTGATAGCCTCTCTCATTTTTTTACTGCTGGTGACCGTTTACACGGGGTGGGAGCTGGCGGCGGATGCGGCGCAGATCTACGACGGAACGATCCGTTTGCACGTTTTGGCGGCATCGGATAGCGAGGAGGATCAAGCGCTGAAGCTGACCGTCCGCGACGCACTGCTCAGCGAGATAGCCGAGTGGACGGCGGGTGTTACCGACAAAGAGAGCGGGGAAGCGATCCTGCGGGAGCGGCTGACCGAGCTGGAGAAGATCGCCGAGGATGCGCTGGAAAAGGCGGGACATCCCTGCGACGTGACGGCTACCCTGACCACAGAATACTACCCTACCCGCGAATATGAGGGCGTTCGTCTGCCTGCGGGAGAGTACACGTCTCTGCAGGTGAAGATCGGTGCGGCGGAAGGGAAGAACTGGTGGTGCGTCCTTTTTCCCAACCTCTGCACGTCTACTGCCAATGCTGAGGAAGCAATGGCGGAGACCGGCTTTTCCAAAAGTCAGATCCGCCTGCTGACCGAGGATGAGGATCCGCGTTATACCATCCGCTTTCGCATTGTGGAAGGCTTTGCCAAGCTGGGACGCACCTTGAAGGAGCTGTTTCGATGAAGGGGACACTGTTGAAAGGTGCCAACCGGCGGATGGTAGTGGTGAGAAGTCGGGACAGTAAGCTGTTTGAGGAAGCACACTTCATTTTGCGGGAGGAATCGGCAGATGCGGCGCTTCCCGATCTTTTGGAGGAAGCCAATCGGATCGTAGAGAAGAGTCACTTCCCGGCGCCCCGGCGTGCTATTCGCAAAAACGGAATCCCCTTTACCGCGGGAGTATTCATGGGTGCTGGCGTGGAGGCGCTGGGGCTTGCCGTCTATTTCCTGTTTCGCTGATTGATAAAGGACTTATGTTAACATTCTGTTCGCGTACTGTACAAATATTGTTCATATAAATATGATATACTACAAATGATTTCGAGTGACCGTGTATTTTCCCTTGCGGAGCAGTTCGATTGTGCAGGACCGCCTGCTGTACAGCGACTGCTTCAGAGCATATCGCGACGATTCTGCTGCATTTGGGCAGTGGAATTGTGGCGATAGGCTCTATTTCCCGGCGATTTACATTCATGAGGCCTTCTATCCGATAGAACAGGCCTTTTTCCTACTTGAACGATTATTTTCTATACATGAAAGGATATATTATGGCAAGAAAACAGAAAAACGACAAAAAGGTCAAGGTCGCGTTTCTTGGCGGTCTGGAAGAGATCGGTAAGAATATCTGCGTGATCGAATGTGACGACGATATTATCGTCGTGGATTGCGGTCTCGGTTTTCCCGACGACGATATGTTCGGTATTGACCTGGTCATCCCCGACTTTACTTACCTGGAGAAAAACGTAGACCGCATTCGCGGCGTATTCCTGACCCACGGTCACGAGGATCACATCGGTGGCATCCCCTACCTGCTCCGCACGATGAATCTGCCCATCTTCGGTACCCGTCTGACGCTGGGCATTATCGAAAATAAGCTGATGGAGCACCGTCTGGATTTTGAGCCCGAGCTGCACTGCGTCCAAGCGGGCGATACCGTGAAGGCAGGTTGCTTCTCGGTGGAGTTCATCCGCGTGAACCATTCTATCGCCGACGCTTGCTGTCTGGCGATCCGCACCCCCGTGGGCACCATCCTGCACACCGGCGACTTCAAGCTGGATCTGACCCCCATCGAGGGAGATATTATGGACATATCCCGCCTGGGACAACTCGGCAAAGAAGGCGTGCAACTGCTCCTTTGCGAGTCTACCAATGCCGAGCGCTCGGGCTATACTCCCTCCGAGAAGATCGTCGGCAATTCACTGGACGGTATCTTCCTGAAGAACCGTGATAAGCGAATCGTCATCGCCACCTTCTCCTCCAACGTCCATCGCGTCCAGCAGATCATTAACGCCAGCGTGGCGTACGGCAGAAAGGTCGCCGTTACGGGGCGGAGCATGATCAATATCGTTCGTGCCGCGCAGGATCTCAACTATATGCACATTCCCGCAGGTACGCTGATCGACGTTTCCGAGCTGAAACGCTACAATCCCGAAAAGGTGACCATCATCACCACCGGTAGCCAGGGAGAACCTATGTCGGGTCTTTACCGTATGGCGTTTGCCGAGCACGATAAGGTGGAGCTGGGCGTACACGATCTGGTGGTCTTCTCCGCCTCGGCGATCCCCGGCAACGAAAAGCTGGTGGATAAGCTCATTAACGAGTTCACCAAGCGAGGCGTGTCGGTCTTCCGCGACAGCACGGTGGAGGTACACGTCTCCGGTCACGCTTGTCAGGAGGAGATCAAGCTGATGCTGGCGCTGACCAAGCCCAAGTATTTTATGCCCATCCACGGCGAGAATCGCCATTTGGCGGCAAACCGCGAGATCGCAAAAACCATGGGCGTGCCTGCCGACAACATCTTCGTAGGTGAGATCGGTAAAGTATTGGAGGTAGGCACCAAAGAAGCCAAGTGGAACGGAACTATTCCTGCCGGAAAAGTGCTCATTGACGGCTACGGCATCGGCGACGTAGGCAATATCGTGCTCCGCGACCGCCGTCATCTGGCAGAGGACGGCATCATCGTAGTGGTCTGCACCATGTCTTCCGACGGCGCGGGACTGCTTTCGGGCCCCGACATCGTCTCCCGCGGCTTCGTTTACGTACGCGAGTCCGAGGAACTGATGGAGGATCTGCGTCAGATTGCGGCAGAAGCCGTAGACGAATGCATCGATCGCGGCTACTCCGAGTGGAATCAGATCAAAAACCTGGTGAAGGACGATCTGTCCCGCTTCATCTATCAGCGCACCAAGCGTCGCCCGATGATCCTGCCGATCATTATGGAAGTATGAGTTTTCGTGGGGAAACCTTTCTTGTAAGAAAGGTTTCCCCACATCCCTTCCAAAGAACTTTTATAAAAGCGCCCGACAAATACTTGTCGGGCGGGAAATATCGCACGGAATGGAGAAAGAGAACGTCATTCCGTGCATTTTTTGTATTCAGGCGGTTGCTTTACACAGCTTTTGATGATCGAGCTTCCGATTACGAAAATAGACCAGCAAATTTGCGCTGACGAAGGCGAGATTGATAAAGTAAACCACTAAAACGTAGGAGTAGTTATGACAAATCAGCTTGGCAACGATACCGGCAATGTATCCGGCAATAATGAGCAGAATAAAGGCGATGCTCATTCCTTTGGCGGTGTGAGACTTGATGTTGCGGTAGACGTTCAGCGGCCAGGAAAAGCCAAAGCAGATCAGCATGATTGCTTCTAAAAGTTCGGGCATAGGGTAAATTCCTTTCAAGCGGGCAAATTGGTCGAAGTTTTTTTCGATCTGCTCCTATTATAGCATTGACATTTGATAATGTAAAATATATAATATTTATAGATATCATAACATTTGCATTATGAAAGGAAATTGCTATGGAACTAATGCAACTCCGATACTTTTGCGAGGTAGCCAAAAGCCAGCACATGACCCGCTCGGCTGAAAAGCTGCATATCGCGCAACCGGCACTGTCTCAAGCCATCCACCGCCTGGAAGGAGAACTGGGCGTAAAGCTGTTCGTTTTGAAGGGTCGGAATATCGTCCTTACTCCGTATGGTAAATATTTACTGGAAAAGGTGGAACCTTTGCTGGCGACTTTGGACGCTGTCCCTGCAGACCTGGCTCATATGGCGCACACCGACCGCACTACGATCCGCATGAACGTGCAGGCGGCGTCCGCGCTGGTGACTCGCGCGGTCATCGAATATCAGAAGACCAGACATATCCACTTCGAGCTGGTACAGAGCGGGGAAGATACGCTTTGCGACGTAAGTCTTTCCACCCGCCTCTCTTCGCCGAAGGGGGGAAGGGCGAACGAGTACATCTTCACTGAGCCGATCCTGCTGGCTGTGCCCGACAGTGCTCGATTCGCACGGCGAGATGCCATCGCCCTTGCCGAAATGCGGGAGGAGGAATTCGTCTGTCTCGCGGGCACCAAGAATTTCCGTTCAATCTGTGACAAGTATTGCAGTAAGGTGGGATTTACGCCGAAAGTGGTTTTTGAAAGTGACTCGCCCGCCACGGTGCAGAATCTGGTTGCGGCAGGATGCGGCGTAGGCTTTTGGCCGCGCTACACCTGGGGGGACTTTACCACAAGCTCTGCACGGTTGATGACGATCTCCGATCCGCTTTGCACCCGCGATCTGGTGCTGTCAATGAACGCGCTGAAGCAGGACAACGCCGAGGTGGAGCAGTTCTACGCCTTTTTGGTGGGGTATTTGGAGCGGATGAAGGAGTAATACTTCGGATTGACACCGGATTTGAATAAATTTTGAATTAACTATTGACAAAGCGAATGTGATTTGCTATAATGAGAATACAACTTCTTTCGTCGTCCGTGATGAAAGGGATGAATATTTTTTACACAAGGAGATTACATATGTTTTGTAAGAACTGTGGAACCCAGCTTCCCGACGGCGCTCAATTCTGTGCCAACTGCGGTTCCTCCACCGATCCCAATGCGCCTGTAAAGCCTGCCCGCACTGCCGTACTCAACGAAAAGTACCAGATGCCTACCTGGAAGATCCTGTATCTTGTTGCAGTTGGTCTGTTGCTGCTCAGCATGATCTTCTTCTTCGTTCGTAATATGTCCTATAGCACCTGGGGCGTAGATGTGAATTATTCCATTTCCGGCTTGCTGGAAGGCGATGCTACTATTGCTGTTGGTAGCAGAACGCAGGATGGCGTTCAGATTGTCGATTGGCTCGCACTGGAAGGCCTTGGAAATCTGACTCTTCTGCTGTATGTTGCTGCTGTTGTGATGGCTGGTCTGCCCTTTATCCCTATGCTGAAGTTTAAGTTCAATTCCAAGCTGTTGCTGGTTAAGATTGCAAACATCTGGGCTTTGGCATGGATGTTCCTCGGTACCATTTTTGTGAACATCGAATCTCTTGAATACGATGTTCTCAACCTGCCTAACGTATGGGGCTGGATCTTTATCCTGCTGGCAGGTGCAAGCCTGGTTCTTTCCTTCATGGTTAGCGGTAAGATGAAGAAGCAGAACGCTCCTGCTCCCGCAGCACCCGTGTATTACCCCGTTCAGTAATCCCCTTTGAATCTATAAAACCTGCTTCAATCGAAGCAGGTTTTTCGGCTCTTTGTCAATAGTTGGGGTAAAGAAAAAATAATAGAATGAAAAAAGCAGGTAGTGAAAAACGAAACGAAGCGAAGCGAAGTGGAGATTTTCACTACCTGCTTCGCGCGCCGAGCGTTATTGAAATAGGTAAAGGATACGGGAACGGAACCGTCTGAAGTTCTGCAAGCCGTAGGAGGTGCGCTTCAAAACCTTGATCTTGTTGTTGCAGCCTTCGGTGAAACCGTTGGTGTATTTGTGCCGAAAGGATTGAACAATGGGAGAGAACCAATGCCTATAGGTCAGCGCACACTTGACAAAGGGTTCAATATCGCTGCCGTGGGCGTCCTCAATCCAGCTTCTGAGCGATTCTTCGAACTTCTCTGCAGGTACTTCACGTATAATATGATATAGCTGCTCCTTCAAAAAGTAGGCAGTCGACAACTCTGCCGATGCGTAAAGCATCACGTTCACCTGTTGCTTCTGCTCGTCCGTGAGATCCTGCCAGCGCTTCAAAAGTAGCTTCCTGGAATGCTTGAAATAGATCCGGTGCGATTTGGAAAACTTCTTCTGTACATCCTTGCGCACACGCTCAAAAGCAAAGCTGACCTGTCTGACCCAATGGTATTTGTCAATGATGTAGGTTGCATTAGGAAACCACGTTTTCGCAATATCTGCATAAGTTTGGTACATATCACTGACAAAGTAGTGTACTTTTGCCCGTTCTTCTCGAGGGTATCTCTTGAAATAGTCATAAAGATCGTGCTTATAACGAGTTTTCAGAATATCGATCACCTTGCCCGTTTCCAGATCGGTCAGAATACAGTGAAACTTCTCTCCGCCGCTGTTTCCTTTGAACTCATCGATTCCAAGCGCAGTCGGTAAATGTTTCGGCTTAGGGTACTGGACATAGTTGAAAAGTCTCAGAACAGTAGTTACCGACACGCCCTGCTCCAGAGAAACCGAGGTGTAAGAGCGACACTTGCCCAAAGAAGCGATGATACCGGCAATCTTGCGTGTGGTCATGCGCTGATAACGGGACAAGAAGGTGTTCTCCTCGAAAAATCTTTTTCCGCAGGAGCAGGCATACCGTCTTTTTCTGAGAACCAGAAACACTGCTTTACCAAATGACGGCATATCCTTGACAACCTGTTTTCGATAGTCGTGAATCCGATCGGTTTGCCGGCCGCAAGCCGGGCACATATGGGGACGTCGTTCCATCTCTAGCTCGATGCGCATTTCTTTTGCTGCATTTTCTACTTTTTTGATCTTTACCCCTTGCAATCCCAGTATCTTTTCGTTATAATATGAATTGAGCATATCCGACTCCTCCGATGAATGTTTTGTGTGGTAACTTCATTCTATCAGATTTTTGTCAGATATGCTCTTTTTATGTTGTTATTTTTTTCGAGCTCTATCCGTCGGTACCCCAACATTTATTATAGAGCCGTTTTTTCTTGCAGTGTCCACAGATAAAACGCCGCGCTGTAATCGCCGAGCACGGCTTCCTTAACGAGTGTAAAGCCCGCCTCCTCATACAGACGGCGGAGCTTGTGCTTGTAGGCGCGGCAATCGAGGCGCACCTGATTGATCCCGCGCTCTACCGAAAGGGATTTTACGTAGTCGATCATTTCGAGGGCGAAGCCTTGCCCCGCGTAGGCGCGGCGCACCGCCAGCTTGTGGATGTACAGCGATCCGCCCTTGGGAATCTCGGGCCAAAAATAGTCGTCCTTGTCAAGGATGACCATACATCCGATTGGTATATCGCCGAGGTAAGCAATCCGAAAATCCTCGATGCGAAAATAGACCGCCAGCCCCGGCCAGGTCACGTCGTACTTGCGCCATTGGGGATCGCCGATCTTTTCGAAATAGTCGGTCACGTCGAAGAGAATGTCCTCGATGACGGGAATGTCCGACGCGGTGGCTTGCTTGTAAGTAAGTCTGCTCATAGTAAAACTCCGCCCGACAAGAACTTGTCGGGCATTTTAATCAAAGTTTTTTCAGGGTCTTAGGGGGTGCTTTTTCAAAAAAGCACCCCTAAACCATCAAAATTGCTTGATCGGCTTGATGGCCGAGCCATCCTCGTAGGTGCGGACTTCGCCCAGCGCGAAAAATCCGTCGGCGTCGAAGAATCGCACCATCGTGCCCTCATGCAGGGCGGTACCGATCTTCTTCTGATAGATCTGCTGACCGCTGTGGGCGAGTTTTGCGAAAAAGGGTTGCAATTTTACCGCAGGCAGGTCGGCAAAGGCGTCCTCAATGGGAAGGAGAAGCGCGTCCCGCTCGGCTTCGCTCATCTGGCGGAGCGCGTCGGGGGGGACGGCTCGCTCCAGCGTGAACGCGCCTGCCTGTGTGCGGCGCAGAGCGGACATGGTGCCGTAGCATCCCACCCGCTCACCGAGGTCGTGGCAAAGAGTACGGATGTAGGTTCCCTTGGAGCAGGTGACGGTCAGATCGACCTCGGTAAGCCCGCCGATGCCGTCTGCGGGAGCGCCCACCGCGTCGGGAGAGGGAAGCGCATCCCCCGCGCGGAAGTCGGTGACCTCCAGCCGGTGAATGGTCACGGGGCGCGCCTCACGCTCAATCTCGATGCCGCGCCTCGCCAGATCGTACAGCTTTTGTCCGTCCCGCTTGAGGGCGGAGTACATCGGTGGGATTTGTAAAATATCCCCTCGAAACGCGGGAAGGGCGGCATTCAGTGCCTCCCGTGTAGGGGCGAGCGAAGAGGCAGCAGTTACCGTTCCGGTGACGTCCTGGGTGTCGGTGGCAATGCCGAACCGCAGGGTCGCCTCGTAGGTCTTGACTTTTTCCAATAAAAAGTCCGAAGCCTTGGCGGCACGTCCGATGAGCATCACCAGCACGCCGGTTGCCATGGGGTCGAGAGTGCCCGCGTGCCCCACCTTGCGGGTGCCGTACAGCTTACGGCAGAGCCCCACCATATCGTGGGAAGTGACACCTTGGGGCTTGTCAATGATCAGAATGCCCGAAATGTTGCGATCCTGCATAGTGATCGTCCTTTCTTAGGGTCAATGCCCGTTCAATATGTCTTCCTTGGTTAACTTAAACCGACGCGCGATATCCATAGCATAGCTTTGCCCGGAGATCGCACTTTTGGTAATGAGATATTTCCTCTGATGACTCTCCGAATCAATTTGTGCTGTGAGATTACAGAGCCGAGATCGAATCCTCTCATCAGCATTCATGTCTTCGATTAAATCGCACAATTGGTGGAGATGTGTGGTAAAAATCCCTTTTCCGCCGATTTGAGCGTAAGCAGAGAGCACCTCTTGTGCAATATAAACGGCTTCACTTCCATTGGTACTGGAAAGCGCTTCGTCGAAGAGGAAGAGACTATCTTCGGTGAGCAAACGGCTGATTTCGGCGATCCGAGCGCATTCAGCGGCAAAACGTCCGTGTGCGGTTCGGTCAACCTGGCGATGGGCAAAATGGGTGAAGATCCCGGAAACAGGCGCCATTTGCGCCCGATTTGCAGGAATAGGTAGACCTAAATGAAGCAGAGCGTAGGCAATGCCGACTGCTTCGGTATAGATGGACTTGCCGCCTTGATTGGGACCGGTCAGAATGTAGATCCGACCGTTTGAGTCGAACGTCAAGTCGTTCTGAATCATTTCTGCAGAGCCCGATAGCGCCAAGATTGGATTGTAGAGTCCGATAATACAGTCGGTTTCGGTAAATACCGGCACTGTCAAGGGCAGGCGCAATCTTTTAAGCTTGAGCAGAAAGTCCACACAACCGATACTGAAATCGATCTCGGGAAGCAGAGCGATCAACCAATTCACTCCGTCCAGCACATAGTTTCGAATTACAGGTTTCCAAGAAGAAACACTTTCCGAGACTAATTTCCAAAGGGAACTGTTCAATGTCGCCAGCAAAGCGCCGGATTCAGCGGCAGTCATTCCCTTCGTGATCGGATGGAGAGGGGAAATACAGGTGTAATCATCCTCATTAAAATCCAGCCGCAGGAGCTTATGAAGTACGCTTCCGGATTTGAATTGCTCCTCGTTTACTTGCACGATGCCCGCCTCTGTGGGCATCAATTGGGCGTTGAGATTGATCCCTACCGTAATACTGCGGATGTTGTGAACCAGGTGAGACTGTTCTGCTATTTGCTGCTTTAGATGGAGATAGCTCTCGCTTCTGCTGATTGAAAGGATACGGTCGCGGAATTCGTTGAGTGCATCGGAATTGGTTGGGTGGCTTTCCAAAAGACCCGCGAAACTGTCGATAATCTCAGCGTAGAGTTCGATCTCCTGAATGCTGTACAGAGATTCTTCGGGAGAGGCTTTACTGATTTTGGCAATCTGCAAAACGCGGATGTCAGCTATCTTTTCAAAACACTGCTGCAACGTGCGATAAAGGGCAGGTGATTCGGTGAGCTCGAAAAACAGCGCACTGCGACGCGCGATGGTAGCGGGGTCTTGCGTGAAGAACTCGGAAAGCTGCGGTTCAAGCTCGCCCGGACGGCGTCCTGCTCCGATACGGATGAGCGAAGGGAGTTTCAGATCGGTGACGAAGGTGTGATCGGGAAAAGAACGGCGAGGATCGCCGGGAGACCAGATAAGACTGAACGAGTTCATGAATGCTCCTTTCGACGACGGTTAAAAAATGATCGTCAACAGTCGGTGACAGTACACCGACATAATGATAACTAAGAGAAACGCTGTGATGATCCATGCTTTCGAAAAGCGGAAGGATGTCCAGATATGGCAAAACCAAATGAAGGCAACGCCCCAAAATAAAAGTAAGGGAATCGTAAAGATGCAAGTATAGAGATTGGTTCCTGCAAGTAAGATTAGTTGACAAAGGAAGACACCGGCACCTGCCGACAAAATTCTTCCGATGGGCGGAAGAATAGTAAGCCGATTTTCGCTGGCTTCATTCAAGTATTCGATTGATGCACGGATACCGGCCATGTGAGTTCCTCCTGATGAACTGAATAATACTACCCCTCAAACACGATACTTTCCAGCACGCCGTCTATGAGCTTCTTGCAAGCCTCGTCGAAGCTGTCAGCTTCAATAGTAGCGCCGGCGGCACGGGCGTGTCCGCCGCCCCCGAAAAGAGCACAGAGGGCGGCGCTGTCCACCGTCTTGCGGCTTCGCATGGAGACCTTGTAGCCTCCTCTGTCACGCTCACGCAGGACCATACCCAGCTCAACCCCTGCGATCTTGCGGGAGAGGGTAGCGTAGCCCTCGATGTTCTCGTCGGTAAAGCCGTAGCGCTCCTTGTCTTCCATAGTGATGGGTAGGAACAGAACCTTTCCGTCTGCGTACAGCTGATACTTCTCCAAAAAGAGGGCGTTGGACTGAAGCGACTCCAGCGTCACATTCTCATAGAGGGTCTCGCAGATATCTGCGGCGGCCGCGCCCGCTTCCATGAGAGCGGCGGCGATCTTGTGGGTGCGGGCGGTGGTGTTGGAGAAACGGAATCCGCCCGTGTCGGTGTTCAGTGCGGTGTAGAGAGGGGATGCGATCTCCTCGCACAGCGTGCAGGGAAGAAGCGTGATCAGCTCGTAGACGATCTCCGCGCAAGCGGCGGCGTCGGGGTCAACGTAATTGACGGTGGCGAAATCCTCTCCCGTGCCGTGGTGATCAATACGGATGTCGGTGCGGCTTTCAAAAGTTTCACGCAATCTGCCCAGCATCTGCGCGGAGGCAACGTCCACCGAGACCACCAGATCGCTCTCCCGTACCTGGCAGGAGGTGACGTACGTACCTTCGCCGCAAATGAAGAGATTACGCTCGGGGATGGGCGTTTCGCACAGGCAAACGGTTTCCTTACCGCACAGCTTCAGCGCGCGAGAAAGGGCGGTGACACTGCCAACCGTGTCACCGTCGGGATTTACATGAGAGAGCAGAAGAATGCGCTCGGCATCCAGCAGACGCGCGGCAATTTCGGGGAGGGTGACGTTATTCATCATCCTCGTCCTCGAAGTCTTCGTTATCCTCTTCCTCGTCCGCTTCCATAGCGGCAAGGGCGGCAGCCTCGGCTGCGGCGGCTTCCGCCGCGTCACGGGCGTCAGCGATCTCCAGCTCCTTTTCCACCTTCTGCATCAGACCCGCGATCTGTGCGCCGTGCTCCATGGAGTCGTCGTAGGTGAAGACCAGCTTGGGGGTCTGACGGAGATTCAGCGTGCGGGCAAGCTGGGTGCGGATGAAGCCCGAGGCGGAGGTCAGCCCCTGCTTGATGTCCTTGGGCGTTCCGCCGCCTAAATAGGAGAAATAGACCTTTGCAAACGAAAGATCGGGCGCACAGTTGACGCTGGTAATGGTGACGACTGCGTTTTCCAGTCGGTAGTCTTTGACACTGCGGAGGATCACGGCAAGCTCTTTTGCGATAGCCTCGTTGATCCGCCCTCTGCGATAATTAGCCATTGTATTTACCATCCTTTTGTCTTTGGAATCATTTCTGATAATCGTACGTCTTTATTATATACAATCTGCGAAAAAAAGTCAAGTTCGACGCAGGAATCTGTTGAAAAATTCATAAATATATGCTACAATGATAAAAACGGCATCCGATTGCCGTAAATTTTGCCATATTGCTCCAAAAACGCCGTTTTTGAGCAAGCATCATATAGATAGGAGGGTTCGATTTGCTGAAAATCATTCACACAGCAGATATACACCTGGACAGCCCCTTTTCCCTTGGAAATGCGGAGACCGCCGCATTGCGCCGTGAGGAGCTGCGGGAGATGTTCCGCCGCCTCTGCCGCTACATTGGAGAGCAGAAGGCAGATCTGGTGCTGATCGCGGGAGATCTGTTCGATCGCAAATTCGTTACCAAAAACACCGTTGATCTGGTGGTGCGGGAGTTTGCCGCTCTGCCCGACGTCCGCTTCGTGATTACCCCCGGCAATCACGATTATTATTCCCCCGACAGCATTTGGGTAAAGACCGACTTCCCCACCAACGTGACCGTTTTCAAGAGCGAAACGGTGTCGAAGGTTCATTTTGATATCCGCGATCGGAAGGTGGACGTGTACGGTTACGCCTTTACCTCGATCTCGATGGATCATTGCCCCTTTACCGAGTATCAGGCAGACGATCCCGACGCCATCAACATTCTGGTGGCGCACGGCAATATGCTGCAGAAAAACGCCGAGGATTGCCCCATCACGCTGGCGGACATCCGTTCCACCAACTTCGATTACATAGCGCTGGGTCACATCCATCAACAGCATGAGATCGTTTCCGAGGACGATCAGTGGTACGGCTACTGCGGCTCCCCCGAGCCCCGCGATTTCGGTGAGACCGGCTGGCACGGGATTTTCTCGGTGGAAATGGATAAGACCGAGGAAGGCTTCCTGTGCAAGCCCGCTTTTGTGAAGATGGCGTCCCGCCGTTATATGGTGGAGACGCTCAACGTCACCGGCGCCGAGCAATCGAACGCGATCCTGGAAGCGGTACAGACCATGCTTTCTCAGCGCGACTACGGCGAGGAAACTCTGCTCCGCATCAAATTTACCGGTGACGTGGCTCCTGCGGCAGAGGTGCCCGTGGACTCCATCCGCGATCTTTGCGAGGGGCTTGCATATGTCGAGGTGATCGACGAGACCTCTCCTCTGTTTGATTACGACTATCTTGCCGCCGATCCTACCATCCGCGGTGCATACTTCCGAGAGCTGCTTCCTAAGCTGCGGAGCATTGACGCCCGTGAGCGGGAGGTAGCCGCAATGGCACTGCGTTGCGGATTGTCGGTATTGAGCGGCGGAGAGCTGCCCGAGCTGTAATGAGACGCTATCAAACGCTTCTGCTGGATGCGGACGATACGATCTTCGACTTCGGTGCTGCCGAGCGGATCGCTTTCTATGCCGTGATGGAAGCGTCGGGACTGCCCGTGGACGACGGGATGTACGCCGTCTATTCCGCCATCAACGATCGCCACTGGAAGGCACTGGAGCGAGGGGAGATCACCCGTGCGCAGGTGCTCCACGGCAGATACGCGGCGTATCTGGAGCATTTTGCGCTGGATGGCGATCCCGATGAGCTGAACGGCCGTTATTTGGAGCAGCTCTCCCGTCAGGCGATCCTCTTCGACGATTCCATGGACGCCATGCGGGAGCTGGCGCAGGATCACCGGATCTATATCGTCACCAACGGCAACGCAATGGTGCAACGGGGACGTTTTTCCAAGTCCCCCGTGATGCAATACGTGGACGGCTACTTTATCTCGGGCGAGATCGGCTTTGAGAAGCCCGATATCCGCTATTTTGAAGCGGTGTTCGCCGCCATTCCCAATTTTGATCCCGCAACCACCCTGCTGGCAGGCGATTCCGCTACCAGCGATCTGAAGGGAGCGATTCAAGCGGGGCTGGACTCCTGCTACGTGGATCGGCGCGGCAAGCCGCTTCCCGAGGGTGTCTGCCCCACCTACCATGTCTCCGATTTGGCGGGACTGGTACAATTACTGAGAAAGGATAACTGATTATGGTCATCGATAGAATAACCATCGGACATTTCGGTGGTGTAAAGGAGTTCGATTGCTCCTTCTCCGAGGGCATCAACCTGATCGAAGGACGCAACGAGGCGGGTAAAACTACCATCAGCACCTTCATCAAATTCATTTTTTACGGACTTTCCGGCAAAGCGAAAAGCGGCGGGCTTTCCGAACGCCGTAAATATCAGAGCTGGGAGACCGACAGCGCAGACGGTTCTTTGGAGTTTACCCACAAGGGTACCCGCTACCGCATCGAGCGTTCTCTGATTCCTTCTGCCAAGGCGCAGGGCAAGGAGACGGTGAAGATCATCGATCTTGCTACCAATACCGAGTGCCTGCAGGGTGTCAATCCCGGCAAATACTTCTTTGGCGTTACCGAGGACGTATTCCTGCAGACCGCTTTCGTGGGTCAGGCAGACGGTAGCGTGGTAGACGGCGGCTCGGTGGCGGTTGCTATCGAGAATATGCTTTTCGCGGGCGACGAGATGATCTCTACCAAAGCAGCTCAGAAGAAGCTGGAAGAGGGTCGCACCATGCTCCTGTACAAGAACAAAAAGGGCGGCAAGATCTACGAGCTGCAGAACGAGACCGAAAAGCTGTCTCGCAGTTTTGAAAAGGCACGGGTAGATCACGGTACGATCATCAGCCGTGAGGCAGAGCGCGCAGAATTGCAGGCCAAACTGGATAGCGGAAAGCAGGAGGCGGAGCATCTGTCCGAAAAGATGGCGCGCGCAGATGCGATCCACGGGATGGAGGGCTTTACGCATCTCGCCGCGTTGGAGGATCAACTTTCCGCTCGCAAGGAAGCGTACGAAAACTACTGCAACGAAAACAGCTACGACGGCTTTTTGCCTGACGCTCCCTATTCTAACGCGCTGAAGGAGTCCTACAGAGATATCGGCTTCCGAGAGGGACAGCTTGCGCAGGAGCAACAGCGAAAGCTGACTTTGGGCGGAGATCGCATGGATGCCGCCGATCGCGAGCTACTGGCGCGCTCTGCCGAGGACGGCGGCGCGGAAGGGATCGCGGATCTGTTGGAGACCAATCGTCACAAGAGCCGTACCAGCCGTATATTTGGCGGATTTTTCCTGGTGATGACCGTGATTTGGGCGGCTGTTGCCAGTGCCTGCGTCTTTGTTCCTGCAATTGCTGATACCGAGTTGATCTCGAATATATCGATGAAGACGCTGGGCTACGGTCTGTACGGCGTAGCGGCACTGCTGGCGATTCTGGGCGTGATCTTCTTGGCGCGCGGAAGCAGTATCAGCCGCGGCATTCGCCGTTTACTGGAGCGGTACGGCGTGCCTACCGAACAGGAGCTGTACGAGCATATCAATACTGCCGCAAGACGTCGTGAAGCACAGCGACTGTACGAGCAGAAACGCAACGACATTGACGAGACGATCAAGGGAATCAGCGCCGAGCTGAATGCGCGTCGTCAGGATGCGATTGCTCTGCTTGCCCGCATCGGCAAAGAGTATCAGAGCAAGGACGATCTGACCGTCGCCGCTAATGAATGCGACAGCATGATCGCACACCGCAACGATCTGTACAACGAGGTCGGCAAGGCAGAAGCGTCCGTGGAGGCGGTCCGCCGCACGCTGGAAGGCGAGGATAAGGAGAAGCTTGCAGAGATCATTGCGCGTACCGAATGGGCGGGCGAGATCAACGATGCTGATCTGGAAGAGATCCGGGCTTCTCACGCCCGTCGGGTAGCCGAGAATGAGACCTTGGCGGATGCCATCCATCAATTGGATCTGGAGCTGGCTCGCTTAGGCGCTACCGTGGAAAATCCCGCTACCTTGGCGGATACCATCTATGAAAAGACCGCGCTCCTGAGTAAGCTGCAGATCGAGCACGATGCACTTCGGCTTGCTTGCGACTCTATCGATGCGGCTACCGAGAATCTCCGCAGCAGCGTTGCTCCCAAGCTGTCTATGCAAGCCAGCACGCTGATGCGCAAGGGAACCAACGGCAAGTATGAGACGATCGGTGTCAATAACCAACTGGAAATGCAGTACGGTGCTTCCAGCGGCGTGGGATATACCACCCGCGATATCGACTTCATGAGCTCCGGCACCCGCGATCTTGCCTACATCAGCCTGCGGATGTCGCTGATTGGACTTCTGTATCACAAGACCAATCCGCCGCTCTTCTTCGACGAATCCTTCGCGCGTCTGGATGACGACCGTCTGACGGCAATGTGCGGACTGCTTCGTGAATACGCGGGAGAGGGAAGTCAGATCTTCCTGTTTACCAGCCAGCACAGAGACGCACAGATCCTTGCAAAGCAGGGAGAGTACCGTCATATCCAACTGTAAGACAAATCAAAAATGCACCCTTCGGGGGCAACAAATAAGGATGTTATCCTTAAATAGTTGTTCGATGCATAGGAGATATGGAGAAATCCATATCTCCTATTGCTGTTTGTGCCGTTATACGCATATGAGATCGTCGAGTTCGCCGAAGCCCTTGAACAGAATGCGTATCTTCTGCTTATGAAACCAAACTGAAAAGATTAGTTTTAGTAAACAAAAATGCCATAAAATAAGTTCATAAGCACCAATAAATGTGATTTTGTATCAAGCAGGTAAATAAGGTAATAAACGTTCTATCTGTTCCTTGTAACGAGTTTCGTCATGAACGTTGTTAAAGAGATTGTCGTTTTTTGTTAGCGTCTGATATGCCCACCAGCATACATATTCTCCTTTATCTTTTGTATCATCGTCTGGTTCACTGCGTTTATTTTCAGTAAGCATATTCATGAGAGGACAATTATAATAAAGGATTGTATCAATCGGTAACTCAGCATACTTCACATATAGATCCACTGCTTTTTCCAACTCTGCATATCCGTGATCATACTGTTCCATTCCAAAGTATGTGCCTGCTGTACGAAGGTGGAAATCTGCACGCATCGGAAGCCATGCATCGAGTTCCGTTGAAGTATCACGCATAACATCTATCAGTTTCAATATCATCTGAAACCTTGCAGCGGCATCCTTCAAATCATACAGTCCTGTACAGCTATAGAAAATATATCCCAGAAACGACTTGAAGTTTTCCTGACGCTGTAAATTACATTTTTCCAGATTGTTGTGATAACTGTACCGTGTTTCAAGAAGAATTTCCTTGCAGGATTTCCAACTTGGCAGTGTGGTGAGCCATGTATTGAGATGGTCTTCATCTTCTGCTATAACAATCATGGACATAGCTTCAATTCGATAGTCTTCATTTGTACAATTTTCAATTATGTTCTCGCAGATACTCCGAATTTCATCCAGATGCTTCTCATAAGGACGAATGTTATGATCAATATAGCATCTGCAAAGCCAAATACCAAAACTGAATTCTTTTGGAAACTCATTGTACGCAGATTTACACGCCTGATAAAAAGCATCGGGTTCGTTTTGAACTTCCTTGATCTTTTCATAATGTGCTTCAAGTCTCTTATTAATGGATTCATTGTCAGTACCAAAAAGAATATCCGTGGAAATATCAAAATATCTGGCAATCTTGGGTATCAATTCTATATCAGGATATGCCTGACCATTTTCCCAACGGCTAACAGACTGGTATGTTACCCCAACAGCAGCGGCAAGTTCTTCCTGCGTGATGTTATGCTCACGACGAAGACGACGGATTACATTAGAGATTGGTATATTCATGTTATTACTCCTATAAAAAACTTAGTTGCGCAACCTGTATTTGTATTATACTGAATTTATTCGAAAAAATCAATAAGCCAATCCGTGCTTACAACTCACGCAATGAGTGTATTTTTCGCTTGCAAAGCTCCAACGATATTCGTTGCTTTAATATCACATAGACTACAAAATTTAATAAGGGCAAATCCGAAGATTCACCCTTGTCTAAACTTGCGGTGGCTTGGCTAAATGACATTTACTTAAGTCTCTGTTTTTTCTTCAGAAGTTTCTTCGTCAGTTGTTTCTTCGGCTTCATCAGGAGCATCATCGGTTTTCGCGTCCTGATCTGCCATTGCGCTTTTTATGACTTTTGCGCCCTCATGAAAGCCTTTGATCAATGCACCATCGGCAACAACAGCTCCCATAGCAAGCAGAGTGGTGGCATCTATTATCACTTTAACAAATCCTGAGAAATTCTTTTCTACAGTATTACTTACGATATTTAATCCTATAACAAAAGCCCACAGCACGAAATCCATTTCTGAATTCCGTGCTGTGGGTTTGGTTACTCTCAATCGGTTGGTTTAGATAACATCCTTATTGAGTGTCAGCCTCGGGGTGCGTTTTTGATTTTGTGTAACCAATTGATAAAATACACAAAAAAATAAAAGAAATTTTCAAAAACCTATTGACAACGACGAAAACGTGTGCTATAATAAAAGTGCAAAAGGGAATAGCAAACAAAAGCGTTATCCTTTCTGATACAGAATGTGTTAAAAGCGAACAGGAGGAAAGATTATGAAATTCTTCAAAACCGCTATGGAAAATCATTTCCCATTCGTTGACAAGACCCGCACGATGACCGGGAGGGTCTCGGAAAACATTTAGTTCGGGCATCTTCTGAGCCCGCTAAAACTGACCTTCTCAGAATAGCAGATCGCGTTCCTTGTGTAAACGGATCACAAGTCATCTATACCGAAACGGTCTGAGTGAAAAGAGAAGCCGCAAGCCGGAAGGTGCCGCTCTTTCAGAAGAGCCGACTACAGTATCGGCAGTTACAATTGAATAGTAAAAGTGTCATCAGATCACGAATGATTCCGCAGAATAGGGATCGGAACCTGTCAAACAGAAGGTCATCCCGAGTTGTAGAGAAGATAGTGCGGATACGAAAGATCCAATGATAAACAGTGAAATTCGTAAACAGTTAGTTTAAGATAGAACTCGAGGAGGATGTGAAAGCATCCTCCTCCTTTTTGCGCAGGACGGGGCGAGCTTGGCGTGAAATTTGCTGCTTGCAATCGTCGAAAAAATGCTAATATAATGCACAAAAAAATGAAATAAATTTTCAAAAACCTATTGACAAAGACGAAATGGTATGCTATAATGAAGATGCAAAAGGAAATGGTGAACAAAAGAAACAAATTTCGCGATGCAAATTTGGTAATAATGTATAGGAGGAATGAGTATGAAGTACCAAAGAATCAAAGCCATCAGAGGCATGAAAATTGCACCTTCGGTATTCCTCAGTGCAGCCAAAGAAGTCCACTATCCATTCGTTGATAAAACCCGCACGATGACCGGGAGGGTCTCGGAGAATATTTGATCCGGGCATCTTCTGAGCCCGCCAAAACTGACCTTCTCAGAATAGCAGACCCGCTTCCTTGTGTCAACGAATCACAAGTGGTCTATACCGAAGCCGTCTGAGTGAAAAGAGAAGCCGCAAGCCGGAAGATGCGTTTATGAAAGCGAATCAGTCAGATCCGACAATGTGAAAGCTCGGAACCGATCAAACGGTGTTCTAAGATAGGAACGCACACACCGCCTGCAGGGATCGGAACCCCATCCTATCGATGCAGGCCGATCAAAGAAAAGCGCGGATGTGTACCATCGGAAATATCTGAACGCACCAAGTCCTTACGGGAGAATAGTCCAATGTACTAATTTGAGTATCGAATCATAACTTGAAAATCTGAACAAGGAGATACGGTCCAATGTACTAAAGTGTATTCGGCAATCCACCAAATCTAAACAGGAGATACAGTCCAATGTACTAGTTTGTGTTGATCGAAATACCCAAGACAAATCCTAATAGGAGTATAGTCCAATGCAGTAATTTGTATTAGATAGATTCACTTTTTAACCATAATGTTCGGAGAGGATCGCAGAAATGCGATCCTCTTTTTCATCGAATTTGATTGAAAACTTTCGAGCGCAACAAAAAACGCTTGACAACGATTTGAAAACATGATACAATAAAATTAAATACAATGATTGGATTAAAAAGCTTATGGAAGTGTGTTTGTTCCTCGCGGCGGTTGGCATGACGATTTTTCTGTTGCCGTTTGTGCGAATCTTTTGGAAGCGTCTTACCGCGCGCCGCAAGATTGGCGGGCTTTGCCGTAGAATGGGCTTTTCGTTGCACCCGACCGGTCGATTTTGGATATTCGGGCGCAGAATGGGGAAGACCTGCGATTTTTACGTGGAGACGCCCGAGACGGTCTATGCCGTCAAATGGTTCGCCATGAAAAAGCGGGGACAATATCTGATTTTCACTTTCGACGGGACTTTTCGCGTACGAAAATTTTTGAATTTCGCGTCTTCCCGCGGCGGATACGCCCGCTTTTTTCGGGATACCAAGCCCCAAAAATTGCCTGATTACGATTTTCGTGCCGGATTCCGGGACGAGTGGTATCTCAAAGATGTCCGTACCGTTCTGCTGTTGAATCCCACCTGTATCGAGGTGCATCTGAACAAGGTGGATCGCGAAAGCCTCATCGGCAACGGGGAGGCCGTTGCCGGAATGGCGATGCACACCTTGTCGAGTTTCCTGGGAGAATTGGAGCGATCCGAATGAATCCATTATCATTATTACGGCTTACCAACACCCGCACGATGAATAGCGAGGCGGCGTTCGATTTGCAGCTGGATCGGCTCTTTTCCGCTCAAACGCTCCGCGTGCTGCGGAGCAGTGGGGAGGGCACGCGTGCCGAAACGATCCGCATACGGCAGGAGATGTTCGCAAAAATGGACGATCCCGCATTTGCGTCCCGTTTGGATGCACTTCGCGACGCCCTCGTGCGTCTGTCCAAGCAGCTGGAACTGTGTCAGGAATCCCGTGTGGAATTCGAGGGCATCTGTCTTCGCGTGCAGGCACTTTCTGCTTATCTTGCCGTGGCGGACGCGCTGAACGCTTTGGACGGCACCGCGGTGCTTCTCAGCCAATCCGACGCATCTCTGCGGGAGGATTTCCCCGATTCACTTCGAACTGCGCTGGAAGCCGATCTGCTCTGCGCCCGCCGGTTGCTGGGTGGGATGCAATCTTCGCTCTTTCTGCTGATCGAGGGTGCAGAGATTGCCGACCGCGCGTGGCTTTTGGCTGATCGGGGAGAGCCTTCTTTCGGCGAGCAACTGACCGATCTCGCCCGGCGGATAGGCGTTCCGCTGACCACCCCCTCCCGCCGTCCCGTCAAGCCGGACGGGCTGATCGGCGACGCTTACACGCAGCTGTACCGCGCCGAGACCGAAGAACTACGACAGATCATCGTCCGTTACGAGGGACTGGAGCTGGCGGCGCCACTGTGTCTGCTGGACGAGTTGCACTTCTTCGGCGAGATTCGTGGACTGGTGAAAAAGGCGGCTGAGCTGGGAATCCCTACCTGTCTGCCCATGGTATCCGCAGACAAATGCTACCGGGCGGAGGCGGTCTACGATATTACGCTGACCCTCAAGGACTGTCCGGAGATCATTCCCAACGACGTGCACTTTTCGACTCAAACACGGGTACAGTTTTTGATTGGTGCCAACGGCGGCGGTAAAACCACCTATCTGCGGGCGGTCGGCGTGAATTTGTTACTCTTTCTGGCAGGCTGTCCGATTTTTGCGAAACGGGCGGAGATTTATCCCTTTTCCGCCGTCTATACTCATTTTCCCGCTGACGAATCCTTTTCGGGAATGGGGCGGTTGGATAGCGAAAAGCGACGGCTCGATCGCATTCTGGAGGAGACGGACGACGACGCGTTTCTCCTGCTCAACGAAACCTTCAGCGCAACCGACGAGGAGAAGGGCTTCCGATTGGCGATCGAAACGGCAGATCTCCTTCGAACGCGGGGAATGTGCGGGTTGTATGTGACGCATTTCTTGGAGGTGAAAAAGCAAGGTTTTCCCGTCCTTTCCGCTATGGTGGAAGGGGAGGGCAACCGTCGTACCTTCAAGATCCGCCGTTCGGATGGGGCTGATTCCTCTTACGCACGGGATATTTTGCGTAAATATAAGCTGGATGCGGCGTCACTTGACGAAAGGAGGCGGAATCGATGAGCGTTAGTCTCCTGTATCGCGACGGGAAAAACACGTCGCGGGGCGGTATCGGAAAAGATACGCCCGATCGATTGGCTCTGCGGCGTCTGATCGACGGTTTGCGCCTTTCGAAAGCAGATGCCGATTACTTTCTGCGGACGCTGTCCGCGCCGCTCGTCCAAGCGGAGGATATTACCTATCGGCGGGAGATTCTCCGCGACTTTTCTGCAAATCCGCCGCTGCTTGGGGAGCTGGATGGTGTGTTGGATCGGCTATCCAAGCTTCGCGCCGATCACGCCGAGCTGAAAAGGGAAAAGCGGGCGATCCTTCGTAGCTCACGCGGGGAAGCAGTTCCTGACACCGCCAAAAATCTGTTGCAGACTGCCGGACTTACCCTCAAGCGTTGTCTGCTCCTGCTGGACACCGCCGGGCGGATACTCGCCTCCTGCACACTTGCTTCGGAGGGACTGCGCCGACTCAGAGCCGAGTTGGAGACGGTTACCTCGGAAGAGACCTATTCCGCTTTGCTTCGCCTGTGCACCCGTATGGAGCAATACAGCGAGGTTTCGGGGACTGCGCTTCGGCTTCGGCTGAGCGAACAGGGCGCCATCGTTGCCTGCGATCTGACCGATCGGCAAAGGATTGCGTTCAGACCTCCTACGGCGAAGAAGAAACGCTTTCTCTTTGCCCCAAAGGACACCGCCGCCATTCCTTCCGCCTCCGTTGATCTGCGATCTTGTCTTTTGCAAAACGACCTGCGCGTTGCGGCAATTCAATCTCTTGCCGATCTTGCCGACGAGCTTACAGCCGCTCTCTTTGACCGCTTCCTGACGGCAGGGCGCGAGCTGTCGTTCTACCGCTCTGCGTTGCGATATGCGGCATGGCTGGAAGAGAAGGGGGCACCGACCTCTTTTGCCGAGGTCGGCGGCCAAACGCTGGCTTTTGAAAAACTATACGATCCGCTTCTTCTGCAAACGGTGGAGCTTGACCAAATGACTCCCAATGATCTTGCGCCTGCTGAGACATCCGGCATCGTGATAGTGGGTGAGAACGGTAGCGGCAAGACGGTGTGGCTCCGCTCAGTGGGGGTGATGCAGATCTTTACCCAAGCGGGACTGCCCGTTTCTGCGGAGTCCGCTTGCATTCCGCTGTATCGGCAGATTCTGACCCACTTCTCCTCGGGGGAGAAGGAATTTGAAGTCGGCAACGAGGCGGGCAGATTTGAGCAGGAGGTGCGGGAGCTGGCGTCCGTGCTGGATGAGATCGGCACGGGAGGACTGATTCTCTTCAACGAGACCTTTCAAACCACCGCTTATAAAGAAGGCTCGGAGGGGCTGTCCCACATCCTCCGCTATCTTGCCGATAGCGGCAATCGCTGGATGCTGACCACGCACCTCACCGATCTGCCGTCCCGCTTTGCGGACGGTGAGATCATGCTTCTGCAAACCGACGCAGATCATCGGGTTCGCCCGAAATTATAGCAAAACCACCCCTTTTTCAAACGAAAAAGGGGTGGTTTGCTATCGCTACCACAGTTTGATCACGCGGTCATACAGCGCGCTGTGCTTCTCGTCAAGGTCACGATCCACGTGATAGTGTCCGAAATACCAATGCCCGAAGTCCATCTCCTCAATCTGATCCAAAAACTCGGTCAAGGCGTCGGTCTTATAAGTGGGATCGATCATCGCCTGCGTGCGACTGCCGACGCAGTGAGTGATGACGTAATCTACTCGGTTTTGTCGGGCGGAAAGATTCCGAAGTGCTTCGGCATATTCCTCCGAAGAGGGAAGCTCCCGCGACCACCAGGTCACGCCCTCTTTGCGGTATAACATATCGTGGGAGGAAGCCCCGCCCATGGTAAAAAGCGTGTGCCCGTCGATGTCGTAAACCTGTCCTCGCATCAGATGGATGACGCTATTACAAATGCGATGCACTTTACCGCCCATCCATTCGGTGACGGGAAACTGATCCAGTGCATCGTGGTTTTCGTGGTTACCGTCCACAAACAGCGCGGTCCAGCGTTTGCTTTGAAACCAGCGGCGCATATATGCGTCGGAGGAGCCGCAATCCCATACTGCGCCGCAATCGCCGCAGATCAGGACGTAGTCGTCCTTAGTCATTTCGCGGTCGGGAAACAGCTTCGCGGTCAGCTTGTGGATGTCCAGCGACCCGTGAGTGTCGCCGCAGACGTATAAGCTCATAGATAGCTCCTTTCGGTCAGATGTTCAGCAGAGCGTGGGTAATACGCCCGATCCATCGCACCCGTCGGGAAAGCCATACAACCAACGAGGGGAAGCAGAAGCTGAGCGCGGTACAGAGCACCAACACCGGCAGAGACGGAAGCCCCAGCCGATCGTACAAAACGATGCCCGCAAATCCGCAGCAAAAGGGTTGATGCAGAAGATAAACGGCGAAGGAGCCTCGCCCTGCCGCCGTGAGCAGACGCAGGCTCGACAGCCGATCGCACAGCTGCAGCAGACCGAGGATAGCAGGGAAGACCGCCACGGTCAGAAGCAGATTCTTCAGCAAAAGAGGCGTTCTGGAGTCGGGGAGGATACCCGCGGTGGAAAGCAAGGTAACGGCAATCAGCAGAGCGGTGCTGATCAGCGAGATCACCGTGGTAAGGGCGCGCGGTTTTAACAGACGCTCGCTAAAGCGTTCCAGCAGAGCACCGACGGCGAAGAAGAGTAGATACGCCGACATCTTGCGGAGGGCGGTGGGAATCGGGAACAGCAGGGCGATAACGAAGCAGGGAAGGGAGAGCAGGAGCAGTACGGTGCGCCATCGCTCCGCCCCACGGAAGAGGCGCGCTATCAGAAACGCCACCAGCGTGATTACCAGCAGCACCCACAGGTACCACAGATGCGCCGCGTACGGATTCTCCCAGACGAAGGTCAGATAGAGATAACGAAGCGGATCTATCCACTCAAAGGAAGAGGATTCCAGCATCGCTCCGATCGGCGGGATGCGGTACGCCACGAAAAAGCAAAGGTAGATCGTTGCCGCCCAGGTCAGCAGAGGGATCAGCAGGGAATGCGTTCGCTTTTTCAGAAAGGTGACGGGAGCAGAGATGTATTTTCGACAGGTCAGTGCGAAGGTAAAGCCCGACAGGACGAAAAACAGCGGCATATGAAAGGAATAGATCAGTCGGAACAGAAAATCGCACCAAGGCTCCGCCACCATTCCGGGACGGATGGCGTGTCCCAGCACCACCAGAATGATGCCGATCCCTCGGGCGGCGTCGATCCGGCCCAGTCGACTTGTTTCGTGAGTCGTGTTCATAACTCCTCCGTGATAGGATTTTGATAACTGCTTGTATTATAGCACAGATGAATGAAGATTGCAAGTTATTTCGTCAAAAGAGGCTCCTGCGTACAGGAGCCTCTTGGAGTTATTCATTGCGGTTATTCGGTCACTTTGGTGAAGACCAGTTCCATTTCGGACTCGTCGTCGACCAGCGTAAGGGTACTGCCATTCAGCGTGTATTCCACGCCATCCAGCGGCTGATTCCAGCTATCGCCTGCACAGAGCATACCGTTTTCCACGTAATACACACCCGAGAAAGCTTCGGGCATACCGCCCAAGAGCTCGTTGACGTCTGCTTCTGCCAGCATAGCTTCCACATAGTCCGAAATGGTCATGCCCATCTGAGCTTCAAAAGCGGCATCCGCTTCGGCTCTGGACAATCCCTCTTCCTCAAAAGAAACGTAGACGGATTCCAATGCGACTTCATACATGACGTTGCGGATTTCATCCTCGTCTACTTCTATAGTCATGCTCATCTCGCCTTTGTCAGTCAGGATCATCGTGACCGTAATGGTGCAGGACGACTCCAAGTTTTCGAATTCGAAGTACAGATCCGCCATGTCTATTTGGGTTACCCAAGTGCCGACGAGATCCTTGCAGGCGTCGGCGTCGAACTTGTCGGAATTGTCCATCAGAGAGCCGTCGGCATTGTACCAGACTTCGGAGACCATTTCGTAGTTTTCGTCATATTCATATACGGCTTTGGAACCGTCTTCATAATAGACGATCTCGTTGAAAGGGTAAGCGTAACCTTCTTCGTCCAGCTTGTATTCGCATTCGTAGGATAGCTTTCCATCGGTATACTGCTTTTCCGTAAGCGGATTGCCATCCTCATCGTAGGTATGCTCGGTGGTAGTACGGGTGGTCTCTTTGCCGCTTTCGTCGTAGTCAATGGAAAGGATGAAGTCGCCGTACTCGTTGTACTGATAGATCGATACGGTTCCGTCTTCATAGGTGTAAATTTCGGCTTCACATACGGTGCAGACGTCATCCTCGGTGGTGTGGGCAGCAGAGTCTATTACCTCGCCGCATTCGCAAACATGCCAGTGGTTGTCTTTGTCAATTTGCCAAGCTGAGGCGGCAGTGTGGGTGTGTTCCTCGGGAGTTTGGTCTGTATCCGGGTCTACAGTGGTGGTAGCCGACGTGGTTGCCGCAGTAGTCGTAGCGACGGTGGTTGTCTCGGGCGTTTGGGTGGAGCCGTTATCGCAAGCGGTGAGGGCGGTCAGAGCCAATGCGCTGACGAGTAGGCAGATGAATGTTTTTTTCATGGGATGTTCCTCCTGATTTTGTGTTTGTCTTCATTATAATGATTGTTTCGCCATTTGTCAAGCGCAAAATGCGCTCTTACTGATAAATCCCTAAAAGGGACGTTTTGTTGCAGGGGGTGAAAAATATTTCTAAAATCGTGTGCATGAAAACATCGGCTTTGCAGAACGAGCAAAGCCGATGTCAAGCGATTCGTTTATGGCAAAGCATTATTCTCACTCAGTGGCGTTTTTTGCTTTGTAGATATGTGGTGGTAACTGGTGTAACAGCATTCAAATTGCAGTGCTATTATACCAGTTATTTTCTTTTACCGAACTTGGGTTGGTCAAAACTTGGCGACGGAGTTGTCCTTTTCGCAAGATACATACCAGCCTGCTCAGACATCAACCTGATTATAGGATTCGCTTCTTGCGCATCCGAGTGAGGGTGGCAAGACAACCGGAGCAAAGCATCAGCAATGCAAGCCCAATAACCATATTGCTGTCACCGGTTTGCGGAATTTCATTGGTGTAAACAGCAGTAATGGTGGTATCAGCGGTGATGTTTTTGCCGTCCAGATCCCATGCGGCGGTATAGCCCTCCTTCGCAGGAAGCTCCGGTGCTGTTGCATCCTCGCCGTGGTTTACGGTCACAGTTCCTACGATTTTACCATCTGCCACATAGGTAACGGTGTAGGTCATGGGCGTCCACTTCCCGTAAAGGCGCAGATCCTCCGTGACCGGCGTATCGTAATCAAATGCTTGGGTGAACTGCTCATCGGTATACCAGCCCTCAAAAATCATGCCTTCCTTGTCGACCTTTACCATTTGGGAGAAATCCTCCAGCCCCAAGGCGGGACAATAGATTTCATTGATGGACTGACCTGCCGGAACCTGCACACCGATCGTATGGCTCGCCGCAGGGATGTTCACCTGATATGCCAGCAGCTCGATTACAACATCCACCGCCACAGTTTCTCCGTCAACAATGGTGTAATAGAGGTCGTATTCGCCCGGCACCTGCTTGACCGCGCCGCCCTCGGGCTTGCCCACCGTCAGCTTTTCGCTGATTTGGATGCCGCCCATGGCATAGACCCTGCCCGTGGCTTTCACCTCGGTAGCAACCAGACCGGGCGTACCCTGGTCGGCGGTGCGAAAAGTGATCTCATCGCATTCTACTGTGAGCGTACCCATTACCCACAGGCTGTAACTATTGCCGACGGCGGTAAGGTCACCGCCGCTGATGAGCGCATTTGCCGCGGATTGGATTCCGATGCTCTGATCCGCTTCGCCGGCCTGCGCGTTGATCATTCCATTTTCAATGGTTAGGCCGTTGCTGACTTGGATGCCACTGCTGAAGGTCATGCCACCGTCCGGATCGACCGTAGCGTTAGAAGTCGTGGCAGTCACGATTCCGTCAGTTACTGTCAAGGTATCTGCCTGGATGGCCCGGGTAAACTTGCCGCTACCCGTAACCGCCTCAAGCGTACCGCCGCTGACGGTCAGGGGGCCGCCGGTCTGAACGCCACAGCTGGTATCCCCGGATGCGGCAGCATCTCCGCCACAGGCATACAGCGTACCACCGCTGATGCTCACGCGCTTAGCCGCCTGCACGCCCACGCTGGGACCGTTGGAAGCCGTCCCTGCGAAGGCTTTGACGGTACCGCCGGTGACACTCAGCGTTTGCGTGAAAATGCCGCAGCTAGCATACTTGCCTGTGCTGCCCGTGGCAGTCAGCGCGCCGCCGCTGACCGTCATATCTGTGGTACGGATGCCATAGCTGCCGTTGGAAGAATCGGCGCCGACAGCAAAAACAGTGGCGTTATCCATAATATCCAGTGTGGTATAGCCATAGATACCGCAGCTGCGGTCGGGGGCGTAGCCACCGGTCGCCTTGACCATCGCGTTATCCCGGATGATCAGTGCGCCGTCTGCTCGGATGCCGTAGCTGTTGCCGGATGTCACATCCCCACTTCTGGCCTCCACGGTTACATCACCACCGATGGTCAGACCGCCGACATTCCACTGTGTCGTGTAGATGCCGAAGTCCGAGCCTTGTACCTTCAGCGAGCCGTTGCCGAGAATACTCAGCTCCGCATTCTTCACAAGAATACCGTAATATCCAGAGGATATGACCGTATTTTCTCCCTCAAGAACGATATTCAGCGCACTTTCTGCATAGATAGCGGAATTCTTATAGCCTGAACCTGCGTAGGAGTAGTTATTCAGGTAAAGGGTGTTGGTGGTAGTATCGTAATGCCAACCTTCGCCGCTTTTGGTCGTTTCGGTGATCTGCTGACCGCCGATCCATACCGGGTATGTCACACGAATCCGCCCGGTACCATTTACCGTACCGTAGTCTACGCCAAAGCCCGGATATTTAGCGGAAAGCGGAGAATTGTCCGCCTTCACCACGCCATTTTCAAAGCCTGTGACATAGTTTGCCAGAACCATGTAATCTTCCATCACATAATCCAGCACGTTGGTGCTGCCTGCGAACATGGCAAATCCGTCGCCCAGCTCCCGCAGTGTGTAGTTATATCCTGCCACATTGTAGCTGGCACTCAGATCCAACGGTTCCCAAGCACCGGTGTCCTTGTTGTAAATCTGAACGTCCCGAACGCGGTATGTACCGGTGGGACCGCCCACCCAAACGCCCTTTTCATCAGCCTGCGTGGTGTTGGGAACGGTGGTGTCCACCGTGTAGGTAAGGCCGGAAACCTGGAGGAAGCTGCCCTCCTCCGAAACGCCTGCCGAACGGGCACCCCATTCCAGCGCATCCAAAATTTGCTGGCCGGTGGCGGTGCGCAGACAAGCTACGTTTCCAAAGGTGTGGATCGCCTTGCAGGTCTGATAGGTAATCTCCCCTGTGATGGCCTTGTTGCGGACGCCGCCGCCGTTCATCAGCGCCACATCCACATCCATGCCCATATCATCAAACAGATAGTACAGCGCATCGGCTGCAAAATCGCCGGAGTTGGTTTCCTGTCTGCGAACCAGACGGTTACCGCTCATATCGTAGTTATCGAATGTCACATCGGTGGAACCGATGACCTGCCCCAGTTGGGCTTCCAGTTCTGTAATCCATGCGTCCTCAATGGCCTTCACTTGGGTATCAGGGGTGACAGCAGCCAAATCCTCAGCCGTCAGAAGCTCCGTGGTGATGCCGTCTTCGGAGACGGTCATTTTGCCCACAGCTCCTAAGTATTCACCGGTTTGAGTGAGGATGACAGTATTGCCGCCTTTATCCGTGACCTCTTTCATGGGGACGGTGGAATGGGAATGACCGTCAATAAAGGCATCCAGACCGGTGGTGTTGGCGATCACATCCTCAGAACGCCAAGGAGCGGAGGTGGCATCATCGCCCAAATGTCCCAGAGCAATGACAATATCCGCCTCCTTGGAGGCATCGTCAATGGTGCTTTGTACGGCGGAATAAAGAGCGGCACCATCCTCGCCGCCGGCGATTCCGTAGATGTAGTTTCCGGCTTCATCCTGGAAATAGGCAGGGGTCGTGGAAGAAATGGTCTCCGGAGTGGTAATGCCCACTACGGCGATCTTTTTGCCGCCCACCTCGAACACCTCGTACGGCTCCAAAACCGTAGAATCCACAACGCCGTCGTTCTCGTTGTAGAAATTACAGGAAAGATAGGGGTAGTCTGCCCAGTAGGTCACCTGCATACAGCCGGACATTCCGTAATCGAACTCGTGATTGCCCAGCGTAGCCGCATCATAGCCTACGGCGTTCATCAGCTGCACAATGGTCTCACCCTTGTCCATAGAGCCGTAGGCGGTACCCTGAACATGGTCACCGGCATCAAGTAACAACACATTGTCATATGTGTCCTTCAATGCGGCTATGGTGGAATAACGAATGCTTCCGTCTATGTAGGTATGGATATCGTTGGTATAAAGAATCACGATTTCCTCCGCTTCAGTCTGTGCTGCCAGCGCCGTCGGCGAGATCAGTAACAGAACCGTACAGAAAGCAAGAAGCAGGTTTGCAAGCTTGTGTTTCATAAAAATTTCTCCTCAGTTTGATGGAAGTAAAAGGGATACCATGACATTTTATATTATACCACAATTATCCCTAAACGTCAATACATTGGTTAGCATTTTTGCCCTTCCCTTGGATGGCATATGTCCATATCGGCACGCAGAGGTGCTACTGCTTTAGTGAGATCCACCCTCGCATTCTCCTTTGGTAACTTGGCTTATATTCACCTGTAATTTCCGTTTTGTTTGGAAATAGAGATAATAAGCATAAAAATAAGAGCCTGATAGTTTATATAACCATCAGGCTCACAAATATTATGAAATATAAAATTCGGTCATTCCCACTCAATAGTGCCCACGGGCTTGGGGGTCAGATCCAGCAGTACGCGGTTGATGCCCTCCACCTCGGCGGTGATGCGGGCGGTGATGTGGTGCAGGAGCGCGTAGGGGACCTCCTCGATGGTGGCGCTCATAGCGTCAGTGGTGTTGACCGCGCGGATGATGGCGGGCCAGCCCTCGTAACGCTTGCCGTCGCGTACGCCAACGCTCTTGAAGTCGGGCACGGCGATGAAGTACTGCCATACCTTGCCTGCCAGACCGTTCTCGTCAAATTCCTCCCGCAGGATAGCGTCTGCCTCGCGGAGCGCGTGGAGACGGTCGCGGGTGATGGCTCCCAGGCAACGTACGCCCAATCCGGGACCGGGGAAGGGCTGACGGTAGACCATTCCGTGGGGGAGACCCAGCGCCTCGCCGACCACGCGAACCTCGTCCTTGAACAGCAACTTCACGGGCTCCACCAGCTCAAACTTCATGCCCTCGGGCAGACCGCCTACGTTGTGGTGCGCTTTGACGCCGTCGGACTCCAGAATGTCGGGATAGATGGTGCCCTGTGCCAGGAAGTCGATTCCTTCCAGCTTCTTTGCTTCGTCGTTGAAGACCTCGATAAACTCGGCGCCGATGATCTTGCGCTTGGTCTCGGGATCGGACACGCCTGCCAGCTTGTCCAGGAAGCGATCGGTAGCGTCAACGTAGATCAGATTGGCGTCCATCTCATCCCGGAACACTTTCACTACCTGTTCGGGCTCACCCTTGCGGAGCAGACCGTGATTGACGTGCACGCAGACCAGCTGTTTGCCGATGGTTTTGATCAAAAGGGCAGCGACCACAGAGGAATCAACGCCGCCGGAGAGCGCAAGAAGTACCTTCTTGTCTCCTACCTGTGCGCGGATCTCCTTGATCTGCTCTTCGATAAAAGCGTTTGCCAGTGCGGGGGTGGTGATGCGTTCCATGGTTTCGGGGCGTACATTGCTTTGCATAAATATATCCTCCAGAAAAAGATGGACAGAGTCCGGTCGGGGAGATGAAATTCCAATTGGTATCTTTGACGTTTTCGAATATATTTATTCGGATTCGCTCATAAGATAGCCGTGGAACCCGTCAGCCGGATGCAGACCTGCCGATGGTTTTTGATGTCAATCATTATAGCAAAATACGACGGGAAATTCAATAGTTTTGCGAAAAATTCTTTTGACGAAAATACAGAAATTTTGCGAGGAGAAAACCATGCGTTTGGGGATTTTGAGACGGATTTTCCATAGCCGCGGGAAGCGCAGGTTTCTGCGGATCGCGGTCTGCTTCTTGTTGCTCGGTTCACTTCTGACCATGCTGGGGCTTCGTGCCAAGGCGGCGCCGCTGGCGTTGCCGATCTTCGAGAGCATTGCCGAGAGCCGCGTACAAAAACTGGTGCGGGAGACGGCGGAGGAGCTCAGCGCGTCGGGAGCGTACGGGCAGTTTTGCGTACTGCGGTATGCCGCAGACGGAAGCGTGCAGGGGCTTGAAGTGAACAGCGGCGAGGTGCGGCGGTTTGCCGCCGATCTGTCAGCGGCGCTGGAGCGAGAACTGTCGGGAATGCGCCTTTCCTGCAAGATCCGCAGCGGCGATCTGCTTCTGCCGCGGCTGTTTTCGGGAAAAGGCTTTTATCTGACCGTTACGGGAAGCCTGTACGGCGGCGCGTCTGCCGATACGGTCAGCACGTTGAAGGAAGGCGGACTCAATCAGACGCTCCACCGCTTGGAGCTGGAGGTGACCGTTCCGCTGACGCTGACCGTCCTGGGCAGGGAAGAGCAAATCACGGTGACCTCCCGCATCCTCATTGGTGAGGCGGTGATCGTGGGAGCGATCCCCGGCGGAGTCGTAGTGGGCGGATAAAGGAAACAGCACCGATTCGGTCGGTGCTGTTTGTCGATCATTTATGTCTCCGATGACGGTGCCGAACCGTGCATTTTCTCCTACTCCGGTCATCCTGAGCGAAGCGAAGGATCTTCGAAGCCGTCTGCGCCGATCTTATCCCTGTAAAGCTGCACCGATAACGGTGCCGAACCGTGCATTTTCTCCTACCCCGGTCATCCTGAGCGAAGCGAAGGATCTCCGAAGCCGTCTGCCCCGATCTTATCCCTGCAAAGCCGCGCCGATGACGGTGCCGAACCGTGCGTTTTCGGGAATGATAAAGTTCACATCGAAGAAGGCGTTGAGATTGCCGAAAATCTCCCTCGCCTGCGGCAGAGCGGTCAGATTGCCCGTAAGGACGATGTCGCGGATGCCCTTTCCCCGAGCGGCGAAAATCGCCATCATACCGATGGTCTCGAAGATCATATTCACCAACCCCAGCGCAAGGTCGCTTTTAGTGGCGATGTCGCTGAGCTTGCCGAAGTTTGCGGCGGTCAGGTCGGCGGAAAGTCCCGGGTGAACGTCTTTTTTGGTGATATCGCTGACTCTGAGGTCGATTTTGGACAGATCGCCTGCGGAGGCAAGCTCGATAATATGGTCGATGTCTTTCATGCCGATGAGCTTTTCCGAAAGTCCCATCAGGGTACCGCCGCCCATGCCGGTACCGCCCAAATAGTCGAAGGTGCCGTCCGATTTGGCGTGAACCAATGCAGTACCGGTGCCCATGCTGACCACGATCGCCTCGGACAGCCCCGACAGCCAGATGCCGCCTCTGCCCACGCAGGAGAACTCAGACAGCTTGTGAACGGGGATATTATAGATAGGCGTCGTCATAAAGGTGGAACCCACGCCGGTGACCATGATGCGCTCGATGTCGGTGAGTGCCAAACCGTTTTCGGTAGTAAATTTTCCCAAAGCGCCGTAGATCGAGGTGATCTGATCGGTGGCGCGGACGAAAATGGGAGCGATCAACTGTCCCTCGGCGTCAAAGCCGACGATCTTGGTAGTGCTGCCGCCCACGTCAATGCCAACAACTGTTTTCATAAAAAACCTTTCTGTCCGTCGTAAATGTATGTATGAAAATCGGACGGTTCGGATAAACTGCAATAGGCTTCACAGAAGAAGCGATTGTCTTATTCCATATTATAGCACATTCTTTCCGAAAATGCAATAGGGAAGCCGAAATCTGCGGGATTTGCCGTCAGAAAACCGCAGGCGTGCATCGTCGGATGAAATTTCTTTGTCGAACCACTTGACAAACGCCGTCCGATAAGGTACAATAAGAGCAAGGAAGTATAAAGGAGCGGTTCCATGAAACGTATTGCGTTCATTCTGCTGGCGCTTGCGCTGTCATTCTCCTGCCTTTGCAGTTGTGAGGATGATAAGGCTGAGAAGACTGCAGAGGAGACGGATCCGACCGCCTCGGTCACCGATGGCGACGAGACAGGTCTGCTTCCCGAAGTTCCGTTTTAATGATAAATTCCCATGAAGGAGGAGATACCAATGGCAAACGAAGAACTGCTGAACAACAACGAAGAGGAAATGGAAGAGGTTGACGTTTACACCCTCGTAGACGAGGACGGTAACGAAGGTCAGTTCCAGATCATCGGCGAGCACGAGATGGACGGCGTGGTTTACTACGCGCTGATCCCCATGGACGAGGAGAGCGACGAGTACGTGATCCTGAAGGTCGGCACCGACGACGACGGCGAAGAGTGCCTGGTTTCCGTAGACGATGACGACGAGTTCGAGAAGATCGCCGAGATCTTTGACGACCTGCTCTTCGACGAAGTAGACTACGATAACTAAAAAGCAAATCTGCCTGTCCTGTTCGAGACAGCCTTGTAAATAAACCTACAAAAAGATATTGGAGCCCGAAAAACTTTCTTCTGCGGAGTTAGCAGACCTCCTTGACCGCCCTGCTTACGTCACGGCGACCTCAAGACGTTGGGAGCACAGAGGCAGAGGATAGGGCACCGCCTTGCACTATGCAGGGTTATATTTCATGGCTGAACGGCAGGACGGGTTCTGCTTTACCCGTCTCAAGGCTACACTACGGAGATCCGTAGTGTTTTTCTTTTACGAAAAACAAAAACTCCACCGCTGAAGCGGTGGAATTTTGTATGGAAGGAAATTACAGGCTGAACTGTGCATCCACGATTTCCTTGGTGTGCTTTTTGTAAACGATGTTCATTACGACAGCGGCGATAGAGACAACTGCCAGGATGACGATATTGACGATGTTGAGGCTGAAGCAGCTGTAGAAGAAATGAACCAAGTAGCAGACTGCGAAGAAGATGGTAACGACGATGCAGGAGCTGGCGTCGGTCTTCTTGACCTGGGAGCTGGGCTTGATGAAGCCGATGATTACCTGTACCAGGCGGATCACGGTGCTGATCGCAAGACCGATGACGAAGAGCACGGGCATCAGCAACAGGAAGTAGGGGATGAGGATCAGGATTCGGCTTTCCCAGAAGGAGCTGACCATTTCTGCCAAGGGAGAAGAGTTATCGAGAAGACGCAGTGTGGTTGCATTAACTGCCTCGGAGAACTTGCCGATCTCGTCTACGTCAGGCTCGTCGCTGAAGCAAAGCTCAAATTCGTTGGGCAGGTCGGTGATAATGTCCATGATGGAAAAGTCGATCGTTTCTTCGTCATCTTCATCGATGCTAACCGAGAACATGGGCATAAAGAGCGACATGATCACGCAAACTACCATGAGCGCAACGGTGATCGCACGGAAGATGTTGGACATCAGGAAATACTTTTGGGGGTTGGTAATGGGAGCGCGGATAGCGGTAGGGGCAGGCGTAGCAGGAGCTGCTTCGGGTGCGGGAGCTTCGGCAGAAGCCTCGGGAGCGGTAGGTTCGACGGGAGCGGAGGACGTTTCGGGGGTAACTTCAGGGGTCTTGATCTCTTCGGTGTTCATACGATGATCCATCCATTTCTAAAAAATTAACAGCGGCAGAAAGAGGTCTTTTGCCGCTGTCTGATAACTCATTATAACGCACAAATCACTAAATGTCAACAGAAAATTCACGAAATCGTCATTTTTTTACTTTTATTTTACTTTAGAAGAGCTCTGAGCGGATCAGATCGGTGACGGTAGGGATCACCCGTCCTGCCAAAGCCTTGATTGCCTCTACTGCATTGTCGACCGCATAGGATGGAAAAGCGGCAATCATTGCGGCGTCGTTGACATTGTCGCCCACGGCGATCACGTTGGACTCTTCCATCTCCCACAGCGCCAGCAGCGAGCGGATGCCCTCAGCCTTGTCCACGCCTGCGGGAACGATATCGATGCAGATACCGTTTTGGAGCGGATTCACCCACTTACCGAACCGTTCCCAAATGATCGACGTGACTCGCTCTGCCTCCTCAAAGGTGGGTAGAACGGTGCTGATCTGGTTGAAATAGGGAATCTCCGCATCGTCTACGGTAAATTGCCCCGTTTTTACCTCGGAAAGAGCGGGGTAGACCGTGCAGGGACGGTCGGTGGTCACCGAGGCGTGGGGGCAGGACAGTTCGAACAGCGTGCGGATCAGAGGGAGCGCGACCGCGCCGTCGCATCGCCGCTCGATCAGCACTTTTCCGTTGCCGTCGGTGATCACCGCGCCGTTATTGGCGATAAAGTAGTCGCAGAACACACCGTCCCGCTCCAGCGTAGGCGGGAGAAAGTCGATGCTTCTGCCGCTGACGATGCCGAATTTATTGCCCGCCGCCTGCCAATCAGCCACCGCCCGTCTGCGGGCGTCGTCCACGCCGCCGTGATTGTTGAAGGTTCCGTCGTAATCGCTTGCAATCAGTCTCATATGTACCTCTTCGGGGAAAAGTGATATCGTTATTGTAGCACGGATCGGGACGAATTGCAACAGTTAAATTCGGGCAAGCGCGGATTTTGTTTTCACGTTTCCTTGGCGGATGCCATCCGCTTTTCTCTTTGCTCCAGATATTTGAGACGTGTCGCCTCGCCGCCTCTGAAATGACGTTCCGCTTTGTTCTGCTCCAACAGCTCTTTGACTGCCGCGTAAAGCGCACGGTTGCGCTGTCTCAGGGTCGTGGTCAGATACTTGTGAACGGTGGATTTGCTGATTCCGAAGTGAGCAGCCGCCTGGCGGACGGTAGCGCTTTCCTCGATCATATACTGTGCCAGCCGCTCACAGCGATCCTCGTAATGCTCTGACATTCTGTCACCTCCTGCCTGTACGGATCGTTATATTCTATGAAGCAAACGGGTAAAAATGAATGGTTTCGGCTGAATATCACGCGGTAAATTTGGCGGAATTTTTTTGGATTTTTTTCGAAAAAGGGGTTGACAGGGCGAACGATCTGTGTTATAATACTAACCGTTGAGCAACGAGCCAACTTTGGAGAGATGGCTGAGCTGGTCTAAGGCGCACGACTGGAAATCGTGTAGGCGTTGATAGCGTCTCAAGAGTTCGAATCTCTTTCTCTCCGCCATAGCAAAAACCGAGGTAAAAACCTCGGTTTTTGTTTTATTTCTGTTGCATTTTGCATTCAAAATGGGGCAAAGTCAATCTGTAGGTACAAATTGGCGCATGAAGCAGGGTTGCGCTCTATGAAGACGCTTCGCTAATGCAGTGCGGCTTCGCCGCTTTATATCGCCGTAAGGTGATGCTTCATTGAATCGGAGTTTTTTTGCCGCAATTCTGACACAAAGGGATTGCGGTTTTTATATTTGTATGATATAATAGCAACAGATATTGAAAGGAGGATATATCTATGGCAAAAGACTTTTTATGGATAACAAAAACCGAAGAAAATCTGGAGTTTTATTCAGATTCCGCACCTAAATCCGGTCTTTCGCTTCATTTTGCATCTGCCATTGATATTGATACCAAAAGAAATATCTGTAGATTTGTTCGCTATTTAAGAAAAGAGTTTTACTTTCCCATAAGATGTAACGTTTACTTTTGCGATCAAGAGAAGTTTCGTTCTTCCAAAGGTGGATATTGTTACGGTATTTTCTACTCTAATGAAGAAAGCAACGGGCGTATTTATCCGCAAATTTACATCCCTGCAAATAATGTTTCATATCAAGTTTACCACTCGTTGTGTCACGAATTAACACATTATTTCCAGTGGTATTTTTTAGACGAAGACAAAAAAAGTGACCGCTCTCTTGAAGTGCAGGCTTCAAAATATGCGACTCGCATTCTCGAAGATTATTGTAACTATGATTGCAACAATCCTGACAGTGCGTGTAAAAACTGCTGTGGAAATGGATGAATGATAGATTTCGGGTAAAACAAGATAAATGGAGCGGTGCGTCGCTCGCTTAACTGTCAGTAATTCAATGAACGTGATGCATGCGGGCGAAATCTACGGTTATAAAATTGTGCACAATGTCTAAATTTCATCTTGACAACACCACTCGAATATGCTATACTGTAGACAGAATCCTTGCGCTGCCGATCTGTTGGGAGCCATCGTACAGTCTCAAACGGCAGGCGGAGCATCCGTCTGCCGTAATTTATATTTAGGAGGTTCATTATGAACGCTATCAAAAAGTATGTCGCGGAATTTATCGGTACCTTCGTGCTGGTCTTTTTCGCCTGCGGAGCGGCTCACATGGTCGGCACTTCTTCATATCACGGAAGCAAATATTTAGTGACCGCTCTTGCATTCGGATTAGTGATCGTGGCGATGGCATATTCTATCGGCAATCTTTCCGGCTGTCACATCAATCCTGCCGTTTCGCTCGCAATGTTGATCAATAAAAAACTGTCGGTGACAGATTTTGTCGGATACGTGATCGCACAGTTTGCGGGTGCTACTGTTGGGGCTGCCGCGTTGTGTCTGTTCTTTGGACGGGGAGAAATGAACGTTCCCTATGGCGCCAACGGGCTATTTGAGGACAGTATTCTAAAATCACTGGGCATTGAAGTGATCCTGACATTCGTATTTGTTTTGGTGATATTGTTTGTTACCTCCAAAAGCAAGTATAGCTCGGTGGCAGGTATCGTCATCGGTCTGTCGCTGACACTGGTACATCTTTTGGGCATCGGACTCACCGGCACTTCGGTCAATCCCGCCCGCAGCTTCGGCCCTGCGCTCTTCGCAGGCGGCGACGCACTGGCAAACGTGTGGGTCTTCATCGTGGCTCCTCTGGTGGGCGGCGTACTGGCGGCTCTCGTCTACAAATTCCTGGATTCTTCCAAGGAAGAACAGTAAATCCAACGCAAAACGCCTCGAAAGAGGCGTTTTGCGTTGCGGATCGAATGGTTCACTCCGAGGACGATCGGTTGACGCAAGTCACGCCGGCAAGATGTGTTTGTGCAATTTAACCAATGATCAAAGTTGGAATTGGTGAAAATTCCGAAAATGTGCAATAGGACGTTTTTTTGCAAAAAATCACTTCCCAAATGAGCCGTGATGTGTTATAATAAAATTAACCTAAGAAGGAGGTTATGATAATGAAAAATACTATTCAGAAGATTTTCGCACTGTTGCTTGTCGGTGCTTTGGCAGTTTCGGTGATCGCCTGCGGCGGCACCGATGATGCGGCAGAGGATACTACTACCGTGGCGACTACCACCAAGGCGCCCGCGGTTACGAAGGATCCCAACGCATCCTCCAATCAGAAGCCCGTTTCCGATTACGAGGTCGAATCGGTTAAGAAAAAGACCGTCGCAGTTGGTACGCCTATTGAGGACGTTATCGCCGAGCTTCCCACGGAATTGGAGGTCACCATTCCCGGTGACGCGTCCGGCGAGTCTGAATCTCTGTATTCTACCGATTTCGCCTCCGCAGATACCTTTGCAACCGAATGGACTACCTGCGATGACGACGGCGTTCTCTCTCTGGACGGCGGCAAATTCGCGACTACCGGAAAGTCCAACAAGGTGAAGGCTTACGTCACCGACCCCGAATGGGCAAAGACCGACAGCGAAGAGTACGCGAACTACGCCGTCAAGGCGGTTATCCGCGGCACTGCCGAGGAAGCTCCCACCAATAACTTCGGTATCATCTTCCGTGCGTCCAACATTACCGCGTCCGGTCCCGACTCTTACGACGGTATGTACGTGGGTATCGGCGATAACAACGGGCAGCTCTGCATCGGTAAGGCGTACAACGGAAAGTGGACTTCCATTCAGAACGTTGATTTCGATTATGTTGCTAATCAGGACTACACGCTGGAAGTGATCGTGTTCAACGAAAGCTTCGTAGTGCTTTTGGACGGCGAGGTCATGTACGAGGGTGCGGTCGATCCTCTGATGATCAACGGTACCGCAGGTTTGCGTACCTTTGAGCAACTCTTTGAGTGCTCCGAGTTCTTGGTTCGTTCGCTGGGTGCTGATGATTTCAACTATTTCGAAGAAGGTTACGTAGAGGTGAAGTCTTTGCCCGTAACCTGGACTTGTTCTGATTACGATCCCAACAAGACCGGCACTTACGGTTTCTTCGGTACGATTACCGAGGGTCTGCCCGAAGGTAAGCAAGCACAGGTGAAGGTCACCGTTACCGTTCGTGAAGCTTCTTAATTGCTTGGTTTTTCGATCCCTCTCCCCTCGGGAGAGGGATCTTTCTCGTGGGCGGAGAGTCGTTTTTCCGAAAGTAGAGCCTCGCCTCTTGACAGGATGTCCTTACCGTGCTACAATAGGAGCAGTAAAGAAAAGAGGAATGCTATGACCGATCTGTCTGTTTCATCCTTCCGAGATGAGGATGAGGTGGATTCTCACCACATCTGGAAGGATTACCGAATATTTGATTTTCATACCCATGTTTACCCCGACGCTATCGCCGCCAAGGCGGTAGGGGCGCTGAATCAGTTCTATTCCTTTACGTCGGAATGCAGTGGGACGTTGCAGGAGCTGATCGACAGCTCCCATCAGGCGAATGTGTACGGCTTTGCGCTCTTGGGCGTTGCTACCAACGCGCATCAGGTGGAGCACGTCAATCAGGCACTCCTGCGGAGCGCCGATACTGCCCGCAGAGAGGGCTTTCGTGCGGTTGCCTTTATCGGAATGCATCAGGATTATCCCGATATGGAAGGTGAAATTGATCGCGCCGTACGTTTGGGCGCCGTGGGCGTCAAGCTTCACCCCGACATCCAACGCGTGGACATCGACGATCCGCGGCTCCGGAACCTGTATGGAATCCTGTCCGAGCGGGATCTGCCCGTCTGCCTGCATATGGGTGACCAACGGGCGGAGTATCGCTATTCCTCCCCGGATAAGCTGGTGAGAATGGCAAAAGCTTTTCCTAAGGTTCGATTTATTGCATCTCATTTGGGTGCCTACAAGGCTTGGCAGGAGAGCGATCAGCTCATCGGGCTTCCCAACGTATGGTTAGATACCTCCAGCGTACTTTGGGCGCTGGATCAGCGACGGGCATTGGAGCTGATCCGTCTGTTCGGCGCCGACCGTATTTTCTTCGGTACCGACTATCCCGTCACCAACGCCACCCGCGAGCTTCAGCGCTTCTTCGCACTTCCTCTGCTGGAGGAGGAACGGCGTGCGATTCTGTGGGAAAACGCGGCGGCTTTTCTCAAATTGTCGTGATTTTTGCGAAGACGGTTCACCGCTCCGAATATTATTCGAATAATGCAGAAATAATTTCGGAGTTTCATTAAAACTCCGAAATTATTTTTACAAGTTTTTTCAAAAGCCTCTTTACTATTCTCCGAAGGTTTAGTATAATAATGATCGTTTGAAGAACTAACGATCGTTTGAGGAGGTTTTACCGTGATTACGGAAATTCTCATTCATATTACCGAGCTGATCGGTACGGTGGCGTTCTCGGTGTCGGGCGCCATCCACGCCATCGGTAAAAAACTGGATCTTTTGGGCGTCGTTGTGCTGGGCTGTCTGACTGCGCTGGGTGGCGGTGCTATCCGCGACCTTTTGATGGGACAGATCCCTCCGCGGGCGTTCTCAAATTTTGAATATCTCATCGTGGCAACCGTTTCGGCACTGGCGGTGTTCGTAGTCGCCAGCTTCTTCAAAAACGGTTACCGTGCTCACTTGGCTCTGCTGGAGCAGATCAACAACGTCTTCGACGCCGTGGGGCTGGGGGCGTTTTCGGTAGTCGGTGTTCAGCTTGCGCTGGACGGCGGCTATGGGGACAATCTTTTCTTCTGCGTTTTTTTGGGCGTTTTGACCGGTTGCGGCGGCGGTATATTGCGGGACGTGATGTGTGCCAAGGTGCCGGGTGTGTTGACCAAGCATATCTACGCGCTGGCATCGGCGGCGGGCGCACTGTTGTACGCACTGCTGTGCAAGTTTGGCGTTCCTGAGCTGTACGGTGTGCTGGGCGGGATCGCCTTGGTGATCCTGATCCGGATGCTTGCCACCGTTTTCCGCTGGAGTCTGCCCAAGCTGAAGGAGCTGGCAAGCGATCCGTAATGAAAAATATACCTTGACAATATCCGCAGGATTTGGTACAATAAACGTATCAATCCTGCGGATTTTCTGCCTATCGAAAGGACCTTCTATGAAAGACCGTATCATTCACAGCGAGATTCTCTCCACCAAAGCCAATACCCTCCACGCTCTGCGGAGTATGCTGAAGCTCTCCCGCATCGAGGAAATGTATATACTGAAAATCGGCGACTTCTTTGCCGACCGCGAAAAGGTTTGCCGCGAGATCATGGAGCAGTTTGCGGGCTGCCGCATCGTCGTGCGTTCCTCCTCCTCCAACGAAGACAATATGCGTCGTTCCAACGCGGGACATTACCGTAGCGTGCTGGACGTGGACTCTGCCGATCTCTCTCAGATCATCGCATCGGTGGAGGCGGTGATCCATTCCTATCGCAAGGACATCGACGTGCTGGAGCTGGAGCAGGTACTGATCCAGCGGCAGGCGGAGCGGGTCATTTGCAGTGGCGTGGTCTTCACCCGCGATCTGCAGGGCAACCGCCCCTATTATTTGATCAATTACGACGACGGCGGTGCCACCGACTCGGTCACCGGCGGCAGAGGAGGGCAGACTCTGTGGGTCTCCCGTTCTGCGAAAGTCGAGCGTCTGCCCGCTCCCTGGTCACAGCTTCTGCTGGCCGTGCAGGAGGCGGAGCACATCTTAGAGGGGCTTGCGCTGGACATTGAGTTTGCGGTGGATGCCGACGGTGACGTGATCCTCTTCCAGATCCGTCCGCTGGTGGCGGGCTATAAGACCGAGAAGATCATGGACGACAGCGAGTATTTTGCCCGCAAAGCGGTGATCCGCAAGCATTATCTGTCTATCCCCGGCCTGCTCGGCGACACCATGCTCCTGTCGGATATGGCGTTTTGGAATCCCTCCGAGATCATCGGCGCCAATCCCCGCAGTCTCGACTATTCGCTCTATCGGCGGATCATCACCTCGGGCGCGTGGAACGAGGGTCTGCTCCCGCTGGGTTATCGACGGGTAGAGGGCGATCTGATGTACCGTCTGGGCAACAAGCCCTACATCAGCCTCGATAAATCCTTTTTCGCACTCCAACCTGCGGCGCTCCCCGACGGGCTGGCGAAGCGGTTGGCGCATTTCTATGCGGATAAGCTGCGAAAGAATCTGACCGCCCACGACAAGATCGAGTTCGAGATCGTCTATACCAGCTACGATTTTACCATTGAGGAGCGGAGTCGTGAGCTGCTATCCGCAGGCTTTTCTGAAGATGAGCGTCGTCTTTTGATCGCCGAGCTGAAAAAGCTCACAGACCGCGCCATTGCCGCCCAAAGCGAGTTTCTCACCGACGACCGCGCCATGCTGGATCGTCTCAACGCACTTCGGGTACAGACCGAGCAGACGGCGGAGGGCATGGATCATCACTCGCTCATAGATGCCATCAAGAAGCTTCTGGACGCCATTTCCGAGGACGGCGTCACTCCCTTCGCCCGTCAGGCACGGATGGCGTTTATGGCGCGTGCCTTCTGTCTGACCTTAGTGGAGGCGGGCGACTTTACCGAGGACGAAATGGATCGCTTCATGACCTCGGTCAGCACCGTGTCCTCCCAGTTTGAAGCCGACTTCAACGCCTATTCAGCCGGCAGACTGGATCGCGCTACCTTTGACCGCAAATACGGTCATCTGCGGACTGGAACCTACGATATCCGCACCGACCGCTACGATAAGCTGACCTTCCGTCCCGTTTCGGGACGCAAGCAGAGCGTCCCCGGCAGACGGGAGAAGTACCGTCTGGACGAGTCCCGCCTGGCGGCGGCACTCTCCCGCGCAGGGATCGACAGTACGCCTGCCGCGTTCATGGATTTTCTCACCTGCGCTATCGAACAGAGGGAATACTTCAAATTCGAGTTCACCCGTTCCCTCAGCCTGGTGCTGGAGCTGATGCAGAAGCTGGGCGAGCAGCTGCAGATTACCCGAAACGAGCTTTCCTGGCTGCGCGCGGAGGATCTGAACGAGGTTCCCGCAGGATGCACCGCGTCGGGGCTGAAGGTGCTGTGGGAGGAGCGGATTGCCCGCCGCGCCAAGAACTACGAAAAGGACCGTCAGCTGATCCTGCCCGAGGTGGTGTTGTCGCCCGAAAGCCTGGACCTGATCCCAGTTTACGAGGCGCGCCCCAACTTTATCACCTCCAAAGCCGCCGAGGGAGAGGTCGTTCTGCTGGAAGAGGAGCGGGACACCGATCTGACCGACAAGATCGTGGTCGTTCCCAAAGCCGACCCGGGCTACGAGTGGATTTTCGCCAAATCCATCAAGGGCTTCATTACCAAATACGGCGGTGCCGCCTCTCATATGGCGATCCGCTGTGCGGAGTTTGAGATCCCAGCCGCCATCGGATGCGGTGAGAAGATCTACTCCGAGGTCTCAAAAATGTCTTACCTGCGCATCGACTGCAAGGCGGAGAAGATCGACGAGGGTATTCAGTATCACAATCTCTCGGCGTTGATCACCCAACGGGAGAGCGTCAACGCCTACGGATATCCCACCGATGTGCAGGAAGCGGCGTATATGCGCTTCTGCGAGCTGTTGGGATTTATCCCGAAGCCGGTCTCCAACTACACCAAAAACGTGGAAAAGCTCTTTGACAAGAAGCGCGATCTTCTGATCGTGGCGGGCGGCGGCGCACTGCCGTCCTCCTTCTACGATCATCCCCACACCGAAACGCTCCAGCCCAACCGCGACCGCACCGAGGAGAAGCTGATCCGCTATTGCGTGACCCACGGAATCCCCGTCATCGCCGTCTGTCGCGGAATGCAGTATATGAACGTCCTGTTCGGCGGTAAGCTCCACTATCATCCAACGCTGCGCGTCGCGCGTCCCCGTCAGCTGGATCATCCCGTGACGCTGGTGAAGGAGAACCGGAAGATCTACATCAACAATTTCCACGAGGACGTGATCTACACCGACGATCTCGCCCCTTGCTTCGAGCCGCTGGCGGTAGACGAGGAAAACGACGTGGTAGAAGCGTTCTACTCCGACGATATGAAGATTCTTGCCCTCCAATGGCATCCCGAGCGTCCCTTCCTCACCGCCAACGCGGCGGAAGAGACGCGGAAGCTGATCATTGATTTTATGCAGAAGTATATCAGATGAGGAATAATAAATGAATGAAAAACCGCTGTATTTGTATCATGGAAGCCAGTATAAGCTTGATATACTTGTACCACAGCAAGCCGGAGGTGCAAGTGAACTGGAATCCATGCAAGCGATCTATGCGGCAGAGACGATGGATGAAGTGATCCCGTTTGCCCTACCTATTCGTTGGTATCCGGATTCTCCGGAAGGGAAGCGTGCTTTTGAATGTGAAAATGGTAGGACGAATCTTCTGTATGGTTCGCTGAATCCCGATGGAACGGGGTATGTGTACAAAGTAAAGTCAGACACATTTGTAAAGATAGACGCTTGGCAATGGGTATCCAAAGTCACCTGTGTGCCTGTAGAAGTGATGGAAATTCGAGTGAAAGACTATCTTCATACCGTAGAGTTTTCAGAAGAAGCAGAAGCGATCAATAAACGACTGTATCGAAATTGAATGGCGAGTTTGTACCACTCCTTGGCTCCCTCTGACGAGGGAGCTGTCGCCGTAGGCGACTGAGGGAGAGATACATAGAATTGCAATACGACTGCCAATCAATGAGATTAGCGAGTCTCTCCCTCCGTCACGGCTTCGCCGTGCCACCTCCCTCGTCAGAGGGAGGCAAGGAAGAGCGTATCTGATATGGAGAATCAATATGCTAAAATACAACAAATCCAATATTGAGTTGGCACGTGCTTTGCGCAAGCAAATGACACCGTGGGAGCGAAAATTGTGGTATGAGTTCTTGCGAACTTATCCGATTCGATTTCAGCGACAAAAGGCGATTGATAATTATATTGCAGATTTTTATTGCGCAAAAGCAAGATTGGTAATAGAGCTTGATGGAAAATGGCATTATACAGCCGGTCAATCTCGTTTGGATGTGCAACGCACCGCAGAATTAAAAAAAATGAATTTGCGTGTATTGCGCATTGCGAATCACGAAATAGACATTGATTTTCGTGGTGTTTGTCTGAAAATCGACGCAATAGTTCAGAACGCTATTGAATAAAATTTCCCCCATCCCCCTTGCAATTGCCCCAAACCTGTGCTATAATACTCCCAGCCGAATTGGCGGACAGTTCGTGACCATCCTGTCCTAAAACAAAACTACGGGCAACAAGACCGCAAGGGCGCCGTAGTGCGCCCTTTTTGTTGCGCCAACGCCTGAAGGGAAGTGTACTTTTTGAACCGATACAGTATTATCACCGATAAAAATCCCCGGGAGATCGTGCTTCTGCGGGGGAGCGGATGCCGTTGGCGCCGCTGTACCTTTTGCGATTACCATACCGACTCGTCCCCCGATGAGGCGGCAAACTTCGCCCTCAACCGCACCGTGCTGGAGCAGATCACCGGCGAATACGGTCGGCTGGAGGTCATCAACTCCGGCAGCTTTGTGGATCTGGACGGGTGCACCGTCGATCTGCTCACCCAGATCTGCCAACGCCGTTCTATTCACACCCTGCACATCGAGTGCCACTGGATGCACCGCGACGCCCTCGCCCCCTTTCGGGAGCGGTTTGCGGCGGTGGGGACAGACGTGATCTTCAAGATCGGCGTGGAGACCTTCGACGCCGATTTCCGCGAGCGGATTCTCCGCAAGGGCATCGGCAGGATATCCGCCGCTGAGATCGCCGCCGCAGGATTCGGGGAGGTCAATCTCCTCTGTGGGCTGGCGGGGCAGACTGCCGCCTCCATGACCGCCGACATCGAGTGCGGACTGGCTCATTTTTCACGCGTTTGCGTAAATCTGATGGTGGAAAACACCACCCCCATCAAGCCCGATCCCGAGGCGGTGCGGGCGTTTCTCGAGGAGGTCGTCCCGCGCTATAAGGATGATCTGCGGGTGGACATTTTAGTGGAAAATACCGACTTCGGCGTCGGGGAATAGGAGGATACTATGCCGTTTCAAAATGAACTTTTACTGATCGGATCGCTGCTCTTTCATTTCAGCGCCGTCCTGGTGGCGTGGCGGCTCTTCGGAAAAGCGGGACTTTACGCCATGACCGTCTTTTCCACGGTTGCCGCCAATATCGAGGTCATGATCTTGGTAAGCGCCTTCGGGATGGAGCAGACGCTGGGCAACGTCCTTTTTGCCGCGTCCTTTCTTATCACCGACATCCTCAGCGAAAACGAGGGCAAGAAAGCCGCCGACCGCGCGGTGAATCTGGGTATCTTTACCTCGCTGATCTTCGTGCTGACCACCCAAAGCTGGCTGCTCTTCATCCCTGCCGAAGGGGATACCGTGATGGAGGGTGTTCGACGGGTTTTTGCCAACACGCCCCGCACCATCCTCTCCAGTATGTTGGTCTACGCCGTGACCCAGCGCTTTGACGTGTGGCTTTACCACAAGTGGTGGGAGTACACCGAAAAGAAGTACGGCGACAGCCATCGCTTCCTGTGGCTGCGCAATAACGGCTCCACGCTGGTGTCGCAGATGCTCAATACGGTGCTGTTTACGCTCTGCGCCTTCTGGGGTGCCTATCCGACGTCCACCCTGCTCAGTATCATGGGCTCCAGCTATCTGATCTTCATCGTCACCTCACTCTGTGACACGCCCGTGGTGTATATTGCCCGTTGGATGAAAAAGAAATACCAATTGTAAGCTTCGGGACGGCTTCCCACATTATGCGGGAGTCGTCCCGTTTTTTACGATTTTTTTCGAAGACGATTGCCAAATTTTCAACGGTATGGTACAATAAACTGATTGAATACGATTGCCCTTTCGGAAAGGAATCTGCTATGAAAAAACTGTTTTTACAACTTGCCGCACTCTTTTGCTGTCTGACCGTGCTGTTTGCCTGCGGGCAAACGCCTGATTCTGCGGCAGAGCAAACGAGTGCCGCGCAGACCACCGTCGGCGACACCGTCTTTACTCCCACCTTCGACGAGACGCTGACCTTCACAAATCCCGTAAAATCCTCTGAGACCTCCAACCTGTTCTACAACAACGACGCCTTCAACGAAGGTCCGCTGGCAGGTGACCCCTTCCTGTTCTATCACGAGGAAACGGGGACGTTCTATCTCTATGGCACCACCCGGAAGTATTCGAACCCCGGTAAGATCGAGGAGACCTTCGAATACTACACCTCCACCGACCTGGTCAACTGGAAAAACGGCGGGGTCTGTTTCCAGCCCGCACGGGGCGACTGGTGCACCAGCCGTCTGTGGGCACCCGAGGTTTTTGAGATCGACGGCAAATATTATATGTACTACACCGCCGCCACCGGCGACGGAGGCGTGCTCCACGGCAGCGTTGCGGTGGCAGACAGCCCCGCAGGTCCCTTCACCAACGAGGTTGCACCCGGCGTGGACGGCAGCAAGCCAATCTTCGACTTCGGCAGCAACTTCCCCACCATCGACGGATCTCTCTTCATCGATGACGACGGCTCGATGTACTACTATTTCGCCCGCGATCAGATCGGCGACAACTCCTCTTCCGGCGGTACCAACTCTACCCGCCGCTCTACCATCTGGGGAATTGAGCTGGAGAATCCCTATACCATCCAGGCGGGCGCCAAGCCCGTGAAGCTTACCGAGGTGGGCAGAAGCACCGTGGACGAGACAGGAGCCTTTACCCAGAAGTGGGAAGTACAGGATGCAAACGCCATGTGGAACGAGGGTCCCTATATGCTGAAATATAACGGCGTTTACTACCTTACCTACAGCGCAAACTATTTCGGCTCCCAATATTACAGCATCGGCTACGCCATCTCCACCGATCCGCTGAGCGGCTTTACCAAGCTCCCCGACGGAGAGGCGCAGATCATGGGCATCTCTCCCGACAGCGAGGACAATTGGGACTACTTTATCGGCACCGGTCACGCCATGTTCCTCTCCATCGGGGAGGAGGATTATATCGTTTACCATACTCTGATGCCCAACACCGACGTATGGCGTCACTTCACCATCGACTCCGTCGGCTACCGTGAGGACGGCACGCTCTACGTCAACGGCCCTACCGTCACCGCCCAGAAGGTGCCCGACGCGGTTTCGGAGCTCACCAACGTGGCAGGGAAGGCGACGGTCTCCTCTGATAATGTGAAGGAAGATACGCTGCAGTACCTCACCGACGGTATTACCGGTGCAGGAAAAGCTTATTCCGACGCCGAGGCAAAGACGAACGGCGGCGTTTCTTCGCTGACCTTCACCTTTGACGCACCCGTGGAGCTGTCCTCTATCGTAGTTTACAACAGCGCGGATTATGAGCAGATCTTCACCTCGGTCGCGCGCATTGAGATCGACGGTCTGTACGTGATCGACGACGTAAAAGTGCTGTCGGATTCCTACAATAAGCGGTCGAAGCAGGTCTATTCCGGTTCTGCGGCGATCCTGGAGCTTTCCCATCAAACCAAGGTGCAAACTATCACCATCACCTTCAACGATTCCGATACGGTCGGTATTTCCGAGGTACAGATCCTGGCGAAGGGCTGATCTTTGGGAAAATTTCAAAAAAACTCTTGACAAATCGCTTTTTCGGGTGTATAATCCAAGGTAAGCATCGATGGATGCTTACCTTGGGACACGATCCCGGGATCGCACTTCTCCAGAGAGCGGTATATCTGCTGCAAGTACCGTGCTGTGCCCCCGATGATTACCACCCAAATGGTCAATCAAACAGTCAAATGAGTGAAAAACACGGGTGGAACCGTACAATGTAGTTCGCAAGCGAACTACGCCAATTGCTGACGCAATTGGCGAGTCGTTCGCAAGCGGCATAAACTTTGTACCCCGTATGCAATGTAGTTTACAAGCAAACTACGAGCGTACGGGGTACTTTTTATGTTCCCCGACGCAGAAAAGAAGAAAGGAAGGACTTACAATGAAAGTCAAAGTCAACAACATTCTGCTGGAATCCGAGACTGCCGTTACGGCGTACGACGCCATCAAAGAGGCGGAGCTCATCACCCGCGAGGTCATCGCGGCATCGGTCAACGGGGAGACGGTCGATCTGACTACCCCTATCCATGACGGCGATACCGTTACCCCCCTCACCTTTGCTGACGAGAGCGGCAAGCGTACCTTCAACCACACCGCGTCCCACGTGCTGGCGCAGGCAGTGAAGCGTCTCTATCCCGACGCAAAGCTCACCATCGGCCCCTCCATTGAGGAAGGCTTCTATTACGATATCGACTCCGACGTCTCTTTCGGTCCCGAGGCACTGACCGCGCTGGAAGCCGAGATGAAGAAGATCGTTAAGGAGAATCTCAAGCTGGAACGCTTCACTCTCCCCCGCGACGAGGCAATCGCGCTGATGGAAGAGAAGGGCGAGCCCTACAAGGTTCTGCTCATTGGCAGAGTTCCCGAGGGCGAGGAGATCTCCTTCTACCGTCAGGGCGAGTTCGTGGATCTCTGCGCAGGTCCTCACCTCTTCGCAACCGGCGCTATCAAGGCGTTCAAGCTGACTCAGTGCACCGGTGCCTACTGGGAAGGCAAGTCCGATCAGAAGCAGCTCCAGCGTATCTACGGCGTGGCTTATCCCAACAAGGATCAGCTGAACGCTTACCTGACTGCCCGCGAAGAAGCCAAGAAGCGCGATCACAACAAGCTGGGCAGAGAGCTGGGCTATTTCACCACCGTAGACACCATCGGTCAGGGTCTGCCCATCCTGCTTCCCAAGGGCGCAAGAGTCATCCAGCTACTGCAGAGATGGATCGAGGACACCGAGCAGGAGCGCGGCTATTTGTTGACCAAGACTCCTTTGATGGCAAAATCCGATCTGTACAAGATCTCCGGTCACTGGGATCACTATCTGGACGGAATGTTCGTGCTGGGTGACCCCAACGACGAGACCAAGGAGTGCTTTGCGCTCCGTCCCATGACCTGCCCCTTCCAGTATCAGGTATTCCTGAACAAGGCGCGTTCCTACCGCGACCTGCCCATGCGTCTGGGCGAGACCTCCACTCTGTTCCGTAACGAGGATTCGGGCGAGATGCACGGTCTGATTCGTGTGCGCCAGTTCACCATTTCCGAGGGTCACCTGATCCTGCGTCCCGAACAGTTGGAGGATGAGTTCCGTGGCTGTCTGGAGCTGGCGAAGTATTGCTTGGGAACCTTGGGATTGTTGGAGGACTGTTCTTTCCGTTTCTCTCAGTGGGATCCCGCCAAGGCAGGCACCAAGTATATCGGCACTCCCGAGCAGTGGGATGAAGCGCAGTCTGTTATGGGCAAGATTCTGGACGATTTGGGCGTAGAATACTCTATCGGCATCGACGAAGCGGCATTCTACGGTCCCAAGCTGGATATCCAGTACCGCAATGTCTTCGGTAAAGAAGATACTATCGTTACCATCCAGGTAGACCAGCTGCTGGCAGAGCAGTTTGATATGGAATATACCGATACCGACGGCAAGAAGAGACGTCCTTATATCATTCACCGTACGGCTATGGGCTGCTACGAGCGGACGCTGGCGTATCTGATCGAGAAGTATGCGGGCGCACTGCCTCTGTGGATGGCGCCTACTCAGGTGAAGGTGTTGCCCATCGGCTTTGAACAGCACGAATACGCAGAAGGTCTGGCTGCCAAGATGAAAGCGGCAGGGATGCGCGTGGAAGTAGACGAGCGCAATGAGAAGATCGGCTACAAGATCCGTGCCGCTCAGCTGGAAAAGACTCCCTATATGCTGGTAGTCGGCGCCAACGAGGCGGAATCCGGTATGGTTGCAGTCCGCTACCGTGACGGTTCCTCCGAGAATATGACCTTTGACGCATTCTTTGCAAAAGCTTTGCAGCAGATCGCTACGAAGGAAAAATATTAATCCAAACGCAGGGCGTTGCCCCGCACCCCACCAAGAACCCTTTTGAAAAAGGGTTCTTGGAACTCCTAAAACCTTCAAAATGCACGGCAAATACTTGCCGCGCGGGATAATGATTTTAACAACGAATCCGTGACCTTTTGGTCACGGATTCAATACTTGCAATTCTTTGGAAAATTAACTAATAAAGAAGGAATTTTCTTGAAATATAATTACAAAACCTTTCGACTCACTTTAGCGGCACTTTTTGCCGCGCTCTGCTGTGTAATGACCATGGTAGTGCAGATTCCCGTCCCCACGGCAGGCTATATTCACTTTGGGGACGTGTTCGTGCTTCTTTCCGGCTGGCTGTTGGGACTGCCCGGCGTTATCGCCGCGGGAGTCGGCTCGATGTTTGCCGATATCTTCACGGGCTTTGCCTCCTACGCGCCCGTTACTTTTTTAGACAAAGCCGCAACCGCCGCAGTGGCGTGGCTGGCATATGCGCTCCTTCGGAAAATATTGCCCCGCAAGCTGGCGTTTATCGGGCTGATCTGCTCCGCCGTTCTCGGCGAACTGGTAATGGCGGCAGGTTACATCGCCTACGAATGGTTTCTATACGGATTCGGCAAAGCCATCCTCAATCTGATCCCCTATCTGATCAAAGGCGGCATCAGCGTAGCGCTGGCGTGTCTCTTGTATCCCGTACTGCGGAAGATCATGGGACGGATAGGAGCGAAATAAGAAAATACCGGTACAGCCGTTGGTTGCACCGGTATTTTTCATTCTTCAATCATCGCAACCTCAGCCGTCGCAGGGATTGCGACTTGCTTCAGCACCAATCTCGGTTCTTCGGTCTTATCCACCGCGCCGGCGGTGATGATGACCTCTGCCACGTCGTCCCGGGAGGGGATGTCGTACATCAGATCCAGCATGATCTCTTCCAAAATCGCACGCAGACCGCGCGCTCCCGTTCTGCGGGAGATGGCAAGCTCGGCAATCTTTTTCAGAGCATCCTCCTCAAAGGTGAGGGTGACGCCGTCCATCAGAAGCAGAGCCTGATACTGCTTGGTCAGGGCGTTCTTGGGTTCGGTGAGGATCTTGGTCAGCAGTTCGGCGTTGAGATTATCGAGGCTGACAATCATAGGCAGTCGTCCTACCAGCTCGGGGATCAGACCGAACTTTACGATGTCGTGGGGGGTGACCTTAGAGAGCAGATCGTCCTGCTCCTCGCTCTCCTTCTTCACCAGATGCCCGCCAAAGCCCATGGAAGCCTTTTCGGATACGCGCTTCGAAATAGTCTTTTCCAAACCGTCGAACGCGCCGCCGCAGATGAAGAGAATGTTCTCGGTGTTGATCTGAATGAACTCCTGCCCGGGGTGTTTGCGTCCGCCCTGAGGAGGGACGTTGGCAACGGTGCCCTCCAGAATCTTCAGCAGTGCCTGCTGAACACCTTCGCCCGAAACGTCACGGGTGATGGAGCGGTTCTCACTCTTACGGGAGATCTTGTCGATCTCGTCAATATAGATAATGCCGCGTTCGGCAAGCTCTACGTCGAAATCGGCAGCCTGAAGAAGGCGGAGCAGGATGTTCTCCACGTCCTCGCCCACGTAGCCCGCCTCAGTGAGGGTGGTAGCGTCGGCGATGGCGAAGGGGACGTTCAGTGCCCGCGCCAGATTCTGCGCCAGGAAGGTCTTACCCACACCGGTGGGGCCGAGCAGAAGTACGTTGGACTTCTGGATCTCTACCGAATCGGCTACGGTCTCGGATTGCTTTTTGGGACGCCCGCGCTTTTTCTTTTTGTCCAAACCCTTGGAAAGAATTCGTTTGTAGTGATTGTATACCGCCACCGACAGTGCCTTCTTGGCGGCATCCTGTCCGATGACGTATTCGTCCAGCTGCGCCTTGATCTGTGCAGGGCGGGGCAGAGTGTCCATCGAAAGGGTAGATTCGTGGACGACGCTGGTCTCCTCGTCGATGATGTCGGCGCAGACCTCCACGCAGACGTCGCAAATGCAGACGCCGGAAGGGGAGGGGATCAGAAAATCCACCTGCCGCTCGGTGCGTCCGCAGAAGGAACAGCGGCGGAGCTTATCATTCGTTTGCCGGTTGTCAGCCATTGCAAACCTCCTTGTTTGATCAGTAGTCGTAAAGCCGCAGGGCAGTTCTGCTCTGCGGCGTTTGGTAATGCTTCGGATCAGCTACGCTTTTCGATGACCCGGTCGATGAGCCCGTAGGCGCAAGCCTCGGCAGCCGACATGAAGTTATCGCGCTCGGTATCGCGTGCGATCTCGTCCACGGTCTTACCGGTGTTGGCGGCAAGGATGGTGTTCATCTTTTCGCGGGTGCGGAGCAGATGATCGGCGTGGATCTTGATGTCGGACGCCTGCCCCTGCATACCACCCACCAACGGCTGGTGGATCATGATCTCGGCGTTGGGGAGCGCAAGACGCTTGCCCTTAGCACCTGCGGAGAGCAGAAATGCGCCCATGCTGGCTGCCATGCCGATGCAGATGGTGGACACGTCGCATTTGATATAATTCATGGTGTCGTAGATGGCAAGCCCCGCAGAGATGGAGCCGCCGGGGGAGTTGATGTAGAGCGAGATGTCACGGTCGGGATCCTGTGCCTCCAAGAAAAGGAGCTGTGCAACGGTCAGGGAAGCCGTTACGTCGTTGATCTCGTCGGAGAGGAAGATGATGCGGTCGTTCAGCAGACGGGAGTAGATGTCGTAAGCCCGCTCGCCGTGACCAGTCTGTTCGATTACGGTTGGTACCAGTGCCATAGGATTACCTTGCCTTTCGATGGATTGAGTCGAGTGACCGATGACGGTCGCTCGGGGATAAAAGCGGGGGAATCGGGGCTGCGCCCTCGAATTCCCCCGATGTGATACTGATTCGCTAAAGAAGCACAATAGTGCGCTTTTTTGACGAAAGTCGCTTATTCTGCAGCTGCCTCGGGAGCTGCTTCGGTGATCACGGCGTTTGCCTTGACCAGTTCAACTGCCTTCTGAATGCAAACGTCAGCCTTTACGTCAGCAGGATCGACCAGTGCTTTGACACGGTCCAGCTCCATGTTGTACGCCTCAGCCAGCTTGGTAAGCTCGGCCTCAACGTCCTCGTCGGAGGCGGTGATGTTCTCCAAAGCGGCGATCTTCTCCAGTGCCAGACGAACCTTTACCTGGCTCTCAGCACGGGGACGCATCTGTGCGCGGATGTCATCCAGAGACATACCGGTGTACTTCAGGTAATCGTCCAGCTTCAGACCCTGCATCCGCAGACGGTTGTCGTAGTCGCGAACGAAGTTCTCGGTCTCGGTAACGATCATGGGCTCGGGGATCTCGGCAACCAGCTTCTCGGTCAGTGCGTCGATGATCTGGTTCTCGACCTCGTTGTCAGCGCGCTTTGCGGCGTCTGCCTCGAGTTTAGCCCGAACGTCAGCCTTGTATTCATCCAAAGTGTCAAACTCGGAAACGTCTTTTGCAAAGTCATCATCCAGCTCGGGCAGGATCTTGGTGGAGATGCCGTTCAGATTGATCTTGAAGGTAACGGCAGCACCGGCCAGCTCCTCTGCGTGGTAATCAGCAGGGAAGGACAGGTTGATGTCGAAGGACTCACCGATGGAGTGACCGACGATCTGATCCTCAAAGCCGGGGATGAAGGAGCCGGAGCCCAGCTCCAGATTGTGACCTGCGGCCTTGCCGCCGTCAAATGCCACGCCGTCCTTAAAGCCCTCGTAGTCAATGTTGACGGTGTCGCCCAACTGAGCGGCACGGTCGGTGATCTCCTCGGTACGGGCGTTGCGCTCCTGAACGCGAGCGATCTCGGAATTAACTGCGTCATCGGAAACGGGAGCAACGGTGCGCTTGACCTCGATGCCCTTGTAGCCCTCGATGGAAACCTCAGGCTTGGTGTAAACTTTGGCGTTGACCAGAACGCCGTTCTCGTCGATGGACACTACCTCGTACTCGGGAGCGGATACGACGTTCAGACCGGATTCCTTCAGTGCTTCCTCGTAGGCGGCGGGAACGACTGCGCTGAGCGCGTCGTCATAGAAGAAGCCGGCGCCGTACATCTTTTCTACGATGGAACGAGGAGCCTTACCCTTGCGGAAGCCGGGAACGGTGATGGAGCCCTTCTTTTTATTATATGCAGCGGTGACAGCGGCGTTGAAGGTCTCGCTATCGATGGTAATTTCCAGAACCGATACGTTGGTCTCGGGGCTGGTAACGGATTTCAGACTCATGATTTCTATTCCTCCATGATTTACAAGCGTATTTTATACATACCTAATTATTTTACATAAAAAATATGGTTTTGTCAATAGGAAAAGCGAAACTTCCTGCTCTTTTTTGCAAAATTACAGGCTCGGGAAGACTCTGAGGGGGACGAAGGACAGATAATCGGACGAAGTGACGGTGAACTGAATGCCCTCAAACTCGGTAGACGGCGGGATTCGGTACTGTCCGTGAATATGTCCGAAATAGGCGCGCTTGATCCCGTAGGCGTGGAGCAGATCGATCAGCTCACGGCAGACGTAGTCGCCGTAGTAGGGGGGAAAGTGGAAAAACGCCAGCATCTCCCGTCCGTCGGCGATGGCAGCGCCCGCTTTCAGCGAAAACTCCAGACGGATCGCCTCGCGGGAGACGATCTTTTTATAATCGGTTTCCTTTGGGGCGACGCCGGGGTCGTTGTACCAGCCGCGGGTTCCGCAGATCACAAAATCCTCACAGATGTGGGCGTTATTTTGCAGAAAGTCAATGGTAGTGTGACCGCAGGCGGCAAGATGCTCGTTGTTCTTTTGGAGCGTATTCCACCAATAGTCGTGGTTGCCGCGGAGAAAGATCTTCTTTCCGGGCAGGGAATCGATCAGCGCCAGATCGGGCGCCGCTTCGTCCAGTGAGATGCCCCACGAAATGTCGCCGCCCACCAGGACGGTGTCGTCATCGGTGACAACCGATTTCCAGCCCTTGATGAGACGGTCGGTATGGTTCTGCCAACGGGTGCCGAAGACATCCATCGGCTTGAGCTTGGCAAGAGAAAGGTGGGGATCAGCAATGGTATAAAGTGCCATGGTAAACTCCTTCGTATGAATCCTGAAAAAAGGGAAATGCTACGGATAGATCGAAAGAAAGGGTGATTCTATGGATAAAATGAAGAAACGTGAGAAGAGTATCTTCGGAGAGCAGGAGGAGCAGATCGTCTGCCGCGTGCAGAACTGTGCCTATCACAGTGGGGACTGCACCTGCACGGCAAATCGGATCGCGGTGGGACCTACCTATGCCTCCTCGGGGAAGGACACGGTCTGCGCTACCTTCAAGCCGAAGGAACTGTGACGTACCGATTTGTTATCTTTTGGTAGGGGATGCAGTTGCATAGCAACTGCGTCCCCTACAGGGGCGTGCTCAGTTACTCACCCAAAACGTCCTTGGTCATGTCTGCCTTGTCGATGACCTTGGCAAATCGGATAGGCTTCGTAAACACTGCGGTCAGCGGCTCAGGCGGAGTCGTGCCCGTAGCGGCGGCAACGGCGTTCATGCAGGCTTCTTCGTCCTCGTTGGCGGGGATTCCCAGCGCTTTTGCCACAGCGGGCGTGAACTTATAGGGCGATGCGGTGGAGACCACCAGCATATGCTCGCTCTCGTTACCGCAGAGATACCGTTCGGCGGCGGTGACCGCCACGGCGGTGTGGGGATCGAGAAGGTAGTTGTAATTTGCGAAGGTGGAGGCGATCCGATCAAGACAAGCCTCCTCGGAGCAGTAGTCGCCGGTAAAATCGCGGCGGATGATCTCGAACACGTCGGCGTCCACGGTGTACTTACCGTCGGTGGAGAGTGCTTTCATATAAGCGGCACAACGCTGGGCTCCTGCGGCGAAGTAGAGGAGACGCTCCAAATTGGAGGAGATGAGGATGTCCATGGACGGAGAGACGGTGGTATGGAAGGGACGTCGCCTGTCGTAGGTGCCGGTGGAGAGGAAGTCGGTCAACACGTTGTTGGAGTTGGATGCGCAGACCAGTTTTCCCAGCGGCACGCCCATACCTTTTGCCAGCCATGCGGCAAGGATGTTGCCGAAATTGCCGGTAGGAACGGTGATATCGAGCGTGTCGCCCATTTGGATGGCGCCTGCGTTTACCAGATCACAGTAAGCCGATACATAGTACACAATCTGAGGAGCCAGTCGCCCCCAGTTGATGGAGTTGGCGCTGGAGAGGAACTTGCCCTGCACAGCCAGAGCTTCTGCTATTTGGGGATCGGCGAAGATCTGCTTCACGCCGCTCTGGGCGTCGTCGAAATTGCCGTAGATGGCGGTGACGGCGACATTATCGCCCTCCTGGGTTGCCATCTGTTGCTTCTGCGTGCGGGATACGCCGTCCACGGGGTAGAACACCCGGATGGAAGTGCGCGGAACGTCGCGGAAGCCTTCCAACGCCGCTTTGCCGGTGTCACCCGAGGTGGCGACCAGGATCAGTGCGTCCAGCTCTTCGCCGGTCTTTTCCAGCGCGCGGGAGAGCAGACGGGGCATGATCTGCAGCGCCATATCTTTGAAGGCACAGGTAGGACCGTGCCACAGCTCCAGCACAGACACGCCGTCACGGAGCGCGTGAATGGCGGTGGGCGCAGGGATGAAGCGCTCACCGTAAGCCGCTTTGCAATCGGCAAGGAGCTCGTCCTCGGTGTAGTCGGTCAGATACATAGAGAGAATCTTGGCTGCCCGCTCGGGATAGGAGAGGGAAAGCAGAGTGGCAAGATCCTCCCTTGTGAGGGTAGGTAGGCGCTCGGGCAGATAGAGGCCGCCGTCGGGCGCGATGCCACGCAGGATCGCTTCGGATGCTTTGACGGGTGCGGAATTTCCGCGGGAGCTGATGTAGTGGATGTGTTCCATAGGTTTGTACCTCGCAGGTGTAGATTTGAATGCGGCTTATCGGTGAATGGACGCGATGATTGGTTCGGCAATCTCCTCGGGAGATCTGCCGGTAGTATCGATTGGATATCATTAACGGTGCGATAGTGGTGCCCCGAATACGATGTCCCGCTGAACGGGCGTGTAGAAGAGGCGTTTGATCTCCTCTCTGTCAGAGGTGAGGGAGAGGATCCACATCAGCTTCGTGGTCACCGCCTCGATGGTCATGTCGTAGGCTTCGATCAGGTCGAAGGCCTCCTTCACCCGATAGCCTACCTCGTATACGCCCATGTCGCTGCCCTCGTGGGGGACTTGGGTGGTCATGACGATGGTCTTTCCCGCGTCGAGAAAATCGCGGATCGCGTCGGTGAAGTCGGCGTCGTTGTAGCAGGGAAGACCGCCTACGCCGAAGGACTCGATGACCAGCGCATCGTAGTGGGCTTTCAGATAGCCGAAGATGGCGGGATCCATGCCGGGAATGAGTTTCAGAACATAGACCTTCGGATTCAGCGTGTGATAGAAGATCGGCTCTCCCGTGACCTTTTCTTCAATATAATAGTAGAGCACGCCTTCGCGGATGCGGGCGATCTCGGGAAAGTCGATGGAGGAAAAAGCGTTGTAGGACTTGGTGCGGGTCTTGCGGGCGCGGGTGCCTAAGATGACCTTGTTGTCAAACACGATGTGAACGCCGTTTGCCCGTTCGTCTGTCGCAAAGCGGAAAGCGGAGATCAGATTGCTTCGGGCGTCGGTATCTCGGGAATAGATGGACTTTTGCGAGCCGGTGAGCACCACGGGCTTTTTGCTGTTCTGGATCAAGTAGGACAGCGCGGCGGCGGTGTACGCCATGGTGTCGGTACCGTGAGTGACCACAAAGCCGTCGTAATCCGCATATTGATCCTCCACCGCCTTTGCGATGGCGAGCCATTCGGGATAGCGGAGATTGGTGCTGTCCAGATTGCAGACCTGCAGTGCGTCTACCGTGCAAAGATCTGCTACTTCGGGGACGAAGGTCAGCAGTTCTTCGGAGGAGATCTGCGGAACCAGCCCGTTTTCGGTTGCCTTGGAGGCGATAGTGCCACCTGTAGCAAGGAGTAGGATTTTTTTCATTTTGAGGAGTCCTTTCCTTTGATATGTAGGAGAGGGAATCAGAACGGGATATGCAACCGTCTGAAGAAGTTGGCGGCGTTTTGACAGAATAACTTTTCCAGCAGTCGCTCTGACCAACCGTTTTGGCGGAGATAGTCGGAGAGCGCAGGAATATCGCGGATGGAGGAAACACCGTCGGGCGTGCATTCGATACCGTCCCAATCGGCACCAATGGCGATATGATCCTCGCCGCCCAGCGACAGATAATGCTCCAGATGACGGCGGATGGTCTCCATGGTGCATTCCCCGTCGGTCAGATGGTGGGGATAGAGGGACAGCCCCACGATGCCGCCCGAAGCCATGATTTGGCGGAAGTAATCGTCGGGGAGATTTCGTCCGTGAGAATGCACTGCGCGGGCGCAGGAGTGGCTGGCGATAACGGGCATCTCTTTACGGGATGCGACCTGCAGGATCTCCTTTGCCATCTCGTCGGAGGCGTGGGAAAGATCGGGGATGACGCCGCTCTCATATGCGCGGTCGATGACCGTCCGACCGAAAGAGGTCAGCCCATGGTGGGTGTCCCATGCGCCGCCGATGAGATTGTCGCCCGCCCATACGGGATTCATCAGGCGCACGCCGGCATCTGCAAGGCGGTCGATCCGCTCGGGACGATCACCGATGAGACTGCCGTTTTCGACAGAGAGAATGCAACTGAAGGTCTCGGGCAGAGTCAGAATGTCCAGATGCCTGCGGCACGCGAAGAAGCGGTCGTAGGCGTCATCGGCAGAGAGTGCGGGATCGCTGAATATTGCCAATACCTGCGTGTATTGCTCGAAAGGGTGGTCGGCAAGATCCACCATCATTTTGCTGTCTACTAAAGATTTGCGCTTCTCCGTAACGATGGGAAGCGTGTCGCAGTGGAGGTCAAAGTATTTCATGAATCCTTATTATATCAGCCTCGGAAGGCGGCGGGGTAGTAGCGGATGGTCAGCGCCGTCCATTGCTCGGATGTATCGGTGATGGCTTCTACCGAGGTCATATAGACCTCAGCAACGTCCAGACGCGGCTTTTTCGCGTTGCCCGTGCGACGGATGTACTCACGCGCCGCAAAAAGCAGATGCTCGCGCTTTGCGGCGTTGACCGCCGTGGCGGGTCTGCCGAATCGGCGGATCTGATCGCCGTCGGTACGCCCCTTTACTTCAACGAAAAGGAGAGTGGCGCCGTCTTCGGCAATCAGATCGATCTCGCCGCCTTTGACGGTGAATCCGCGGGCAACGATGGTATATCCCCGTGCGGTCAGATAGTCGGCGACGGCGGATTCACAGAATCTGCCGATGCCCCGACGGTCGGCGGGGGAGTTGGGATAGGCACTCATTTGTTCAGAAACTTGAGAAAAGACTTGCGGTGGATGGGAGAGGGACCAAACTCCCGCACCAAATTCATGTGCAGCGGGGTGGGATAGCCTTTGTGTTTGTCTAATTGATATTGGGGATATTCCTTGGCAAGCTCTGCCATTACTTGGTCACGGCTGACCTTTGCCAAAATCGATGCGGCGGCGATGGACATGGAAAGAGAATCGCCCTTCACCACGGTTTGGGTATTCATGGGAAACTCACGCGCCACATTGCCGTCCACCAGCACCAGGTCGGGAGCGGGGGTCAGCATCGCCACGGCGCGGCGCATGGCAAGCTGGGAGGCGTTGAGAATGTTCAGTTCATCGATTTCCTCGGGCGTTGCGTAGGCGATGCCGTAGGAGATTGCCTCTTGGCAGATCACGTCAAACAGCGCTTCCCGCTTTTTTTCGGAGAGCTTTTTGGAGTCGTTGAGACCGTCGATCACCAGCCCCATAGGAAGGATCACGGCAGCGGCGTAGACGGGACCTGCCAGCGGACCTCTGCCCGCCTCGTCGGTGCCGGCAATCACGGCGTAGCCCGCCTCGATAGCGGCGCTTTCGTATTCATATGTGGGCATTCTTATACCTCCGGGGGAACTTCCAAGCTGATGCGACCGATCTTGACACCGCGGAACTCGTCCAGCAGCATATTGGCGGTGCGGTCGTAGTCGATCTCACCGCCACGGACAAGAAAGCCGCGCTTTCTGCCGATGAGCTCGAAAAGCTCCCAATCTTCCAAACCGTCCCAATCGGCGGGAGTCAATTTGTACCGCTCGGCAAGAGCGGTCGGTGCGATCTTCCGCAGTCTGCCGCAGAGGATCACCGCCATATCGTCCAGATTCAACACGTCGTCCTTGATGGCGCCGGTGAGCGCAAGATTTTGCCCCACGATCTCGTCCTCAAATTTCGGCCACAGTACGCCGGGCATATCGAGAAGCTCGATCCCGTAGGGCGTTTTCACCCATTGCTTATCCACGGTGACGCCCGGACGGTTTTCTACCTTTGCCTTTTTAGTGCCCGAGCAGGCGTTGATGAAGGAGGACTTGCCCACGTTGGGGATGCCCACCACCATCGCGCGCAGAGCCTTGCCCTGCATTCCCTTTGCCTCGTAGCGGGCGAGCTTTTCCGCCATCAGCTCCCGAACGGTGGGGACGATGCCGTCCATGCCGTTTTTGGAGATAAAGTCGCAGAGCAGACAGGGAATGCCCTTTTCGGCATAGTAAGCCTTCCATCTCGCGTTGACGGTGGGATTTGCCATTCCAGCCTTGCTGAGCAGAACCAAACGGGGCTTGTTTTTGCAGATACGATCTACCTCGGGATTTTTCGAAGAAACGGGGATGCGGGCGTCGAGAATCTCGATCACCAGGTCTACCAATGGCAGACATTCCGCCATCATGCGGCGGGTCTTCGCCATATGCCCGGGGAACCATTGTATAATATTGGAAGGCATAGCTTTCTCCTTTTGCTTATTGAATTAGTCTACCGTGCCGAACCGATCCAGCGGCGAGAGGCGGATGAGCACCCGTCCCACGATATAGCGCGTGTCGATATAACCGAGGGCGCGGCTATCCTTGGAATTGTTGCGGTTATCGCCCAGAACGAAGATCTTCCCGGCAGGGACGGTGCCTTCCCAGATGCCGTTTTCGTCAGGCGCGGTCAGTATCTTGTTGGGGAAACTGGTCATGGGCGTGCCTTGGATATAGTTGACGTAGTCCTCTTCCAGTAAAACGCCGTCAATCCATATCTTCCAGTTTTCGTAATCGATTTTAATATGCTGACCTTCGGTGGCGATGATGCGCTTGACCAGCGGCTCGGACAGATTGTTCGGATCCTGGATGATCACGATGTCACCGTTATCGGGCGTATAGAACAGCCCTGAGATCAGCAGAACGTCGTAGTTGTCGGGGCTGGTGTAAATCGACTCTGATGCGCCGGTGGGCTGTCCGATCAACGTAGGATACATAGAGCTGCCGATGACCGGTGAGTGGCGCACGCCCAGCGTCATCAGGAGCAGAACGGTCACCAGCGCGACGCCGATCAGCTCTACCCAATCAAAGAGGAAGGACGTACTGGCGCGCAGCTTCAGCGAAACGCTGCGGGCGGCGGCAAGCGCCTTGGGCGACTGCTTGGCATTCATCAGTTCCATCAGCTCTTCGCCACGGGGCAGGTGCAGACCGGTTTTCGCGGCGGTCTCCTCGCTGTAAACGGCAGGACCTTCCACTTCGGCGCGGCTGGAATACAGGAAGAAGGGAACCGCGTCGGAGGTGTGTGTCCGCACGCGGATGGGCGTGGGATGGTCGGGTAGAACTAAGATTTTGAACTCATCCTTGGAAGACAGAAGATATTCATAAACGGGTTTCAGAATCTCCTGATCGATCTTCTCAATACAGGCAACTTTATTCTCCGTCTCGCCGCGGTGGCCGCATTCGTCGGGACCTTCTACGTGGATGTAAACGAAGTCCTGCCCGCGTTTGAAGGCATCGATGGCGGCGTCGGCTTTGCCCTTGTAATTGGTGTGGAAGTTGCCGGTAGCACCCTCCACGTCGAGGGACTCCATTCCTGCGCAGATGGCGATGCCCTTGATCAGGTCAACGGCGGAGATAACGCTTGCCTTTAGCCCCCATTTTTCTTGGAAGGAGGGAAGGGCGGGCTTGGTTCCCGCGCTCCACAGCCAAATGGAGTTTGCGGGGCGCAGACCGCGTGCGCGGCGCGCTTCGTTGATGGGATGATGATTCAGCACGTCGTAGGATGCTCGCATCAGCTTGTAGTAGGGGTAGCCGTCGGCATCGGGATCGCTGGTCAGATAGGGACCGATGACCTGCCCCAAATGATCGTGGGGACGGGCAAAATCCACGGGAGTAGGTGCGTTGTCCCAAAGCAGGCAGTGACGGTAGGAGATGCCGGTGTAGAAATGGCGACCGTCGCCGCCCAGTGCTTCCTCCACGGCTTTGATCAGCTCGTCTGCTTCTTCGGTGGAGATCTCGTCTGCCGAGTGATCGAGGATAGTGCGGTCGTTGTAGTCAATGCCTTCCTCCTCGGAGAGGGTGACCACGTTGCAGCGGATGGCGGTCGTGGTCTCGCTCATGGTAAGACCGATGGACATTGCTTCCAGCGGCGAGCGCCCGTGGGAGTAGACCTTGGGATCGTAGGACATGACGGCGAGGTTAGCGGTGTCGCTTTCGGGCACCATACCCTCGGGGACGTTGCAGACCGTGCCGGTCATCGAACGGGCGCAGAGGTAGTCCATACAGGGCTTGTTTGCCGCCTCCATAGGAGAGCGATTTCCCAGCGCTTCTATTTTTTCGTCAGCCATGCCGTCGCACAGCAGAACCAGATATTTCAAAGTAAAGACCTCTTTTCCGATTTGGGATATCCGATACGAACGGGCGAATTTTCCGAAAATGAGAATATTCCTCATTATTATAGCACAATGGGTGAGAAAAGTAAACTGCTTTCGCGAAATTTTGCAGTCGAAAGAAAAAGTTTTTGCAAAGTGTATCGAAACGACGCGGATTCCGAAATGTTTTTGGTCAGAATGAAAAAATCCGCTCCCGAAGGAGGGAGCGGATTCAACAACACCAACCTTGTAGAGGGTGGCGTCCTCTGTTGGTTCGTTTAGGAGAGCAGCAGAAAATGCTATTTCAAAATCGGCGCGGTTCCACCGTTGTAGAAATAATACGATTTATTATTTCCCAAAAATCTTTGTGCGAGTAACAGAATCGGAGCGAAAGCGGACAGTTCTTCTTTACAGCATCGATAAACAGTACGAATCTCATAGTCAATTTCAACCTGTTCCAACGCAAGGCATCCATATTGAATCAGAAAGTCAAGTACTTCATTCGCCTTATTCTCGTCGATTTTCAATTTATCCGCAAACGGCTTGATGGTGAATTGACTATACGGATGACGGCAAAGCAATACCATCGCATCAAATATTGTACGATCTGAGAGAAGCTTAAAAAATGTGCACAGATCAGTACTGTTTGCTAAAAGTTTATTCGGCGTTGGTATTTGGGGAATCAGCATGAAGTATGGATTTCTGCTGTCTACACCAACAAGAGTATATCCTTCGTCATTGTGAAATTCTGATAGGATCTGCATATCCGAAGATTCATTCTCCTCGCGGATGGTAATTAGTTTGTGTCTGTCGGTTGATTGACCGAAAAGTGCGATCTGCATATTCCAACATAGATGATAGAGGTAATCCAGTTTTTCGTTGTATGGCGTATCCATGATCTTCTTTGCCAGCGCTTCTTCTACGCCCTTATAATCGATAGCATTCCGTCCGAACAGAGTGTCCACCGACACCCCAAAGAAGTCGGCGATGCTCGGCAGGAGCGCGCAGTCGGGGGCGCCGCCCTTCTCCCGTTTGGACACCGCCTGCGCGGATACGCCTACATAGTCGGCAAGCTCTTCTTGGGTCACGTTCTTTTGTTTTCGCAGAGAGGCAATGGTACTGCCCATCGTTTCGATACTCATATATAAAATCTCCTTATATTTGAAATATTCATCCGAAGCACTGCTCGGTCTGCGCGCCGACGTCGCAACCGCTTCTTGGCTGTCTTTATTATAGCACAGCCCTCGGTTGATTGCAATGGAGACGGTTTTGACAAAATCAACCGTAGGTTGAGAGAAGCGACGGCTGATGTTTGACCAATCTTGTACGAGATTGATGCGAATTTTGCAAAAAATCCGCTCCTGAAAGGGGAGCGGATTAGAACGTGACTGCTCAATGATCGTCTTGTTTCTTTTCGTTTATCGTTTTGATGTGTTGCCGCAAAATTAAATTGATATACTGTGACAGGGAGCGCTCATCCTTTTCTGCCTCTTCCCGTAGGACTTCCAAAACATCATTGTCAATCGTAATACTGATCTTCTCTTTCAAGGGTCTCATATCGGTGCCTCCGACTTTAAGTATTTTCAAAAATATTATACAATAATGTGCGATTGGGTATTGACAAGTAGGATAAAGTGTGATAAAGTGAAATTTAACCAAATTACAGAGGTGATACGATTGAAAAAAGTTATAAAAGTTTTTATGATGCTGATGGTATTAGGCGTCACGATCAACTTGAGTGGTTGCGGTAATTCCAAAGAAGTGCCCGAATCCATTCTTATGCTGTATGTAGAGGATTGTTCGGACTATGATGAAGATAACGATAATATCTTTATCGAATATGATCACGAGTATGATAGCGATGCGCAGATGGATACGGTACTAATTAAATTGTCCTGTGCAGATAAATACGGTTGTAGTTTTAGAGAAAGCACCGTTCGATATTTGTACGACAAATCAACGGGATTGTGGGCATTGGCTAAGAACAGTAGTTGGTCGTCTCGTGAATACGAATTCAATGATAATTTGATTGGCGAATGGAAAATTTCGGATGAATTTGTTCTCAATATAACCGAAGTAAAGGACGCTAAAGTTGAGTTAAGATATAGACTCAATGGTATGGCTTATGATAAGGCGGAATATGATCGTAACTACGGAGGTGCTCCAACAATTCCATATGAGTTAATTGGAAATGCTACTGCAATAATTGAGGAGGATTACCTTAAATTCAGCATTCAACTTCCGGATGATTATTACTATGATCGTTATTCCGAAAACTCCACTAGAGATATCAGCGTTAAATTGTGCATCGACAAAGGAATAGAAAAAAACTCATTGTATGAAGATATCGAACTATGGTATTATGGTTCCGCTCAAGAGTAACGGAAAAAGAACGGATGAGGTTCATTGCACGTTGAGTTTTCCTCAACAAGGTTGATGCAAATTTCTTCAAAAAATCCGCCAAAATCTGCAAAAAAATTGCAAAAGGGTATTGCAATTTGGATTTTGATGTGCTATAATATATCCGCTGTGCGCCAATGAGCGTACGAATATTATATTACGGGACGGTCCTCTGCAGGCTCGCAAGAACGTTCTATGAATCAAAAGGAGGAAAACCTGATGGATCTGATCAAGGCTTTCACTAACGAGCAGCTGAAGAGCGAGGTTCCCACTCTCAACGTGGGCGATACCGTTCGCATTCACAACCGAATCAAAGAGGGTAACAAGGAAAGAATCCAGCTCTTTGAGGGTACTATCATCGCAAAGAAGGGCGGCGGAATCTCCGAAACCTTCACCGTTCGTCGTGTGACCTACGGCGTAGGCGTAGAGAAGACCTTCCCCGTTCACTCTCCTAACGTAGTTAAGGTTGACGTTATCCGCAGCGGTAAGGTTCGCCGTGCGAAGCTGTACTACGTTCGCGGCAGACTGGGCAAGGCTGCCAAGGTTAAAGAGAAGATTTAACCGCAAAAAAGCACCCTTACGGGTGCTTTTTTGCATCATTCGTAAGGGTGCTTTTTATGAATCAATACGTGCAACGATCCAAATCGTAGGGGCGATTCACGAATCGCCCGCAACAAACGATTTTAGATGTATGTTTGATTGTCCGTATTGCACGGACGGGCGATTCGTGAATCGCCCCTACGGGGTCGGCGGTATAGTGCCGGCTTCCTTACACCTTCGCGATAGAGTATTCCCCCATCCGCACGGGATGGTAGGAGGTCTTTGCCTTTCTGAGCCCGGGGATGCCCATATCCTCCTCGCGGTTAATATAGGTGCAATCGGCAAACTCGCCTGCAAAGAGCTTGTTGATCATGGAGTAGGCACCATCATAGGATCGGTCGGCTTTCTCGATGTGAATCAGCGCAGTGTCGTCACACATCACCTCGCCGATGGAGTAGGCAACCGGCGTGCCCTCCACCAGCAAAACGCCGGCTTTTACTTTCAGTTCCTCAAAATGGTCAAGGATTTCCAAAATCGCCTCGTACTCGTCGGGGAGACGTCCGTCTACTGCAAACAGGTGCGCCGCCGTCTCGCGGAGCAGAGGAAGTTGGTCGGGCGTTACCGAAACGTACTCCCAATTGTACTTCTTCTCAAAATTGTTGATGTGATTGCGCTTTTGATGAAATCTGTTGCCGATCAGCGTTGAAAGGTCAGACTGCAAATAGATATAATCGTGCATCGACCGCGCCTCGATGATCTCGGCGTCGGGGTAGAGCCGCATCACGCGCTCCAGTTTCTCCGCATCCAGCGGACGAAGGAGCAGGGGAGAGCCGATCGCGCGGCGCAATTCCTCCAGAACGGCGCGGAGCATCTCATCCTCTGCTACGTCAGGGAGAAAGCAGAAGGTGGGATGATTGCCGTAATGCCCCGTCAGGCAGGGAACCCCCTTCACGGTCAGCAGGCGATAGTTCATTACCTTTCTCCACATATATATATTAGTAAAGTTTTCAAAGGAAATCGGGCTTCTTTTCGGGAAATACTGTTTATCGGACAGCATTACCTCTCGCCCGGTCAGTGTTGCTTGCATAAATTGCTCCTGTATTTCGTTGATCCGTCCTATATTGTATCACCAAATTTGCGGCATTTCAAGCACTTGTAAAAATTTTTTTGAAAAAAGTGAAAAAACCTATTGCAAAATCGAAAAAGATGTGTTATAATAACACCGTTTGATAAAGAATCTATGAGAGGTGTGAGATCATGAAAGCAGGAATCCATCCCGAATATAAAGAATGCACGATCAAATGTGCTTGCGGCGCCGAGATCAAGACCCATTCTACTAAGGGCGATATGACCGTTGAAATTTGCTCCAAGTGCCATCCCTTCTTCACCGGCAAGCAGAAGTTTGTCGATGCTGGCGGACGTGTGGACAAGTTCAAGCGTCGTCTGGCAGGCGCGTCCAAGTAATTCGGATAGCCATGCCTATCAGAGCGAGAGTGCAATCTATGCCCTCTCGCTCTTTTGTTATTTTCGAAAGTGGTGATATAAGATGAACAACGAAATCAAGCGGCTGTTAGAGCCTCTTGCCGACGAAGACGCCATCGTGTCGGTCTATTGCGACGATCTTGCCCGCGACGCCTTTTTACTGGGCTATCTGCTGGACGTGGACGACAGCGATCTGCTGCTGAATCTTCTTTCCCCCGGCGGTGAGGAGGACGGCTTTGCCGTGGTGGCGGGTGACACCGTTTTCAGCGTCAGCGAGGATCGTCCGTACAGCGCGAAGATATTGAAGCTTGCCCATTTGAAAGGGCAGAAGAAGCGGACGATCCCCTCTACGGAGGGCTCGCCGCTCTTTGATCTGCTGGCTTGGGCACAGACCCATCAAACGCTGGTGATGTTCAACCGCGACGTGAATTTCACCGGCTTTGTGGAGAGCTACACCGATACGTCGGTGACGCTTTTGCAGGTAGACGACTACGGCAAGGAGTTCGGCAGAGCTGTGGTCGATCTGGCAGGAGTGGAATTTATCCGTTGCCGTTCAGCGGAGCTGAAAGACATCGAATTGCTCCACCGCGCGGGAAAAGCGGGATTGGACGGTATTTTCATCGAAAGAGGAAACTGATATGGCATTGTTTACGCGAGATCTGTATTTGGAAGAATTAGAGCGCACCGATCTGCGGGCGGCAGAAGAATATCTGCGGATGCGGGCGGAGAAGCTGAATACCGACGAAGCCCTTGCCCGCGCTATGGGCGAGGCGTTTTGGCTGCTCCTCGGAAAAGATCGTCTGGAGCTGACCGACGAGGAGATCGCTGTGTGTATGGACAATCTGACCTATCTGCGGCAGGTTGCTGAAAAGGAGAAGAAGGGCGCGCTTTTGCCTGCATTGGCAGGACATTTGACCGAGCGTTTTCCGTGGTATTTCGCCGATTGCAAGGTCGATCCCGACGATATGGAGGCAACCTTTCGTGATGCCGACCGCCGTGCGGCGAAGCTCTTTGCGAAAGCGCTCCTTGCCGATCCCCGCAATCCGCTCTCTCAGGCGCTTTCCTATCCCCGCAATCCCGACGGCAAGCGCTATCTGCCCAAGGATGTGAAAACGGCGTTGCTGGAGTCGCTTTCCGGCAACAGCGCCATCGAATTTTATTTGAAAAACGAGATCTGTTGAGCGGGTCGCTTACCCGTCAACGGAGAAAGGACTATATGGAACAAACGAACATCTTTCGCTCGGAGGAGGCACCTCGCGCGGTGCTGGTGTCGGTGATCACCCCCGACATGGATCAGCAGGAAGCCGCCGTGTCCCTCGACGAGCTGGAAAAATTATTGGAGACCGCAGGCGGCACACTGTTCGCACAGGTCATCCAACAGCGGCAGACTCCGGTCGCCGCTACCTATATCGGAACGGGTAAGCTGGAGGAGATCAAGGAGCTCTGCCAAGCCAACGACATTCATCTGGTGGTCTTTGACTGCGAGCTGTCTCCCGCTCAGATCAAGAATATCGAAAACGCGCTGGAGGACGGCAAGGACGATTTTGAGGTACGAGTCATCGACCGCTCCATGCTGATTCTCGACATCTTCGCCCTCCACGCCACCACCGGCGAGGGCAAACTGCAGGTGGAGCTGGCGCAGCTGCGCTACACCATTCCCCGACTCATCGGTCGCGGCACCGAGCTGTCCCGTTTGGGCGGCGGCATTGGCACCCGCGGTCCCGGTGAAAGCAAACTGGAGACCGACCGCCGTCACGTTCAGCGTCGGATCGCCGCGCTGGAGGCACAGATCGCCGAAATGGACGCCAACCGTCAGGTGCAACGCTCCAAGCGGGAGCGTTCGGGTATTCTGAAGGTCGCCATCGTGGGCTATACCAACGCCGGTAAGTCCACGCTGCTCAACCGTCTCACCGACGCGGGCATCCTTGCCGAAAACAAGCTGTTTGCTACCCTCGACCCCACCACCCGCAAATTCGCCCTCCCCAGCGGACGGGAAATCCTGCTGACCGACACGGTCGGCTTCATCCGAAATCTGCCTCACCATCTGATCCGCGCCTTCCGCAGTACGCTGGAAGAGGCGAAGTTTGCAGACGCTATCCTGATTTTGGTGGATGCATCCGATCCGGAGGCGGACAGCCAGCTGGAGGTCACCGAAAAACTCCTGTACGATCTGGGCGCGGCGGATAAACCGATTCTCTACGTTTTCAATAAGTGCGACGTTTCTACCGAAGCGGCAGAGTCGCTGACCCGACTGGCGGGCAGAGAGAACGTAGTTGCCATCTCCGCGCTGGACGGCAGAGGAGTCCCCGATTTGGTGGACAAGCTGGAATTACTTGCACTGGGCGGCAAGCGGATGTGCGTCTTGATGATTCCTATGAACAAGCAGGGGCTGATCGCCCAGCTCTACGCCGCCTCTGCCGTGGAGGACGTGGAGTATCTGGATAACGGTGTGCGGGTAGTCGCCCTTCTGGACGAAAAGCTCCGCGGACGGTTTAAGGATTTTATTGTAGAATAAACTCCGTAAATCGGAGCGAAAGGAGAAGTGTGATGGAAGGGAATACGAATTGGTCTTGGTCGGTGAGTGCCGTGGTCATCCGAGACGGTAAGGTTCTGCTGGCACGTCACACCTACGGAGGCGGAAAAGGAAAGCTGATTATTCCCGGCGGCTACTTGGAGGCGGGGGAGACCCCACAGGAAGCAGTGGTACGAGAGTATCTGGAAGAGACCGGCGTAAAAGTTGCTCCCCGCCAGATCATCGGCATCCGCTTTAACGCCCACGATTGGTACGTTGCCTTCGCGGCAGACTACGTCTCAGGCGAGGCGCGGTCGGACGGAAACGAGAACAGCGAGGTGCTGTGGATTCCCGTGGACGAGGCACTGCTCCGGGAGGACGTTCCCGACCTGACCAAGAAGCTCATCGCCTGTGCACTTGAGCGCGGCAAAGGACTTTCCTGTATCCCCTACGAGGGAAGCAATCGGAATGGTCCCTATTCACTTTACGGCATAGATTCTGACAAAACCGAAACGGAGGAAGTATAATGGCGGAGAAAAAAGCCTATTTTACCCTTGAAAAAGAGGGATTTGCCACGCTTGTGGAAAAACGGAGCGAGTTTCTCGCCTATGCCAAGCCCGTGACTACCGAGGCGGAGGCGATGGCGTTTGTGGAGCAGATTCGCAAGAAATATCCCGACGCCAGACACACCGTCTTCGCCTATCTTCTCTCCTCGGGCGGGATGCGCTACAGCGACGACGGTGAGCCCCAGGGAAGCGCGGGAATGCCGGTGCTGGACATCATCCGCAAGGGCGGCTTCACCGATGCGGTGATTACCGTCACCCGCTACTTTGGCGGTATCCTGCTGGGGACGGGCGGACTCGTCCGCGCCTACTCGGGCGCCGCCAAGCTGGCGGTTGCCGAGGCGGGGGTGGTGGAGCTGATCCCCTACGATCTCGTCCGCTTTTCGGTGGATTACGGTATGTATCAGCGCGTCCTGTACGAGCTGAAGAATTACCTTGCCGCCGAAGAGTCTACCGACTTCGGTGCGGAGGTCACCCTCACCCTCGCTCTCCCTACCGAATACACCCGTCCCTTGCAGGAGCGGCTGATCGCCCTGACCAACGGCAAGGTCAGCGGGGAAGTAGTGGGGAGTCGCTACGGCAGACGGGTGTGATATTGAAAAGATGACAAATACACAAACGCACAGAGGACTGACCAATTGGTCAGTCCTCTGCTTGCTATATGCTAATATGCTGTTTTTAAGAATTGTCTGCTTCCCGTTCGTGGATGGTCAGAGTGGACATCTCGACGGGGAGGAAAAAGCACAGACCGTGTGCGGCAGTACCTACGCCCGCTTTTTCCTTTACTTGTTCCACGATCTTGATAGCTACGTCCTTTTTCACAACGCTCAGGACGATCTCTTTCTCGGTATCGATGGTAATTCCGAGAATCGTTTTGGGCTTGGCAACCGAGCCTCTTGCGTTGATGATGGTCGCGCCCGTTGATCCCGCCGACCGGGCAATTTCGACCACTTCGGAAGCAAATCCTGCGTTTACGATAATATATAATGCCTTTAATTCGTTCATATTAAAACCCCTTTCTTAAAATGCCAATCCTTCGACCGGAATGCTGAAAGCGATTCCGGTGTTGGGCTTATTGAAGCTATAATCGTGATAAAGGATGTCGATCAGATTTTTTGCGGTGTCGGTCTTGACCAGACAGGTGATCAGCACCTTTCCTTGTTCGGCTTCAAAGCCGAAAGCCGCCGCGATCGCGCTGGGGCTCATGGAGCCGTGCCCGTAAACGGTTCCGACTCCCCGCGCACCGTGATCGTACAGAAGAGATAAGAACTTGTTCTTTTTCTTTTGTTCGGCAATGATAACCAAATATTGCAATCCTTTCATTGGAGCGTCATTCATTTACACTTTCCTCGCTTTCGATTGTGCTTTCCTCGTTTGAAGCGTTACCGACTTCCAAAACGAAATCTTCAAGATCTGCAAAGGATTCCTCTGCCGCTTCCCGTTCAGCGCGCTTCAGACGGATATTATAAATGATACCAAGGGTCTGGATGGCGATCAAAGGGGTGACCGATATAAAGGAGATGATACCGAAGCCGTTGGTGAGGATCGACATCTCTCCGCCGCGTGCCTTGGCGACCTCACCTGCAATACTGAGCGTAAGAGGCGTCAGAAACGCAGAGGTCAGTGCACCGCCGGTAACGCCGCCGGAGTCAAAGGCAAGCCCTACGAAGAGCTTTGGTGTGAAGATCATCATAACCAGGGCGATTGCGTAAAGCGGAACCAGGAAATACAGGATATTGACCTCGGTCAGTATCTTGAGAATGGACAGAAGCGACGCCACGCCGATTCCCAGCGCCAGAGTGATACGAATGGTCATTTTCTTGATATGACCGTTGGTGAGCTCTTCGATCTGTACGCCCAATACGGTTACGGCAGGCTCCGATACGGTGATAGCGGCGCCCAAGACGAAACCTACCGCCAAGAGCAACCACTTGAACCATTCGGGGCGGGATGCTTCAAAAAACATCTGACCTATGTATTGTCCTACGAACCCAAAGCCAAAGTCGATGCCCGAAAGGAAGATCAGAAGACCGAGATAGACGGGGATAACGCCCAGTATGAGCTTCAAAAAGGTTCGCTTGGGAAGCTTCAGTAAAAGCAGAAGAAAGGGAATCGAGATCAGGACGATAGGAAGAACCGCCAAAGCGACATCCTTGATATTACCGAGAACGATACCGCCAAGTCCGCGCTCGGTTGACAGATCGTAGGGATTTTCCGCAGGAAGTGAGCCGCCGTTTACTGCATTGATCACAATGCCGTAGAGCAGTACTGCAACAATGGGACCCACCGAGGCGATACCGATGATGCCGAGGGAGTCATCGTTGGTTTTGCTTTTGGAAACGGTTGCGGAGATACTGAGCCCCAGTGCCAGAATAAAGGGAACCGAAACGTCACCGGTGGTCGCGCCGCTACCGTCGAAGGCAAGGGCGATAAACTCGCCGGGAGAGAAGATCACCAACAGGAAGACCAGTGCGTACAGAATGGCGAAAACCCACTTGATATTGATGTTTTTTACGATGCGCAGTAGTGCGATGGCAACGCCGATGCCGATGCCCGTGCCCGTGATCCAAATGAACAGGGTACTGTTGACCAGCGGCATGATCGAGCTGATCTGCTTTGCAAGAACCGACAGAGCAGGCTCGGCGACTGTAGCCAGCAGACCGAACACAAAGCCAAAGCTCAGGACGAATATGAGCTTGTTATACTTGGAGAACGAGCCGCCTACCATGCGCCCGATGGGCAAAATGCTTGTATCCAGACCGACCAAAAACATCGCCTGTCCGAACACCACGCATATGTATCCCACGATGATCTTGAGATAGTCGGCAAGTGAATTCAATGGGGCTATGCATAGGCATATAATGATGATGACGGCAAGCGGAAGCGATGCGAAGAACGTTTCCTTTACCGTTTGAAGAAATTTTGATTTCATGCTGTTCCTCTTTCGGATTGATCATACGTTTGAGAGACCTGCGCGGTCGGAAATGGACAACACTATACATTGCTACAGTTTGTATGAAAGAACAGTTTCGCAGGTCTGATCTAATTATATCATAGTTTGAAGCCGATGTCAATGCCAATTATGGGTGGTTTTGGATCAGAAAAAGATAGGGTATTTCGCCCGGCAGTATTATGGAATCGCGTGTTTTCTGTATCTGTGTAAACAAATTGTGAATTTTAGAAAATCACTCTCTAAAAAAAGGGTTTTTCAAGATTCATAGCGTATATTATATATGTAACGATACAGAAGGTGGTGATCGAATGTCAACCGTTCGTCAAATGCTGGAAGAAAGAGAGCGTCAGACGCTGGCTCCGGGTGCCTGTCTGTCGTCCGAGACCCGCGGCAGAGCGGAGCCGCTTCGACCCGACGATCTGCGCACCGAGTTTCAGCGGGATCGCGATCGGATCATTCATTCCAAGTCGTTCCGCCGTCTGATGCACAAGACGCAGGTTTTTCTGTCCCCTGAGCACGACCACTACCGTACCCGTTTGACCCATACCTTGGAGGTTACGCAGATCGCGCGTACCATCGCACGGTCTTTGCGGCTCAACGAGGATCTTGCCGAAGCCATCGCTCTGGGGCACGACCTCGGGCACACGCCCTTCGGTCATGCAGGAGAGAGAGTGTTGCAGCGCTGTTTTGACGAGAATTTCTCTCATAACGCCCAATCCTTGCGCGTAGTGGACAAGCTGGAGCGGCTGAATCTTTGCTTTGAGGTGCGGGACGGTATTCTCCATCACGCAGGCTCCGGCAGAGCCGCAACGCTGGAGGGACGTATCGTTAATATCGCCGACCGTATCGCCTATATCAATCACGACATCGACGACGCCGTCCGTGCGGGCGTGCTGAAAAACGACGATATTCCCATCGGACTTCGCCTTCGGCTGGGCGAGACCCACAGCCGACGCATCGATACCATGGTGCGCGGCGTGATCTCGGGCAGCAGCGATGAAGATATTCGCATGGAGCCCGATCTGTGGAAGGATACGCTGGATTTGCGAGCGTTTCTGTTCCAATCGGTTTATTATAATCCGGTAGCCAAGGGAGAGGAGAGCAGGGCAGAGGCAATGCTGCTGACCTTGTACGAATACTTCTCGGAAAATCCCGACCAGATGCCTACGGAATTTGGTCTCACCGTGCTGGAGGAGGGCATCCCGCGCGCCGTCGCCGACTACATTTCGGGTATGACCGACCGCTACGCCATCAGCCTATATAAGGATCTGTTTATCCCTAAGGTCTGGAGCGCGGGCATCTGACGCGCCCCGTTCCAACGCTTGCTAAGGAGGAGTCACAATGCCACTCATCGACCAATCGGTGATCGAAGAGATCAAGCTTCGCGCCAATATCGAGGACGTGATCTCATCCTACGTCCAGTTAAAACGGGCGGGCTCCAATTATCAGGGACTTTGCCCCTTCCACAGCGAGAAATCCCCCTCCTTCACCGTGTTTCCCGGAACCTCCAGCTTCTACTGCTTCGGTTGCGGAGCGGGCGGAGACGTGATCCACTTTATCCGTCGGGCGGAGAATATGGACTATCCCTCGGCGGTAGAATTTCTTGCCAAACGGTACGGGATCCCCATCACGCTGGATAAAAAGGAGCAAGCCGAAACCGCTCGCCGTGAGCGGGTCCTTGCCATGAATAAGGAAGCCGCGCGCTTCTTTCATCAAAAGCTGTTCGAACCTGAGGGCGCGGAAGGGTTGCGCTATCTGACCGAGGTCAGACGGCTGCCGTTGCCGCTGATCCGACATTTCGGGCTGGGCTTTGCGCCAAACGGTTTCGGTTCGCTCACCGATCATCTGCGAAAAAAAGGCTATACCGACAGTGAGATGGCGTCCGCTTTTCTGTGCGGTATCAGTCAAAAAACGGGAAAACCCTACGATTATTTCCGCAATCGCGTTATCTTTCCTATTATCGACGTGCGGGGCGACGTGGTCGCTTTCGGCGGACGCGTGATGGATGACTCTAAACCGAAATATCTGAACTCGTCCGATACCCCCGCGTTTAAGAAAAGCCGCAATCTGTTTGCCTTGAACTTCGCCCGCAAGAGCGAGACCGACACCATGATCCTCTGTGAGGGCTATATGGACGTCATCGCCCTCCACGGCGCGGGATTTTCCAATGCGGTCGCTACGCTTGGTACGGCGATCACTCCCGAACAGGCGCGGATCTTCGCACGTTACGTCAAAAAGGTCATCATTTGCTACGACGCCGACGAGGCGGGACAGCGTGCCGCCGCCAAAGCCTTCGCGCTTCTCGGCGAGGTGGGCGTGGAATGCCGCATCCTAAAGGTCGAAAACGCCAAGGATCCCGACGAGTATATCCGTAAGTTCGGCGCAGGCGCGTTCAAGAACCTGATGGAGCGTTCTCGCAGTGAGTTCGACTTCAAGCTGGAAAAGATCCTTGCCGAGCATCCCATCGAGGATCCCGATCACAAGATCAAGGCTCTGGAAGAATCGGTGCGGCTGATCGCATCCTTTCCCTCGCCGTCGGTGCGGGAGATCCACCTGCATCGGATCGCGGAGCTGTTGGGTGTTCCACCCGACTCCATCCGTCGGGACGTGGAAAAGATCATCCGAGGCAGAATACGGAAGGATCGGCGGGAGGAGACCCGTCAGTTTATCCGACAAACCGAGGGGTACGGTGATCGGATCAATCCCGATTTCGTGAAAAACCCCGGCGCGGCATCGGCTGAAGAGGCGATTTTGGGAATACTGTTACTTCACCCCGAACTGTACGGGCAGTTGCAAAAGAGCGACAAGCCTTTGCAGGCAGACGATTTCTTCACCGCTTTCGGCAAAAAGGTATTCACCGCTTTTGCCGAGCGCATTGACGATCCGACCTTTGAATCGGGAATGCTGGGTGAGGTGCTTTCGGTGGAGGAAATGGATCGCGTGGCAGAGCTCAAGCAGAACCGATCGCGGCTGCAGAATACGCTGACCGTTCTGCGGGACAGTGTTGCCCGCCTGCGGGAGACCTCCGGGCGGCGCGAGCAAAGCCTTGAGGATATCCTCAACCAAAAGCGGCGTAAAAAAGACAACTAAGGGTTTCAAACTCTTCATTGAATTATCATAGATTGCAAAAAAACAAGGAACCGCCCGCAAGGGAGGAAAGGAAGGTATTATGAGAATTATGGAAGACGGCTCGCTCAACGATAAGCAACTGAGCGTCAACGATCTGATCGAACGCGGCAAGAGCCAGGGAACGCTTACCAGCAGCGAGATCATGGAAGCATTCGAGGACGAAGACTTCGATATGGAGCAGATGGAGCATATCTACGAGACGCTGGAAGGAATGGATATCGAGATCACCGGCAATCTCCAATCTTCCGAGACCGAGGAGATCGAAAACGAGGTAGGTCAGTACGAATCTGCCGAGAAGATGGAAAAATTGCTGGCGCAGGAGGGGCTTGCCATCGACGACCCCGTGCGGATGTATCTGAAGGAGATCGGCAAGGTGCCGCTTCTGGACGGTGACCGCGAGCTGCAGCTGGCAAAGACCATGTACGAGGGCATCGAGGCGGAAAATCGCTTGCTGGAAGCCATTATAGGCTTTACCGCTCCCGCAGAGTCCGTCGAAGAAGGCGCAGAAGAGGTCTCTGACGATGCTGAAGTGACCGAAACCGTCACGTCCCCCGAAGTTGAGGAGACGGAGGAGGAAAACGAGCCCGAAGATGTGTCGGAAGATCTCTGGGGCGAGGACGTAAAGATCAAAAATAGCTATACCGAGGCTATGGAAGAGGCGCGCAAGCAATATGGCGGCCCCGATAAGCTCCCCCGCCACATCGACGGTCTGGACGACGAATACGTTAAGGAGATGCGTAAGAAGGTGCGCGTGGGCGAGGACGCCAAGAACGCACTGGTCGAGGCAAACCTCCGACTGGTGGTCAGCATCGCTAAGCGACACTCCGGTAAGGGACTTTCCTTCCTTGATTTGATTCAGGAGGGTAATCTTGGCCTGCTGAAGGCGGTAGAAAAATTCGACTATCGCAAGGGCTACAAGTTCTCCACTTACGCTACTTGGTGGATCCGTCAGGCGATCACCCGCGCCATTGCCGATCAGGCGAGAACCATCCGTATTCCCGTGCATATGGTAGAGACCATCCACAAGGTATCCCGCGTGTCCAGAAAGCTTCTGCAGGAGCTGGGACACGAGGCAAGCGTGGACGAGATCGCAAAGGAAATGAACACCACACCGGACAAGGTTCGCGAGATCATGAAGATCGCGCTGGATCCCGTTTCGCTGGAAATGCCCATCGGCGAGGAAGAGGACAGTCATCTTGGCGACTTTATCCAGGACGAGGAGACTCCCGCTCCTTCTGACGCAGTGTCTCAGACCATGCTCCGCGAGCAGCTCATTGAGGTGCTTCACACCCTGACTCCCAGAGAGGAACAGGTGCTGATCCTGCGGTTCGGACTCAAGGACGGCAAGATGCGCACCCTGGAGGAAGTGGGTGAAGAATTCCATATCACCCGTGAGCGAATCCGTCAGATCGAGGCGAAAGCACTTCGTAAGCTTCGCCATCCCAGCCGTTCCAAGCGGTTGAAGGATTACCTTGATCCGTAATCACGGTGCGAATTTGCAGTTTCTTCAAAAAAATCGTTATTCTGAACAAAATACGCCTGCATTTGTTAAGCAATACAAACAAGCGTGGCGTCAAAATTACCAAATATGAATTACGCGGTTTGTTGAATATGCGCAAATGAATTTCTGCTGATCGAAAATTTTGGTGACTTTCGAATGTCATTTTTGATTCGATCTCGGAAAAGCACCTTGACAGATTCGGGGGTTTGTAGTAAAATACCATTATGTAACGACGCTGCCAACGCGACATTGCGAAGCAACATCAAAATTAGGAGGATTCCCATGAAAAAACGACTGCTCAGCCTGGTTCTTTGTCTTACCATGCTGCTGCCTACACTGGTACTCTTTACCTCTTGCGGCTCTGAAGCTGAGAAAGATTTCGGCACCATCGAGCCTGTAACCATCGTCATCGCCATGATGACCGATGAGCAAACGACCCAAAAAGGTATTGAAGCCGCAGAAAAGGTTCTGAATCAGATTTCCGAAAGCAATCTGAATACCCATATTGAATTGAAGCTGTACACCGAAGACGAGTATTACGCAAAACTCGAAGAAGCTCTGTACGCCAGATACTACGCTGTTGAAGTGGAAGGCGATAAATCTACTTCGATCGGTGATGTGGAAGACGTTACTTTTGACGAAGAAAAGAATCGTGAGGTAACCGCCTATCCCGAGATGTACGAAAATCAGATCGATATCTTCTACGTTGACAGCAAGACCAAGCTGGAGGAATATCGCTATTGGCTGCCCGAAGGCGTTACCCGCGAAGAGTTTGAAAAGGATCCTTACAATGTTGATACCATTCAGTTGGTAGCGATTTTGGATGAGTCCGCAATTAACGAGTCAGCTCCTTTGCTTAGCAAATATCTGTCCGCTAATCTGCTCAATGCCGGTAAAGTGTATCAGCAGGGAACCGGTGAGCTTTGCGCAATTCCTTCCAACGCGATCTATGACGAAGCCGAATATATGCTGGTCGATAAGAAGTATTTCGATGAATCGGTCTACAATATCGACGAAGTAACCAATCTTCTTTCCCTTGAAAATTATCTGATTGATTTCGTTGAAAAGCATCCCGATGTTCAGCCTGTCTACAATCTCGGCAGCATGGGCTTTGTAAGCTTGACTGGTAAGAATTCAGTCATTTCGCAGTATGTTGCTACCGGTGCCACTGCAGATGCGGTAGGCTTGGAGCCTAAGACGATGCTGGGTGCAGCTACCCTCCGTAGCGCGCTGATATCCATGCAGAAGTACCTGCCTCTCAGCAATGAGAAAGCCGACCCCATCACCGGCAGTGTAATTCCCGAGGAGATTCTGAACAACGGAAAGTTTGCGGTTGGCTATGTGTCGGCAGATCCTGAAGAAATCGAAGCATACGAGGAAAATTACTATGTAATCGAAAGCAACAAGGCTGTCATCAACAGTGAGCAGGCTTGCGGCAATATGTTTGCGGTTTCCAACTATACGTCCGACGTGGACCGTTGCCTGGAAGTTATCAATATGATCCAGACCAACGAGGAGTTCCACAACGCCCTTACTTACGGTGAAGAGCAGGTTACCTATTCCGTAAATCAGACTACCGGTCTGATCGAGCGAGTCAAGGACGGCGATACCGTATATATGATGGATATCAACCGAACCGGCAATCTGTTCATTACTGCACAGAACTCTGATATGTCCGAGCAGGAACTGAAGTATTCTGCAAACGATTGGGAACTTGCTAAGGCTGCATCCCGTCATGCCTTCTTCAGCCCCTACGTTGGCTTTGAATTAGCTGTTTTCAACGGCGAAGAAATCTTTGATGATCCGAACACCGAGGACGTAAATGAATCCAACAACCCCACGAATCTTCCTACCACTAAAGAAATCGATTTCTTGGAAGAGCAGTACAATTGGCTGATGAAAGAGATCTTCGACTACGACGAAGCGGTTGATGCAGAGACCGGTGAGCCTCTGTATTTGACCTACGCGGCTTATCTCGACGCACTGGATGCACAGGTTCGCGCAAGACTTCTGCCCGAGTATGAAGCTCTTCAGAAGGTAGAGGATACCGAGGAACCCGCGATTGCGGCTCAGGATTCTGAGGATACCTCGACTCCCGATGCTCCTGCGACCGGAGAACCTACCACTGGTGAGCCTGTTACCGGCAAAGGCGAGCCTAAGGAAATTACGTATCCCAGCGTCGTTGCTTCTCAGCTCGTTGCTACTGCCGGTCAAAAGAACATCTACAGACAGTTCCTTGACTGGAGAAAGATCCGCTTCGTTGCTGCTTCTTAAAGTAAAACGATATTATTGATCCCTCAAGAGAGAGACCGTACGGTCTCTCTCTTTGCTTCGCTAAATGCACCATTTTGTGCACATTGTGAAAAATGTGCATTCAAAAATCGTGTAAATGCACAGAAGTTGTGCAATTCATAGATTTTTGATGCAAGCCAAATTCCCTCTTGACCTTTGGGGGACAAGGTGCTATAATATAGCAGTCGAATGATGTGTAGTTATGCAAAGACATGGAACCGGATGCCCTTGCCTCCCATACATCGTCGGATGATTACAAATGATATATCAACAAAGAAGGAGGTGCCCTTATGCCAACCTTTAACCAGCTGGTAAAGCAAGGCAGACAGAAGCCTGTATATAAGTCCAAGGCTCCTATGCTGCAGAGAGGATTTAACACCCTCGACAACGTGCCTACCGCTCAGAGCGCTCCCCAGAAGAGAGGCGTTTGCACGAAAGTAGCAACCACTTCTCCTAAGAAGCCTAACTCTGCACTGCGTAAGTTTGCAAGAGTAAAGCTGACGAACGGTTTGGAAGCAACCGCGTATATCCCCGGTATCGGTCATAACCTGCAGGAACACTCTGTAGTTCTGATCCGCGGCGGACGTGTACGTGACCTGCCCGGTGTTCGTTACCACATTATCCGCGGTACGCTGGATACTGCAGGCGTTGACGCCCGCAGACAGAGCCGTTCCAAGTACGGCGCAAAGAGACCGAAGAAGAAGTAATCTCGGTCAGGGTAGAAGAGAAGAGAAATAATAACGTGAGTGCAACTCGGACATTTGTTGATAGATTTGTAATATCTGACTGTCCTTGCACATACGGAAGAATTCTTTCGAGTACCTGTGATATCATTTTTTATGAAGGAGGGAAGTACAGTGCCTAGAAGAGGACAAATTTCCAAAAGAGAAGTATTGCCGGATCCTATGTACAATTCTCAGCTTGTTACCAAGCTGATCAATAACATTATGTATGACGGCAAAAAGGGAGTAGCGCAGAAGATCGTATACGATGCATTCGCAATCGTAGAAGAGAAGACCGGAAAGAATGCACTTGAAGTGTTCACCGAAGCTCTCAACAACATCATGCCTTCTCTCGAAGTTAAAGCTCGTCGTCTTGGCGGTTCCACTTACCAGGTTCCTATGGAAGTGCGCCCTGCGCGCAAACAGACCCTTGGTCTGCGTTGGCTCAGAACCTACTCCAGAACCCGTAGTGAGAACACCATGGCAGAGCGTTTGGCCGGCGAGATTATGGACGCGGTCAACAATATGGGCGGTGCCGTTAAGAAGAAGGACGAGACCCATAGAATGGCAGAGGCTAACAAGGCTTTCGCACACTACAGATATTAATTGTAAAAGTTTAAGAAGGAGAAATAGTCTATGCCTAGAGAATATTCGCTGGAGAATACTCGTAACATTGGTATCATGGCGCACATTGACGCCGGTAAGACCACTACTACCGAACGTATTCTTTTCTACACGGGTGTAAACCATAAGCTTGGCGAGACCCACGACGGCGAAGCAACTATGGACTGGATGGCTCAGGAGCAGGAAAGAGGTATCACCATTACCTCTGCTGCGACTACCTGCCATTGGAAGAAGGCTGACGGTAGCTGGCCTGATACCCGTATCAACATCATTGATACCCCCGGTCACGTTGACTTTACCGTAGAAGTTGAGCGCTCTCTGCGTGTACTGGACGGCTCGGTTACCGTTCTGTGTGCAAAGGGTGGCGTTGAACCCCAGTCTGAAACCGTATGGCGTCAGGCGGACAAGTATCGCGTTCCCCGCATGGTGTACGTCAACAAGATGGACATCATGGGCGCGAACTTCTTCCGTTGCGTAAAGATGCTCAAAGAGCGTCTGAAAGCGAACGCCGTTCCGATCCAGCTCCCCATCGGTGCAGAGGATACCTTCCGCGGTATCATCGACCTGATGAACATGGAAGCAGACGTTTACTACGACGATATGGGCAAGGATATGCGTGTCGAGCCCATTCCTGCTGACATGATGGAGATGGCTACTGAGTACAGAAACGCAATGATCGAATCCATCGTTGAAACCGACGAGGATCTGATGATGCTTTACCTGGAAGGCGAGGAGATCCCTGTTGCGGATCTGAAGAGAGCACTCCGTAAGGCTACTATTGATAACAAGATCATTCCCGTAATTTGTGGCACCTCTTATAGAAATAAGGGTGTACAGAAGCTTCTGGACTCTGTAGTTGATTATATGCCTTCTCCTATCGACGTACCCGCTATCAAGGGTATCGATCCTAACAAGCCTGAAGGCGAAAACGAGATTGAGTGCCCTGCAGACGACAATGGTCCTTTCGCAGCACTGGCATTCAAGATCATGACCGACCCCTACGTTGGTAAGCTTTGCTTCTTCCGCGTTTACTCCGGTAAGCTGGACGCAGGCACTGCGGTTTATAACTCCACCAAGCGTAAGGGCGAGCGCATCGGCCGTATTCTGCAGATGCACGCTAACAACCGTAAGGATATCGACGTAGTTTACTCAGGCGATATTGCAGCGGCTGTCGGTCTGAAGAATACCACTACCGGTGATACGCTCTGCTTGGAATCCAACGAAGTCATTTTGGAATCCATGGAATTCCCGGAACCCGTTATCAAAGAGGCTATCGAGCCCAAGAACAAGGCTTCTCAGGAGAAGTTGGGCGTCGCTTTGGCAAAGCTTGCTGAAGAAGACCCCACCTTCCGCACCTACACCGATGAAGAGACCGGTCAGACCATCATCGCAGGCATGGGTGAGCTCCACCTGGAGATCATCGTAGACCGTCTGCTCCGTGAGTTTAAGGTCGAGGCTAACATCGGTAAGCCCCAGGTTTCTTACAAGGAAACCATCCGCAAGAAGGCAGACGTGGACACCAAGTATGCCCGTCAGTCCGGCGGTAAGGGTCAGTACGGTCACGTTAAGCTTACTATTGAGCCCAACGAGCCCGGTAAGGGATATGAGTTCGTCAGCACCGTTGTTGGCGGTTCCATCCCCAAAGAATATATCCCTGCGATCGATGCCGGTATTCAGGGCGCTATGCAGAATGGCGTTCTGGCAGGCTACAACGTAGTGGACGTTAAGGTAAACGTATGGGACGGCTCCTATCACGAAGTCGACTCTTCCGAAATGGCATTCAAGATCGCCGGTTCTATGGCGTTCAAGGAAGCTATGAGAAAGGCTGACCCCGTGCTCACCGAGCCTATCATGAAGGTTACCACCATCACTCCCGATGACTACCTGGGCGATGTTATCGGCGACTTTAACAGCCGTCGCGGACAGATCCAGTCCATGGAAGCTACCGGCGGTGCTCAGGAAGTTGTTGCCTTCGTTCCTTTGGCAGAGATGTTCGGTTATGCTACCGATCTCCGCTCTAAGACTCAGGGACGCGGTCAGTACTCCATGGAGCCCGACCACTTTGCAGAGGTACCTAAGTCGGTATCCGAGCAGATCATCAAATCCAAAACCAAGTAATTAAAAATTATAAAAAAGAACT
>JAFTOC010000068.1 GCA_017451585.1 Clostridia bacterium
ATCGTTCTTCAACCGTTTCTTCAGCTTGTTGGACTTGGAATAGGTTTTAAAGTTTACGGTATCTCCTGCGTATTCCTGATTGGACAGCATCTTGCGGACGGTGTTCTGCGCCCAATGATACGGTCTGCTCAAATCGGGATTGCCCGATTTGTTCCTGCTTTTCCTAAAGGCGTACACGCTCGGGCAGAGGATATTCTCGGCGGACAGTCTGTCGCAGATCTTCACGATACCAATACCGCTTGCGTACATCTCAAAGATCCTTTTCACGATAGGTGCGGTTTCGGGATCGGGGATATACTGTTTCGGGTTGTCGGGGTCTTTCATATATCCGTATGGAATGGTCGTTCCGACTCGTTCTCCACGCTCGCCTTTGGCTCGTTGTACGGCTCTGATCTTGCGGCTGGTATCGCGGGCATAAAAATCGTTGAAATAATTCTTGATGCCGGAGAAGTCGCTGACACCGTTGGCACTATCCACACCGTCGTTGACGGCGATGAACCGAACGTCGTATTGGGGGAAGGTGATCTCCATCAGCATTCCCGTTTGCAGATAATCTCTGCCGAGACGGGATTGGTCTTTTACAATCACGATTCCTACCTTGCCGTGTTCGATGTCGTTCATCATCCGCTTGAAATCGGGACGGTTGAAATTCGCTCCCGAGTACCCGTCATCCACGTAGAATTGGATGTTCGGGAAGCGGTGCTGTTCTGCGTACTGCTGTAAGATTAACTTTTGATTCTTGATACTGTTGGATTCGCCCTGCAGATCGTCCTCTTGGGACAGGCGGCAGTATATGGCTGTTATTAAATTTTTGCTTTCGGTTGATTTCATTACACGTTTCCTTTCCGAGCCGAGTGCGGCTCTGTCAAATCAAACCGAATAGGATACGGCAACAACATATCACAACTCGGTCGAGTAGTCCAGCGACTTTGCTGAAACAGTTTTGTTAACTTTTTTCGACCGTTGATAAGGTATTTCAGTTTCTCCTTTACTTCTTCCGTTTCTTCACTGACAGAGAAACAAGATAACACGGGATACTGCTTTCCCTCAACGGTCAGCACGTAACCGAGACCGATATGCTGTTCTTCTCCTAATTCTCTCTGTAATTTCAGATATTCCTCTCTGCGCTTTTTCAGTAATTCAAAATCCATATTCTGTTCTCCTTTCTTGTTGCAACCCCTATCACAGCGCCTATGTTTTTCCATTAAACACGGCACTTTCAGGGATCTGTGGCACCGCACACAGGCACAAACCCTTGTTTACGACGCCTATATTTTTTGGTGTCCAAAATCCCGAAACCCCTTGTGCGGTCGGGGTTTCCGGCCGCTGTGATCCGAGGCGAGCGTCGTTTACGACGCCGACTCTTTCTCCTGCTTGATTTTCGACCCATCGAAAAGCCTTAAAAAGTTGCCACAAACCATCCGTTTTCGCCTTTGCGAGCCTGTTCCCAAATCGCCCGATTTGGGCGGTTTTCTTTTTGGTCGGGTGTTTGCTTGCTATTCTGCTTTTGTCGGCACACAGGCGGTCTGCGGGCGACACACGGGCGTTCCGTGGTGGTTATATATTCTTTCTTTTCTGTTGTAGTAGTTCCTGGATTTTGTTCTATGGGTTTTCTTCTTGATAGGAAATTCTGACACTATCCCAACGAAAAATTCACTCTATTCCAAGAGGCTTGCCACGTAGTAGAGATTGCTCGTCTTTGTTCCGTCTTCTCGGTGCCGCTGAATCTTTTTCACCAGACCGAGGGATGAGAGATTTTCAATGGCAGAGTCAACGGTTTTCCTATCCATCCCGCACTCCTTTGCGATGACTCTCCGTGAGGGAAAGCAAGAGCCATCCTTGCTGTCACTGTGCCGAAGCAAACAGCAATACACGGTGAAATCCCTCGGCTTTAGTTCTAAATCAAAGATGCGGTTTGGAACCATAAAGAAATTCTTGTGCTGCATCCGATCCTCCTTTCGTTTGTTTTGATTCTGAATTTTGATACAATCATCTGCATTCCACCTTTCGATTTTTATGTAATCAAGGCGAGGGCAAAACAAAAAGACTCGCACATACATCGAGACGGAAACACAAATGAGCGAACGGTTTGGTTCGCTTAAAAATGTTCCGTGCCGATGTATGTACGAGTCTTAAAACTCAAAAAGGTGACTGCTCATGAGGGGCAGTCTATGTGTGTCGCTGTCTTTCAAGCGGCAGAGAGACAGTGGTAACTGTCGTGGCACATATTATTCAATTTCTATCCGACTTCTGCCGGTGATTTTATTATACCATACGCAGGAAACTTTTGTCAAGGTGGGGTGTATAAAGTGCGAATGAAACGGGAATACTATTCAGCTTTGTCATAAGCAAAGGCACCGCCGAGAGCAATCTTTATGGTGCTCTCGGCGGTATATCTTTTATTTCAAGACAACATATGTTGTAGGCATTTCAAGAGGATGCCACGCGGTGCTCAAAAATTGTCTGTCAATAAGAATTGTTGCGGGAATGCAGACGGCATTAACAAACTTATCCATAGAAGCAATGCCATTAACTTGATTTTGTAAATGCTTTGGAGTATGAGCACTTAAAATCTTTGCTGAGGTTTTATCCATTTCTCGAACAATCGATGCAAGTTCGGCGGATATAAATTCTTTCGCAATATTGATAATTGTCAGATATTGTTTCAAAGTGTAAATCGGAACAGTCGCCCTATATGTTTCGTTCTCCTTGACAACATATCCCTTTTTTATCATTTCCGCAATGGCTTCAAGATCATATTCACTTAATGTCATTTTTTCGCCACGGCAAATATCGCAAAAAATATTGATATAACGTTCGTTTCCATAAAAATCGTGATGATCGCCCTTACCCTTTCCGTCTTTCCAATAGTCAAAAAAGTATAAACTGTTCCCATGCTTATCGTCTACACCGCAGTAAGAGAATATATGTTTCTCGTTTAACTTCTCCACACACCAAAGATAGGCAGCTTCGCCCCATCCTGTTTTAGGGGCATCTATTGTATCACTGCAATCTACGCCGCAGATCATTCTAAAAAGGATAGTAGCAATTTGCCAACGTAATGTATTATCCGAAAAATCATGACCTACAAAGTTAAGGTTTTTATATTCATGTAACTTATCGCTAATAAAAGTCGTCATTTTATCAGCAATCTGTTCATGATATTTTGTAACGGCGCGTTCAATTTCATCAGCACACTCGGATGTGATAACAATAACATTGGATTTAAAATGCTTTCCTTCTTTGATTATAATTTGTTTTTCTTCAAGTGCTTTGATTTCATCATCAAGATAAGGAAGCGGAATACCGGTTTCGAGACTGATTTGCTGAACGGTAAGTGTATCGTTATAGCAGGCGCTCACAATATTCTGCCTGATCTTGCTCTGCATAAACTGCCAAAATTGATTAGGACCTTGACCACTATACATCGGGAGTAGCGTTTTGGGATTGTAACTAAGTTCTCCAAGATTTCTTTCCATACTCATTCCTTCTTTCAATATTTTTCGTGACTTGAATAGCAGATATTTTACCATGCTTTCGGAAATGGCAAGCGTAGATGAAATTTCAGAACAAGAAAGTCCGTTAATGTAATACAAAATCGTTGCTTTTCGATATTTCTCGGATAGCAAAGCAAGCTCACGCCGAAGCAGATATATATCGTTATTATCATCTTCCCCGAGCACATCGTCCGAAGCGATATCTTCCGTCATATTCTCCGTCAATTCGCAGGTGTTGTTTTTTAACTTTTTTCGATACCACTGCTTATAAACATTTCCCGCAACACCCCACATAAAAGCGTAAAAGGCATTGTCGTCTCGAATATTTCCGGCCGACATTATTAATTCGCACAATATGTCTTGCGACAGATCTTCGGCTTCTTCTCGCGTAGGAGTTTTGACCATACAGTAGGAGAAAATAGTTTTAGATACTTCTGCTATCTTTTCGTTAAGTTCTACTTCATTCATCTGCTCACCTCCTTGTTCTTTTTAGAAGCTTCTGCCTTAATAGTGAAAGAAAAATGATTTGGTTAATGTTTTTTTGAAAAAATTATACCTTACATTTATGAATTATGTTTTTTCTATTATATCACAATGTTCGCTGAAAATAAATTGATTACGACAAAGTTACAAGATTTGTTGAACATAAAGCAAAAGACAGTACAGCCTTTCGACTATACTGTCATTTTGCTTATCCTATTCGGTTTTCGTTTTCTCCGTTAAGGACATCCCGCTTATTTGCGAGGCTTTTCATAAAGTTCTTGGGCGGGGTGCGGGGCAGAGCCCTGCATAAATTATTTCTTCAGCTTAGCCTGAGCCTTCAGACGAAGCTGGGTGTTGAGGATGGATTTACGCAGGCGGATAGTCTGGGGAGTGACCTCGATCAGCTCGTCGTCGGCGATGAACTCGATGGCTTCCTCCAGGCTCATAATGCGGGGGGGAGTGAGGATCAGCTTTTCGTCGGCGCCCTTGGAGCGGATAGCGGTCAGCTGCTTGGTCTTGCAGGGGTTCACCGCGATGTCGCCCAGCTTGGGGTTCTCACCAACGATCATACCCTCGTAAACGGGAGTCTGCACGCCTACGAACATGGCACCGCGCTCCTGGGTGTTGTACAGACCGTAGGAGGTGGTCACGCCTGCCTCGGAGGCTACCAAAGAGCCGGTGTAGCGAGCGGTGATCTCGCCCTTGAAGGGCTGATAACCGTCGAATACCGTGTTGATGATGCCCTCACCGCGGGTATCGGTCATGAATTTGCTTCGATAGCCGAAGAGACAACGGGAAGGGATGGAGTATTCCATCTTGGTGCGGCTGCCGTGAACCGACATATCCAGCAGATCGCCGCGGCGTGCGCCCAGCTTTTCCATGACTGCGCCCGAAAATTCGGTGTCTACGTCAATGTAGACCTTCTCCACGGGCTCGTAGAGCTTGCCGTCGATCTCCTTGTAGATGACGCGGGGAGCGGATACTGCCAACTCGTAGCCCTCGCGGCGCATGGTCTCGATGAGGATGGACAGGTGCATCTCGCCTCTGCCTGCCACCTTGAAGGAGTCGGTGGTATCGCCGTCGGACACGCGGAGGGAAACGTCCTTTAAGAGCTCGTCGTAGAGGCGCTTGCGGATCTGACGGGAGGTAACGAATTTGCCCTCCTTACCGGCGAAGGGAGAATCGTTGACCTGGAAGGTCATTTCCAAGGTAGGCTCGGAGATCTTCACGAAGGGGAGTGCTTCCACGCAGTCGGGGGAACAGATGGTATCACCGATGGTGATGTTTTCTGCGCCCGAGAAGCAGACGATATCGCCAACCGACGCACTCTCGGTTGCGGCGCGGCGCAGACCGTCGAACTGGTACAGAGAGATGACCTTGGAGCGGACGGGCGCTTTGTCGGGACTATGGTAATTGCAAAGCATGATGTCCTGTCCGACCTTGATGGAGCCGTTGTCGATGCGTCCGATACCGATTCTGCCCACGTAATCGTTGTAGTCGATGGAGGAGACCAGCATCTGCAGGCCGTGATTCTCATCGCCTTCGGGAGCGGGCATATATTCGAGAATGGTGTCGAACAGAGGCTTCAGATCGGTTCCCTCGCCGTGGGGGTCGAGGCAAGCGGTGCCCTGTCTGCCGGAGCAGAAGATCATGGGGGAGTCCAGCTGCTCGTCGGTAGCGTCCAGATCCATCAAAAGCTCCAATACCTCGTCGATAACCTCGTCCACGCGGGCGTCGGGCTTGTCGATCTTGTTGACTACCACGATGACGCGGTGGTTCAGCTCCAGCGCGCGCTGGAGCACGAAGCGGGTCTGCGGCATAGGACCTTCCGCGGCATCCACCAGCAGAAGAACGCCGTTGACCATCTTCAGAATACGCTCCACCTCACCGCCGAAATCGGCGTGACCGGGGGTGTCGATGATGTTGATCTTTACGTCCTTGTAGTGAACGGCGGTATTTTTAGCCAGGATGGTAATGCCGCGCTCCCGCTCAAGGTCGCCCGAGTCCATGACGCGCTCGGTGGTTGCCTGATTGTCGCGGTACACGCCGCCCTGCTTGAGCATTTCGTCCACCAGCGTAGTCTTGCCGTGGTCAACGTGGGCGATAATGGCGATGTTTCTGAGATCATTACGAACCATATTTTTGTCTCCTGTTATTTTTATTTTCGTGGATTTATGTGGATTTGGGGTGATGCTTGTTCGTTAGTGCGCTTAGATAATGTGTAATGCTTAGCAATAAGCGGTTCATAGGAAGCAATTCCTCCTTCGTCGGAATTGCAATTGATCCGAGGAGGGAGAAACCATCTCAGACGCCGAAGTTTTCTCCCTCCTCGGGCTCCACCCATTTCCTTGGCTATCGCCGCCTGAGGGGGAGTCCAATGAACAAACTTCGAAGATTGCACCAGCCAAGGAGGGAGAAACCATCTCGGACGCCGAAGTTTTCTCCCTTCTCGGGCTCCACCCATTTCCTTGGCTATCGCCGCCTGAGGGGGAGTCCAATGAACAAACTTCGAAGATTGCACCAGCCAAGGAAGTGGAGGAAGGTCAGCAACTCGCCTTGGCGAGTTGCGAAGGAGGGAGGAGAAAACTTCGGCGTTTGAGATGGTTTCTCCTCCCTCCTTATGCAATTCCGCAGGAATTGCTTCCTAAAAAGGACGAGGGACTTCGACAAGTGAAACGGTCAAACTGCATCACACAATTAACTTAGATATTATACCACAAAATCCGCCGTCAGAAAAGAGTTTTTTCAAAAAAAATCGCGAAAGATTGCACAAATCGCGTAGACAATCGGCGGAGATTATGCTATAATAATACAAAACACCACCCAAGGAGACCTGCCCCATGCCCTTTTGGAAGAAGAAAAAGAAAGAAGATTCCCCCGCCTTTCGCAGAGAAATGGCGGAAAAGATCGCAGGCAAGCATATCAAATACGTCACCGAACGGATCGATAACGAGGACATCGTCATCGGGCGGCAGGGCTCTCTCTGTCTGCGAAACGGCGAGATGATCGTTTTCGCCTCGGCTGATATTCTCTTCCGCACGCCCGTGGACAGCCTCACCGCCTCCGAGCTGATGAGCCTGGACGGCGTGATCCTGACGGGCCCCGATCTGGAGCACGGCGGCGAGATGCGCACCGTCATCGCGTATTATCTGTATTACCGCTAATTGTAAAGGTTTTAGAATAAGCACACAAATATTGCGAATCCTATTGAAAAATCCCATCCAATGTAGTATAATAATTGCAAAGCCCCTGCAAACCGCGCACGGCGGCTACAAGGCGGTACGGTCGGCGCTGTACTGCGTCCAAAGGAGGACATAAAAATGGCTGATCAAAACACCCGTACGTTTACCATTCCCAGTGATCGGGAGGCCGAGATCCGATCCACCCTGCAGGAGGTCTACGACGCGCTGAAGGAAAAGGGCTATAACCCTATCAATCAGATCGTTGGCTATATCCTGTCCGAGGATCCCACCTATATCACCAATTACAAGAACGCCCGTAGCCTCATCCGCAAGATCGATCGGGACGAGCTGCTGAATCTGCTGGTGAAGAATTACCTCAAGCTCTGAATATGAAGATCTGCTCTATTTCCCGCGTGGACGACCTTCCCCGCGACGGGGCTGTTTTCGTTGCGCTGGGAAACTTCGACGGCGTTCACCTGGGGCACGCCGCCCTCCTTGACGCCGCTAAGGAGGGGGCGGCTTCCCTTTCCACGCCCGATCGGATCGTGCGTCCCGCCGTTTTCACCTTTCGGCAAGGCAAAGCATCTGCCATTACCACGTTGGAAGAGCGCATCGCCCTGTTTGCACAGCACGGCATCGAGGTGTTGTTTATCGCCGATTTCGACGCCTTTTGCAGGCAATCCCCCGAAATTTTCGTCCGTCGTACCCTGAAGGGATTGGGAGCGGTAGGACTTACCTGCGGCTTCAATTTCCGCTTCGGTCACCGCGCCGCGGGAGACGTGAGATTGTTGAAAACCTTTGCCGCTGCCGAAAGAATGAACTGCCGCGTGATCCCGCCGATCATCCGAGACGGCATTACCGTCAGCTCCACCGAGATTCGCCATCGCCTTTCGAAAGGAGACCTTGCGGGCGTTTCGTACTTCTTAGGCAGACCTTGGTCAATAATGGGTGAGGTGGTTCACGGACGTGCAGTGGGCGGAAGGATCTTGTCCTCCCCTACGCTGAATCTGCCCGTATCGACAGACCGATTGCTCCCGCCCTTCGGCGTCTACTTCACGGAGGCGGTCATCGACGGGATCCGCTATCCCTCCGTGACCAATCTGGGCGTCCGTCCCACATTCGGGGAGAGCGAGGTTCTCTGCGAGACGCACCTGTTGGACGCATCGGGCGATTTTTACGGCAAGACCGCCGAGATCCGCTTTTTGAATTTTCGCCGCCCGGAGCGGCGTTTTACATCGGCAGAGGAGCTTGCCGACGTTATCGCAGATGATATCGCCGACGCCCGCCGGTATTTCAGTTGCCCGAATCATTTGCACGCGGGCACATGAGGATGATCATCCATGAAACATAGATTGCTATCGATTTTCACCGTTCTGCTGGCGGTATGGTTGCTTTGTCTGCCGATCACGGCAACCGAAGCGCCCGAGACCACCGCTACGCCCGAAACGGTAACGACTCCCAAAGCATCGACGGAAGCGGATCTGTCGAACGCCGATACCGTTCTGCTCTACTGTCTGGAAACCGACACCGTCCTGCAAAAGAAGAACGCAGACGGGCAGGTCTATCCCGCTACTGCGGTAAAGCTGATGACCGCTCTGCTTGCCTACGAGACGATCGAGGATTTGACCACACCCATCACGGTCACCGCAGAGATGCTGAAAGGGGTCAGCGGCAGCTACTACGGCTTCAAAGCAGGCGACACAGTATCCCCCGAGGATCTGATCAAGCTGCTCCTGATGCGCAAAAGCAACGATGCCGCACTGATCCTCGCCCATTTGTCGGCAGGCAGCGTGGACGCCTTCGTTTCCGCAATGAACGAAAAAGCGGAAGAGCTGGGGATGGAGAACACTTTCTTCGTCAATCCCACGGGTCTTCACGACGCCGGAATGGTTACAACCGCCAATGATCTTCTGAAGCTTTCGCTGGAGTTTTACGGATGCTCCGAGCTACACAGCTGGTCGGGAGCCGCTTATCTGAGTTGTCCTACGCTCAGCGCGGGAACGATCTACAGCAACAACTATTTCGTCAGCCGTTATTACAACGCAACCGGCGTATCCTATCTGTTCGACGCCGTGGACGGTATGATCAACGGCGGAACGGCGCAATCGGGCGAAGTCCTCATTACCTCCGCTACTTACAAAGGACTCCATTATATCGTGATCCTGCTGGGCGGCAAGACGGTGGACGGTCTGCCCACCTGCTATGACGTTACGCGTGATTTAATTGAGAAGGATACTCAAAATTTCCGCTACACCAAAGTCCTGCTGGACGCTGAGGTGGTCTGTGAACTGCCGGTGAAGCTGGGCAGCGGTGCGGATTCTGCCGCAGTTTTCCCCAAAGAAACGCTGGAATATTATCTGCCCAAGTCATTGGATCTCTCTAAGATAGAGAAAAAGATCGATCTGACGGTGGAGGAGCTGGAAGCCCCCGTGGAAGAGGGAGAAGTGGTCGGCACCGTTTCCGTTTATCTGGACGGCAAGCTGCTGGGGGAGACCGAGCTGGTGGTTCGCAGTAACATCACCCGCAGCGGTACCGATTACCGTATCTCACAGATCACCGCGTATCTCAGCAGCAGTCGCTTTGTGGTAATTGCGCTGGTGGTGATCGGTCTGTTCGTCGTATACTTCATCGTCAACGCCATCTACCGTGAGCAAGTGAAGAAGAAATACCGTCCGGATCGAGAGTAAGGAGACGAATATGAGAAAGATTGCTTCCCTTATGCTGACGCTCTTGGTTTTAGCTGTTGTTATGCCGACGACGGTGACGGCAGAGTCTCCCGCGCCTTCGGTGAAGCTGATCGTCCCCGAGGGAAAAGTCCCGCTAGACGAGCCTATCGAAATCACTCTTGAGCTGTCTGGGCTGGATGAGACGGTGGAACGAGTGATCGTCAGTGGCGCCGGATTCCAAATTTCAGATGGGATGGGATACGCATATAGAATCGAAGCGAAAGATCTGCCCGCAGAAGCATTCGGCAATGGCACCTACAGAAAAAATCTAACCCTCGTTTGGACTGTGGACGATGCGTTGCACGACACTGTATTGTTAGCCTCTTTGCAGGGTGACGGTTACGGCTACATCGTGGAAAACGACGATGGTGGATATGCTCTGCACAATCCGTATTTCGACTCCTATTCGGTTGTTCACAATGGAGAATACATCGCTTTCAGCGACGTGTCCGAAGAGGACGCGGCGGCAAAGCTGGAGGTCGACCTCTGGCCTTGGATCGTGGGTGGCGTCAGCGTTGCTCTGCTGGCGACCTTTGGTATCGTCGGAATCGTATATCGACTGAAAAAGATCAAGGAATCCCCAAACGAAATGGACGCGTAAAAGAATCCCCAATAACGTAGCACTAACGCTGCGACGTTGGGGATTGGCTTTTGCAGAAATTCTCGTCGTAATGCACAAATGCACGAGCGGGAGGAGCAAGCCCCTCCCCTACGGGGTTGGTGCGAATTCCGCAATCCGTTGTAGGGGCTGGCGCCCTCGTAAGGAGCGTAGCGACGGAATAGCGGAGCGTCCGGCCCGCGCCGCCTAAGGCGGCATCGAACGTCTACCGCCAACTTAAACTCTGTGCAAGTTGATCATACGAAAACAAACCCTCTTTTCCAAAGAAGGGTTTGTTTTCGGTTATACCACCATCACGACAACCGCGAAAGCGATCTGCAGGATCAAGAACAACGGCACGGTAACGGTAAACTTCAGGTGCTTGGTCTTATGACGGAAGATCTGCATTCCGAGAAACGCGCCCAGCGCGCCGTAGAGGGCGGCGACCGTCAGCAGATTTGCCTCGGGGATCCGCCACTCCTTGTTTTTAGCGTACCGTTTGTCCAGACCGTACATGGCGAAAGCGATCAGATTGATCACGCCGAGGACGATGAGTACGACGAGGGCGTGCGCCTTCAGAAAGCTGCCTACGGCACCGAGAAACAGCAGGATGTTTTCCATCGCTTACACCTGCACGAATCCCAGCTTTTTGTAGACCTTGCGCATGGTCTTCTTGGAGCGGTAGGCGGCAACCTCCGCGCCCTTTTTCATAATGGACTCCAGATAAGCCTTGTCTGCCATCAGACGGTTGAACTCCGCCTGCACGGGAGCGAGAGAGTCAGCGACGGTTTCACCCACCGCCAGCTTGAAGTCGCCGTAGCCGCGCCCTGCAAACTCCGCTTCGATCTGCTCGTGGGTCTTGCCGGTGAAGCAGGCGTAGATATTCATCAGATTGTTGATGCCGTCCTTGCCCTCGGCAAAGCGCACCACGGTATCGGAATCGGTGACCGCCCGCTTGAACTTGCGGATGATGTCGTCCTTTTTGTCGAGGATGGCAACGTAGCCGTTGGCGTTTTCGTCCGACTTGCTCATCTTGCGGGTAGGATCGGACAGTGACATGATCTTGGCGCCAGTTTTGGGAATGAAACCCTCGGGGATCTTGAAGGTATCGCCGTAGATGCCGTTGAAGCGTTCCGCCACGTTTCGCGCCAGCTCGATGTGCTGCTTCTGATCCACACCCACGGGCACCAGATCGGTCTGATACAGCAGGATGTCCGCCGCCATCAGCGAAGGATAGGTGAACAGACCCGCGTTGATATTGTCGGCGTGCTTGGCGGATTTGTCCTTAAACTGAGTCATTCTGCCCAGTTCACCGAACTGGGTATAGCAATCCAGCACCCAGCCCAGCTCGGCGTGAGCGGGATTGTGAGACTGGACGAACAGCGTGGATTTTTCGGGGTCGATGCCTGCGGCGATATAGACCGCCAGGGTCTCGTAGGTGCGGCGGCGCAGCTCTGCGGGTACCTGACGAACCGTGATGGCGTGCATATCCACTACGCAGTAGATACAATCGTATTCGTCCGCCAGAGCGACCCAGTTCTTGATAGCGCCCAGATAGTTGCCGATGGTCAGCAGTCCGCTGGGCTGCACGCCTGAGAAAATGACCTTTTTCGCTTCGGTCTGATTGTTTTCCATAAAAATTACCTTCTTTCGTATCATTCCGTACAAAACAAAAATCGCCCCTGACGAGAGTCAAGGACGGAGTGATCCGCGGTGCCACCTTGGTTCGGGACGGAAAGTCCCGCGCTTTTGCACGGAAAGTGCTGTTTTTTATAAACCTCCGGCGTCCCAGCGGAGTTCCCGCTTCGGTCTGCCGGCTCTCACCCTCCAGGCTCGCTTTGAGACCTTCACGCTCCAACGCCCTCATCGGTATACACAAGTGTAACACAAAGCGGCGGGATTGTCAAGTCCCTGCGGACATTTTTTGCCCCTTCATTCAAAATAATTTTACAGAGTTCATCTCCTCTTTTCGGAAAAAGCGGCGAAAAGATATTGAAAAAACGGCGAAACTGTGGTAAAATATATGGTACCCTACGAAAGAGAGGACAATCCATTGCAAATCGAATACGATCCTTACGAAGAGAAAAAGAAACACGGCCCCGTTTTCAGAGTGATCAAGGGGATCGGCATCCTCCTGATGATAGCATTCTTCGGTCTGCTGTTCTTCCGAATGTGCATCAAAGAAGATCCTTCCGAAGCCAAAGCCTTCCTTTGGACCGACAACACCGTAAAGGCGTATGAGGTCTGGAAGACCGACGAGAATCGCCAGTGGAAGAACTTTGCCTATACCCAGGAGAGCAGCTACCGCATCTACGACGAGGAGACCCGCACCAGCACCTCCTACAGCTACGACACCTTCTCCTGTCGGGAAAATACCTATTCCGGAGACGGCTCCGCTCCCGAGAATAAAAAAGCGTACATCCACTACGGTCAGTTCCATACGTCCAATCCCGTTTATATCCCCTCTGCAGGCGAGCTGCAGATCACCATTCGCATCAACGACGAGGGAATGGAGGAGCTGATGGAAACCTACGGTCTGGAATCGGAGCCGGCAGGCGAGGCGTTCGTGTTCGCGATCTACGACGGCACCAATTACTATACCGATTACAGCTTCACCACCGCCGAGCGGTTTACCTACACCTACCGCCGTCTTACCTTCTCCGGGATCGACTACACCACCGCCCACGAGCTGGAGCTGATGATCTACTACGCCGGAGACGGCACCGTCGATCTGACTAACCCCTACGAATATCTCACCGTCTATCTGTCCGACATTCCCGTGACGAAATACGACATGGACGACGCCAAACCCTTTGAGGTCACGAAAAATCTGCAAGAACCCCCGTACGTGGTCATGAAAAACGGGACGGAAGAGGAATCATTATGACATCCACTGAAAAAGACACCATCATTGCATACCGTTGCCCCCGCTGTGGCGCGGGCGTGCTGAGCGTTCCCGGCATCTTTTCGCTGACCGGCGACCTCCTGAAGCTCAAATGCGCCTGTGGCGAGAGCGAGCTGAATATTGAGCGGCAGTCCGACGGCAAGCTCCGTCTGGCGGTACCCTGCATCGTGTGCGCAAAGCCCCACGTCTTCGTGTTGGCTCAAAACAGTTTTTCCCGGCGCACCGGCGGAGTGTTTCGACTTCCCTGCCCTTATACGGGGCTGGATCTCTGCTTCGTGGGCGGCAAGGACGCCGTTCAGGACGCCATTCAGGAAGCGGACGACGATCTCCTTGCTCTGATGCGGGAGGCGGGTCTTGAGGACATCGAACAGCTCCACGCCGGCGACGAGATGTTGGAAGCCCGCGAGCAGGATCCGCAGGTCGCCGATATCGTCCGCTATGCGCTCCGCGAACTGGACGATGAGGGCAAGATCACCTGCAACTGCCAAAACAACGCTATTGCCGACTACAAATTCCGTCTTCACGACGGAGAAGTCACCGTCTGGTGCGAAGAATGCGGTGCATCCGTGACGCTCCCGCTGGCAGGTGTGACCATGGCGGAAGATTTTCTGCAAAGAGATTCGCTGGAACTCAGTTGAATCCGATCCTCGGTTTTACCGAGGATCTTTTTTTCGTCGGAGGTTGGAACACTTCGGGGCGATCCCGATATACTGGTAAAGGAGAGGAGAGATCCTCTCACTGATAAAATTCAAGGAGATCTAAAATATGAGCTGCTTCTGTAACCTGTTTGAAAATTCCACCGTATGGCTGATCATCATCGCGCTGATCCTGCTGTTCTTCTTCTGCAACAACGATGGCTACGGCACTTATAACAACAACGGTTGCGGTTGCAACAGCTGCGGCAACTACAACAATAACAACGGCTGCGGCTGTGGCTGCAACTAAGTAAGCGGGGCGTTGCCCCTGCATCGCCCCATCTGCATCACTCAAAAACTCCGACGGAAACGTCGGAGTTTTTCTATTCATTAATCCATTCGGAACTTGGCGTTGCCGGAGGCGGTATCGATCTCCACTTTCATGGAGCCGTCGCCGTAAATCGCGTAGTCCCCCTGGTAGCGAACCGCGAAATCGAAGATCAGATCGCCAGACGCGCTGTCCATCTCTGCCGTCAGACCCGGAAAATCGGACGGGAGGATAACGGTCAGGTCGCCGGACGCGCTGTCCATCTCGATACTGCGGGCGGGGGCGGTCAGATGCAGCTCGATATTCCCCGAGGCGGTATCTGCGTCCAGTGATCCGAGACTGCCGCTGTAAAAGAAGCTGCCCGACGCCGTGTCGCACTCGACCGTTCCGCTGACCGTGCAATCGGTAAACGATTGCTTGGCGCTGGCACCGCTGATCTCCATCCGATCTGCTGTCAGACTCGTGCCGTACAGATCGCCGGAGGCAGTATTCAGTTCGATGGTATTTGCCGCGACGTTATTCAGCTTCACGGTACCCGATGCGGTATCCACCTCCAACAGACGGGCGTGCAGATCGCCTGCCGTCACGTTGGCAGAAGCGACCCGTATCCTTACCGTTCCAAGCTGTTCAACCAAGGATGCAGGGATGGTCAGCGTCAACGATTTTTGGGGATAGTCCAAACCGAAGACCGACAACAGAAGCCCTTCTCTTTTGCCGCAACGGATCATCAGCGTTCCGTTTTCTACCTTCCAGCAGACCCTGTCCTTCTCCTCGACGGTGCCGTCGGCGGTCTCGGTCAGCTCTATGGAAGAGCCTTTCCCTACTTTGACCGTCACGCTACCCGCGCCCCAACCGAGATCGATATTCGTGATCCCGTCTGCAGACAGGGTAGTATTCCCCACAGAATAACTGTCATCCTCGGCATATATACCGTTTGTGAACAGATTACCCAACAAGCCATCCAACCAGCCGTTCTGATCAAGGACTACGGCACTCACCAGCAGTCCTCCCAACAGCAAGCAAACGACGGCGTTGACGACAATCGTCAATACGGGACGTTTCATCGTACATCCTCCTCTCCTCTGTTGTGACCGATCCAAAAGCAGGCGCGAATAATCCGATTGACGCAACCGTCCATGGGCCATATCAGCCAGGTGTAGATCCAGCCGCCCGTCCAAAAGCTGATCCCCAGGTATACGCCCAGCGTTACCAGCAATACTACGATGCGGATAGGTTTATAGATGCCCATCAGTTCCTCGGGCACCTCACTGCGGCGAGCAGACGCCTGCTCCTCTATCTCGGCGGGAGGGCGCGTTCCCTTGAAGCCGGTACTGCAAACGATCAGCACCACCGAAACCGCCCAGACCGCAAACATCAGAGAGACCGCAAGGGCTTCGGAAAACCGTTCCAACAGGATGGTCGGCACCAGCCCCCAAACGCATCCGCCCACGCCGAGTCCCAGAAGAAGCTTCCCTTTCGCGTTGTTCCAAGGCAGGCAAAAGCCTGAGGCGACGATCATGGCGGTCGCCAGACCGCAGACTACGAACAAGAGCGACGCGCCAACCGACTCGGGAATCCCCGCGATGGTCAGAATCGGCCCTACGGGCGAGACAATATAGAGCGCCACCGCCAGCGCGATCAGCAAGCGTTGAACCGTTTTGCCCTTGCGCACCTGCTGTGCCGAATAGGTGACGGTTGCAGGCGCGGAATCAGCCAAAGGTGCAGACTGAGCGCCCTCCCGTGTTTTTCCGAACAGCTCGTCAATATCGCCTATGCTGTCCACCGTTCTACGGACGGCTTCGGCTTCGGAGATCCCCTCCGCCAAAAGGTCGTCGTATTTTGCCGTCAGATTTTCGACGATCTCGGTCTTAGCCGCCAGCGCCGCAGGCGTATTGGGCGTATCTGCAAAGACTTCGTCTACGGCGGCATAGAGTTTTTCATATCTATCCATTCTCGTTAGCTCCCTTCAAAATGATGCGATCCAAAAGATCCCGCGCGGCGATCCAGGCTCTGCGCTGAGCCGCAAGAGCTTCCCTGCCCGTCTCGGTAATGCGGTAGTACCGCCGACGCGCGCCCCGTTCTTCACTTCCCCAATAAGAGGAAATGTAGCCTGCCTCCTCCATTCGTCGGAAGGCGCAGTAGAGCGTGGCTTCCTTCAGCTCGTATTCTCCCCCCGACAGGCGGGAGATCCCTTTGTTGATCTCATAGCCGTAGCTGTCTCCCTTCTCAAGGAGCGACAGTATAACAGTTTCGGTGTTCCCTCGCAGTAGATCGGATGTAACGATCATCGGCTTTCCTCCCTTCGCCGGCTCTTTGTGTTTGCATTATAGCACACGATACCTCGCCTGTCAAGGTATTTCGAAAAAATAATGCAAAAATTTTCGGACACAAAGAAAAGGGAGGCAATCGCTTGCCTCCCTTGGGGATGATAGAATATTACAGACGGTACTCCGCTTTGCACCGTTCGAATTCGTCGTGGAAGCCGGTTCCGGAGCCTTCTTTGACGGCTGCGAGATATTCGTGGGTGTCGAAGCTACCCTGCTCGGACTCGATGATGGCTACGGCAATGTTGGAGCAATGGTCGGAGATGCGCTCGTAGTTGGTCAGCAGATCGGACAGAACGAAGCCCAGCTCGATGGTGCAGTAGCCGTTCTTCAGGCGGGCGATGTGACGGTTCTTGATGTCGGCGATCAGCAGATCGATGACCTGCTCCAGCGGCTCTACGCGGGCTGCCAGCGCGGAATCGTTCTTGTCGTACGCTTCTTCGGTGCGGGCAAGGATCTCGTTCAGCGCACGGCGGAGAACGGCGATCTCACGGTTCGCCTCGTCGGAGAAGGAGATCTGCTTTTCGTGCATCTCCTTAGCAACGCCCATCAGATTGACGGCGTGGTCTCCCAAGCGTTCAAAGTTACCGATGGTGTGAAGCATCCGGGATACCTGACGGCTGTCGGCGTCGGAGATCTCCTTGGTGGCGATCTTCACCAGGTAGGAGCCCAGCTTATCCTCGTATTTATCCAGCCGATCTTCTCCCGCTAAAACCGCATCACAGCGCGCCGAGGTATATTGCTCCATCAGAGCGAAGGAATCGTTCAGCGTAGCGAACGCCACGTGGCTCATCTCAACGGTCTTAGCGTTGCACTCGGAAACGGCGATAGAGGGGGTGTTGAGCAGACGCTCATCCAAAAAGCTTGCTTCTTCAGCCTTCTTACCCTTCTCCTTGATGATGATATACGCCAGCTTCTCCAGCAATTTAGTGAAAGGAAGCAGCAGAAGAGTGGTGAGGATATTGAAGATGGAGTGGATGATAGCGATCCACGCTGCGTTAATGGGCTGATCGATGAAGGAGAAGTCTACGATCAGGTGCACGATATAGAAGAGCGACAGCCATACTGCAGTGCCGATCAAGTTAAAGGAGATATGTACGATGCTGACGCGCTTGGCATTTCGATTTACTCCCACCGAGGAGATCAGCGCGGTGATACAGGTACCGATGTTCTGACCCATGATAATCGGAATGGCGTTTCCAAAGGTGATGGCACCGGTTGCAGTCAGCGATTGCAGGATACCCACCGAGGCGGAGGAGGATTGAATGATAGCGGTAAAGACTGCGCCTACCAGTACGCCCAACAGAGGATTGGAGAAGAGAGTGAACACCTTGGCGAAAGCGGGGCTGTCCTTCAAAGGCTCTACCGCGCCGCTCATCAGTTCCATACCGTTCATCAGAACGGCAAAGCCCAGCAGAATCGAGCCGATAGATTTCTTTTTATTGCTCTTTGCCATCATCATCAGACCGATACCCAGCAGAGCCAGCAAAGGAGCAAAGGAGGAAGGCTTGAGCATTTGGATCCAGAAGGAATCGCCCTCGATGCCGGTCATCGAAATCAACCACGCAGTAACGGTAGTGCCGATGTTGGAGCCCATAATGACACCAATGGATTGTCCAAGCTGCATGATGCCCGAGTTGACCAAACCCACCAGCATAACGGTAACGGCAGAGGACGATTGGATGATAGCGGTCACGCCCACACCCAAGAGAAGCGCTTTGAAACGGTTGGAGGTCATTTTCCGAAGCAGTTCTTCCAGTTTACTGCCGGCAAGCTGTTCGAGACCTGAGGACATTACGTTCATACCGAACAGGAAGAAGGCAAGTCCGCCGAGCAATGTAAAGACGTCAAAAATTTCCATAATAACTCCTTAAATTGACATATTTTTTACAATTTTGACACATCTGTTACGATTATAGCGGCGTTATGTAAAATCAGGAAGCAACCTTAGATTAAATCTATGTAAAATGTTAAAGATATCGTACATCAAACAGATCCACCCACATTTGATGGGTGGATCTGTTTGAATCGTTCCAATGCCGTGATCAGACCGTCAGCAAAAGAACAAATATATTTCTCATATACTCCCGGGCATCAGAGCTTATAGACGGCAATACACTTTTGGTATTCATTTTCAAAATCGACGTCGCCGTGCTTGACACCGGAGAGATACTCGTGGGTATCAAAGCTTCCCTGCTCGGATTCGATCACTGCAACGGCAATGTTGGAGCAGTGATCGGAAATGCGCTCGTAATTGGTCAGCAGATCGGAGAGCACGAAGCCCAGCTCAATAGTACAGTATCCGTTCTTCAGACGGGCGATGTGACGGTTCTTGATGTCGGCGATCAGATGGTCAATGACCTGCTCCAGCGGCTCGACTTTGGCGGCAAGCGCTACGCTGTTCTGATCGTACGCCTCCTCGGTACGGGCAAGAATGTCCGCCAGCGCGCTCTGCACGACGGCGATCTCGCGGTTCGCTTCGTCGGAGAAGGAGATCTGCTTTTCGTGCATCTCCTCTGCTACCTTCATCAGATTGACGGCATGGTCGCCCAGGCGCTCGAAATTGCCGATGGTGTGCAGCATTCTCGATACCTGACCGCTGTCGGCATCGGAGATCTCCTTGGCAGAAACCTTGATCAGGAAAGAACCCAGCTTATCTTCATACTTATCCAGTTGATCCTCGCCCGCAAGCACTTTTTCGCAGCGTTCGGGAGAGTAATCGGAGAGCAGCTGAATCGACTCGCGGAGCGTGGAGCAAGCAATAGCGTTCATCTCCATTGTCTTGGCGTTACATTCGGAAACTGCAATAGAGGGGGTGTTGAGAAGTCGCTCGTCCAAAAAGACCTCTTCTTCCGTTTCGGGGGAAGCCTTGTCCCTGATGAAAAAGCGACCCAATTTTTCCAACTGCTTGGTAAAAGGAAGCAACATCACGGTGTTCAGCACATTAAATACGGTGTGCACGATCGCAATGGTCACGGGCGTGACATATACACCCTCTCGCATGAAAGGGAAATCAACGAAAATCATCAAACCGTAGAACACCAGCGACCAAACTACGGTACCAATGACCTTAATAGCCACGTGTACTACTGCTACGCGGGTAGCGTCCTTCTTGGTAGCACCCAGTGCAGAGATCAGCGCGGTGATACAGGTACCGATGTTCTGACCCATAATGATCGGGATCGCGGCACCGTAGGGGATTGCAACGGAGATAGACAGTGCCTGCAAAATACCGACCGACGCAGAGGAGGACTGAATGATGGCGGTCAGGACAGTACCGACCAAAATACCTACGACAGGATTGGAGAAGGCGATCAACAGATCCGCAAACCACTGCTGTTCACTGAGGAACTCCACCGAATCGCTCATAGTATCCATACCCGCCATCAACACTGCAAAACCGATGAGGATGGTAGCTACAGACTTCTTGCGGTTGCTCTTGGACAGCATAATGATGGCAATACCGATCAGCGCCAGAATAGGCGTAAAGGAGGAGGGTTTGAGCATCTTGAGCGCAAACTCTGCCACGGGGTTCATTTCACTGCCACCCAGCTCCACGCTGGTCAGCGACAGGATCCACGCGGTGACGGTAGTACCGATGTTGGCACCCAAAATAACGCCGATGGTCTGTCCCAGCACCATAACGCCCGAGTTGACCAGACCCACCAGCATAACGGTAGTGGCAGAGGAAGACTGAATGACGGCAGTGATTCCTAAACCCAAAAGCATTGCTTTTACTTTGTTAGAGGTCATTCCGCGGAGAATCTGCTCCAGCTTACTGCCTGCCAGCGATTCCAGACCGTTCGACATCACGTTCATTCCGTACAGGAAGAAAGCAAGACCGCCCAACAGTGCAATTACGTTAAAAATCCAATCCATTGTTAGCTCCTTAATCAGAACATCAGAATTTTGTACATCCTATTATTCAGTATATCAAATCTATGTAAAATCCAATAGAGCGACTTTGTAAAATCAATGTAAAATTGTAAAATAATTTTACAAATTTGATTGTAAAATACACCTGCCCGTCGGCACGGCTCTGCCGCACGACGGGCAGGTGTGGGTTATTTAGTCCATTCGGAAACGCTTGCCTTGAAGGCTTCCATGGTGGAAGCGCAGCAGTTCTTGCACTTGCCGTTGACCAGCAGATAGAGCTTGATCTTAGGCTCGGTGCCGGAAGGACGGATGACTACCACGTTGCCGCCCTCGGTCATAAAGTAGAGGACGTTGGAGATCGGCAGTCCGGTGGGCTTCTTCTCGCCGGTAAGCAGATCGGTGATGGTCTCAGTCTTGTAATCCCGCATCTCGACGACCTTTCTGCCACCCAACTCGGTAGGAGGGTTATTCCGGATGCTCTCCATCAGCGCCTGCATCTTTGCCTGACCGTCCAGACCCTTCATGGTCACGTTGACGGTTCCCTCGGCATAGTAACCGAACTTCTCGTACATGGCGATCAGTGCGTCGTAGAGGGTCATACCCTGCTTCTTGTAGTAAGCCGCCATTTCTGCGATGAGCATGGATGCTACCACGGCGTCCTTATCCCGGGCGTAGGTACCCTTCAGATAGCCGTAGGACTCCTCAAAGCCGAAGAGATAGTGTCCGTCGCCCACGTCGTCGTGGTTCTTGATGACCTCGCCGATGAACTTAAAGCCGGTGAGGACGTTGTAGATGTCCACGCCGTGAGACTGACAGATCTTGGTCGCCAGCTCGGTGGTGACGATGGTCTTGACCGCGTAGGGTCCCTCGGGCATGGTGCCGGTGTTCTCATAGGCGGTGAGGATATAGTCCAGCAGAAGCGCACCCACCTGATTGCCGGTCATGCAGACGAACTCGCCCTCGGAGTTCCGCGCCATAATGCCGCAACGGTCGGCGTCGGGGTCGGTGGCGATGACCAGGTCGGAGCCCACCTTCTTCGCCAGCTCTGCGCCCAGCGCAAGGCTCTCGGGGTATTCCGGGTTAGGAGATGCCACCGAGGGGAAGTTGCCGTCCAGCACCATCTGCTGCCAAACGGTGTAAAGGTGTTTCACACCGCACAGGCGGAGCACTTCGGGAACCAGTCGGTAGCCGGTGCCGTGAAGAGGCGTGTAGACGATCTTCAGCTCGTCTGCAACGGCGGGAATGGCGTTCATGTCTACCCGCTGTGCGGTGACGTTGGCGATGAAGGCGTCGTCGATCTCGGCGCCCACGATCTCGATCCTGCCGTCGGCAACGGCTTCGTCAAAATCCGCACGCTTGACGCCGGTGAGCAGGTCGGTGGCGGCGATATACGAGGAAACCAAGTCAGCCTGCTCCAGAGAAAGCTGTGCGCCATCCTCCCAGTAAGCTTTGTAGCCGTTATACTCCTTGGGATTGTGGGACGCGGTGATGTTCACACCGCCGATGCAGTGCAGCTCGCGGATGGCGAAGGACAGCACGGGCGTAGGACGGAGCGCGTCAAAGAAATAGACCTTGATGCCGTTTGCCGCCAGTACCTCGGCGGTGATTCTGGCAAAAAGCTCGCTGTTGTTGCGGGAGTCTCTGCCGATAACCACACCCCGCTCCGCCGCGCCCTCGCGGAGGATCAGGTTGGCAAAGCCCTGGGTGGCGTGGGCAACGGTATAGGGATTCATGGCGTTGGTGCCCGCCATCATGGTGCCGCGCAGACCGCCAGTGCCGAAGGCAAGCAGTCCGATAAAGCGGAATTTGATCTCCTCTTCGTTGTCCTTGATAGCAAGCAATTCGGCTTTGGTCGCCTCGTCGATGAGGTCGGAGGAAAGCCAGCTCTCGTAAGTTTCTCTGTAATTCATTGGTATACCCTCTCTGATAGAATGTGATTTGCTTTGGGTGATGATTTATTCTGCCGCCTCGCGAAGTGCCTTTGCAAGCTGATCGGGACAGGACGTGCCTCTGCCGCGACAATCAATGCCCGACAGCTTTGCAATAGCGTCCTCCACCTTCATACCGGTGACCAGAGCCGCAACGCCCTGAGTATTGCCGTGGCAACCGCCCACGAAGGCGCAGGAGGTGATCACGCCGTCCTCCACCTCGATATGGATCTCGCGGGAGCACACTCCGCTGGTTTTGTAACTGATCTGTTTCATTTTCTTAATCCTTTCCGGCAGGAAGCCTGCCCGGTAATTTTAATACAGTAATTCTCTTTCTGCCTCGGCGGGCAGGATCAGCTCGGGATAAAATCCCGTCACGGTGGAACGGGACCATCCAAGCTCCAAATAATAGGTCAGCGCCGTGACGTCGGCGTTTTGCACCCGTAGCGTCAGCTCGTAGGTAACGGCTTCCGCGCCCGGCAGGGTTCGGCACCCCTCCGGTCGGGCGCCGAAGGCTTGACAGGCAAACAGCAGCTCCCACAGTTGTTCTTCTCCGGGAACCACCCGCAGCTTCAGGCGGTCTGCACCGACCAATCTGCAGGGAGATGCGGACAGGAGCGCGAAACGGATATGCTCCTCCTCCGAAAGCTCCAGATGGCAGACCAAAACGGTAAAGAGACCGTAACGGTCGATGAGCTGTACGAAGCGGTTCATCACGCCGTCCCTGGCGCTCTCTATGGGAAGCACGCAGAAATCATAGCGTCCTTCCGCGGTACCCTCGCAGGCGTCGGAATAGTCTTCCGCATCGGTTGCCTCTCCGCCTCCCAGCAGATCGGTAACGCTGTGCAGAACCCGTCCTGCGTAGGGATTTTGAAAATAGGCAATGACGGGATGGGCGGATCGGTAGAGCGGAACGCCCTGCCCGGAATCTTGATCGGACAGCGCACGGCACAGCTCCAAGCGGGTCAGCAAAGACGTGGCACGGAGCATCGTATCGGCTGGCGTACGCCCTTCCTGTCGCTCCTCAAATTCGCTGTACAGAGTGGTGAGCGTCTGCTCCTGCTCCTCGCCGCCCTCCATCCGCTTGCGCAGACACTCTGCCAGATCGGCAAGATGGGAGCGCCGAAGCTTCAACACGTCGGCAAGCAGACGGTCGGCGTCCGCGAGATTCTCGGCAATGACGGTCAGCTCATCCATGGCTTACAGGTTCTCCAAAGCGCCTGCCAAGGTCTGATAGCTCTGCTTCAGGAAGGACTTCAACTCCTCAGCGGTGAGCTGTCTTTGCGCCAGCAGGGACAGCGACCAGATCTGCATCGCCGCGCTCTCGCGGGCGCCATTGTCGCTGACCTCTGCCAGCTTGCGGATCAGCGGAGAGTTAGCGTTGAGCACCAGCGTCGCCTCGGTCATGGCGGGCATCGCAAAGGACTCGCCTCGGCTGTAGTAGCGCATCATGTCCTCGTAACGTCTGGACTGCTCGGACAGATTGAGCAGTGCGGGAATGCTCTCGTCGGCAAGGGATTCGAAGGTGACCTTCAATTTGTCGTTGCCGCTGACCTTTTTGAAAAGTTCCTCGAGTGCGGCGTTCTCCACGACCTCGCCGTCGCCCTTCAGTGCGTCGGCAATGTCGGCATCAATGCGGAGGAATTTGCATTTTTTGCTGTCCTCGATGAGTCCCATGTACTGCATTTCCAGCGGACCGCTGAGCAGATAGACGCGGATCCCTCTCTCTTCAAAGAGAGAAACGTACTGCGCCTGAGAGACCTTATCGGTAGCGTAGTAGAGCTTGCCCTCGTGGGTCTCTTTCGCCGCTTCCAGCGCCTCGTCCACAGTCTCGTACTTGCCGTCCTCGGTGAGGGGGAGCAGGAGGGAGGAAGCCACGCGGTCATAGAATTTGCGGTCTCTGAGACAGCCGTATTCCACGAAGAGCTTGATATCATTCCAAAAGCCCTCGTACTTCTCGCGCTCGGTATTGAACAGCGAGTTCAGCTTATCCGCTACCTTCTTGACGATGTGTGCAGAGATCTTGGAAACGTAACCGCTGTTTTGCAAATAGGAGCGAGAGACGTTCAGGGGTAGCTCGGGGCAATCCAGCACTCCGCGAAGCATCAGAAGGTACTCGGGAATGACCTCCTTGATGTTGTCGGCAACGAAGACCTGATTGTAGTAGAGCTTGACCTGTCCTTCCATGTTGTCGTATTCACTGCGCAGGGGCGGGAAATAGAGGATGCCCTTGAAATTCAGCGGATAATCGGCGTTCAGGTGGATCCAGAAGAGAGGTTCGCGGAAATCGCCGAAGACCTGACGGTAGAAGGCTTTGTACTCCTCGTCGGTACACTCGGAGGCAAGACGCATCCACAGCGGCTGGGTGTCGTTGACGGGCTCGGGGGGCAGAGGATTGCCTTCCTCGTCCTTTTTCGGCTCGCTGCCGTCTTCGAAGAAGATGGCAACCGGCATGAAGGCGCAGTATTTGTCCAGCACCGCGCGGACGTTTGCCGATTCCAGATACTCCTTCCCTTCCTCGGACAGGTGCATAACTACGGAAGTACCGCGAGAGCGATCCTCCGCGCCCTCCAAGGTATAGGAGCCCGCCTCGTCGCAGGTCCAGTGAACCGCAGGCGCGTCGGTATAAGACTTCGACCACACCTCTACGGTGTCGGCGACCATAAACGCCGAGTAGAAGCCCAGACCGAAGTGACCGATGATACCGCTCTTATCGTCGCCCTTTTCGTATTTTTCAATAAACTCCATCGCGCCCGACAGAGCGATGTTGCAGATGTACTTTTCCAGCTCCTCTGCCGACATACCGATGCCGTTATCGGTGACGGTCAGCGTCTTCTCGTCCTTGTCCAGCGTGACGGTGATCTTGTACGCCTCGTCGTCCTCTTCAAACTGCCCGAGGGAGGCAAGCCGTTTGAGCTTGGTCACCGCGTCACAGGCGTTGGAGACGATCTCACGCAGGAAGATCTCCTTTTCGGAGTAGAGCCATTTTTTGATGACGGGGAAAATGTGCTCGGTCTCGACCGAGATCCCGCCGTTTTTTGGGGTGAATTCGTTTTGCATATTCTTTATACCTTTCCGACGACAAAATTTCTTTACGGGGATGTCCAAACTTTACCGTCGTCTATCACGGACTGCATTGCAGACTTCGTCTGCAAACAAATATCCATTTTTTATTGTACCCCATTTTGATCCGTTTGTCAATCACCCGCGCGGAAGATTTACAAAAAATATGCAGTCATTTGACCCGTCGCCAGTTTCGGACGCCGACGCCGATCTTGCATATACTGGAAGCAGATGAACTTTTTGTAAATTCACCTGCAGATGTTTAAGCTTCCCTCTCCCGTGGAAAAACTATGGACAGAAGGCAACTGCCCCAAAATCATGAACGTACCTTTGAAAGGATGATCCATTATGACCGTCAAACGCGGCGATATATATTACGCAGATCTCTCCCCCGTAGTAGGCTCAGAGCAAGGCGGACTCCGGCCCGTACTTATTATTCAGAATGACGTGGGCAACCGCTACTCCCCGACGGTAATCGCCGCCGCCATCACCAGCAGGCTGACTAAATCCCGTCTGCCTACGCACATCGACGTTGCCCGCTCCGCCACCGTGGACGGTGAATCGCTGGGGCTGGCAAGAGACTCGGTGATCCTGCTGGAGCAAATCCGTACTCTGGATAAGCGTCGGCTGAGAGAAAAAATGGGACATCTGGACGAGCGGCTGATGCAACAGGTCAACGACGCCATCGTAGTTTCCTTCGGGCTGATGCCCGATGGCAAGCATCATCCGACCACCGAGACGCATCCGCCGCAGGTAGCCGTCGCGGCGGAGCTTCGTCCGCCCGAAGATCCCAAGACCTTCGGCTGAGACCGATTTCCCGAAAAATCGTCGGTTTTTCGGGAAATCGGTATTTTCCCCTTGCATTTTCCGCACAAATGCGCTACAATAAGGTATACTTGTACATTGTATGCGGAAAAGGAGGGATTCAGAACGTGCTGATCGTCAGTACCGATACGGTTTTTGCCGAAGCTTTGCAGATCACGTTGCGTCAAGCAGGGATCAACACCGTTATCGCAAACTCCCTCCCCGCTCGTCCCGATGAAGACGAGCCGCTGATCGTAGATCTGGACTGCATTCCGCCCACCCTCCGTTTGCCCCCGTCTGCCGTGACCTTCTCCCGCTCTCCTGATCGAAACGCCGATTTCGTGCGTCCTTTTCTGCTGAGGGAGCTGACCGCACGCCTTCTTGCCGATGCCGATGCTACCGCCGCGCGCTCCCGAAAGTCGGACGCGCCCTTCCTGCGACTGACCGGGGACGGCGTTCTCCTGCAGGGCAGACCCGTAGCGCTCAGCCCTGCCGAGCGCACTCTGCTGGCTCTGCTGATGGAGACACCCGGTAAGTGCGTACCCACCAAGGTCATCGACGGTTTATGGGAGGAAAAAGGCGGTAATACCACCGCCGTCTACATCCGTTATCTGCGCAAAAAGCTGGACGAGCCTACGGGGCTTCGTCTGATCCGAACCGTTCGCGGAAGGGGGTATTGCTTGTGTCTGCCCGAGTAAACGGTGCCGTCTACCCCCGCTACACACTGATCACTCACGTCCGTCTGATCGATCCCCCCACCCATCAAAATGAGGACTGCGATCTGCTGTTAATTCGGGAAAGTGCCTCGACCCCCACTCAGATCGCAAGCATCGGCGTCGGTCTGAAGCCTCCCGCCGACGCTCCCGTCACCCGTGTTCGCGGAACCGGGCTATACGCCTGCCGTAGCTTCGTAGATCTGCATATGCACGTCTGCGAGCCGGGCGCGATGTATAAAGAGGACCTTCGCACTGCTACCGTTGCCGCCGCATCGGGCGGTTTTGGCGACGTGCTGGCGATCCCCTCCCCCTCCGTGATCTGGAACGAGGAAGAAACGCTGGATTACATCCGCTCCAATGCCGCGGCGGCAGGACGCATTCCCGTGCGCGTTGCCGCTCACCTGACCCGAGGCGGTGCGGGCAAGGAGCTGTGCGATATAGACGCGCTTCTTCTGCACGGTGCAGCCGCATTCTACGACGACGGCGTTGCTTCTCCCGCCCTGCTCTACGCCGCCATGGAGCGACTGAGCCGATCGGATACGCTTCTGCTTTTGCGCGCTCGCACCGCCGGCGTGACCAACGCCGCCGCCCCCTTGAAGGCGGCTCGCGCTGCCGAAGCCGCCGCCGTGGCGTCCGCCCTTTCGATGGCGGAGATCACAGGCTGCCGTCTGCATCTGACCGTGATCTCCACCGGGCTGTCGGTGGATCTGATCCGTGCCGCCAAAGCCCGCGGCGTACGGGTCACTTGTGACACGGCCCCCCAATATTTCGCCCTGACCCGCGCCGATCTGCTCTACTACGGAAACCTGGCAAAGGTGGATCCACCCCTGTGCTCTGTCGCAGATCGGGATGCCATCATCGCAGGACTTGCCGACGGAACCATCGATTGCATCGTCAGCGATCACACGCCCGAAACTGCGGCAGACAAACGCAAAGCCGCCGCAGACGCTCCTGCGGGAATGATCGGTCTGCAGACCGTTTTCGCGCTGGGAATGCGGGAATTGGTGATCCCCGGCAGGCTGGATCTTTATCGGCTGATCGAGTTGCTTTCGCAAAATCCCGCCCGCATTCTGGGGCTTCCCGACGCGGTCACCGTAGGAAGAGAAGCCAAGATTACCCTGCTGGATCTTTCCCGTGAATACACCCTCACCTCCGCGCTGCTGGACAGCAGATCTCAAAACTGTCCCTGGATGGGGCAGACGTTTCAAGGGATCGTCAAACGGAATTTTTCCCGTAATGCTGAATAAATCAAAAACCGAAAGGCTGATATCCCGTCAAAGTCGGATTTAATTGAAACAAGCACACATCGTCTTGGTAGACAAATGTGTGCTTGTTTCGTGGTGTAAGGACTATAAAAAGATATTTCAGCGGTTTTGCGTATGAATTTGAACTTTCACAGTTTTTTAGTGATGTATCGGCTTCGCCGAAGTGATGTAGTGCTGACGCACAGTGATGTATTGCTCCTTCGTCGCAATGTGATGTGATGTTTGCCCGCTACGCCGTCAGGCGTAACATCACTCACGCAGTGAACATCACTGCCGAAGGCTGCATCACTTGCCCGCAAGGGCAAACATCGTTGAAAAAAGCACTTGCTTTCACAAGTGCTTTTTTCTGAAAGTAGTGACCTATTTTAATACGAAATGCACCCCCCTCGGATAAATCGTTAAAAGGTGTGCCTTTCGTTAAAAGGTGCAACACACCGCTTATTGGTCTGTGTTGTTTTCCGTTCGCTCAGCAGTGGTTTTGTCGTCCTTAATAAAAATCATAACACCATCCATAGCGTATAGATTCATTGACAGACGCATTCCATCATATACCGTTTTGAAGTTTGCAACATAGAGACCGTAGTCGAGTTGTCTGCATGGTTTCACTTCATATACTCTGTAAAACTCATTTGTTGCTACACCATTTTTGAGAGTTGCTACGCCAAGAATATCAGTTTCCTCACTGCCTGCTTTTCTGATAAAGATTTTATCAAATCGGAAGTCAAAGCTGTAGATCTCATCATTGGGTTTGATGATAAGAGGATATACTTTGATTTCTGTGGGCAAGTCCGATAGACTGTTGGGAACATCGATAAAGAATGAGACGTATTCGGTATAGGTTTTCCCTTCACGCTCTGTAAACACTTGCTTGTAGTGGATTTCTTGTACACGCTGAGTGTTAGAAAAGCAATTAGGAATCTGTGTTAGTATTTCGGTCAAAATTGCATCGATAGTACTGATAACATAATCATGTATCTCTTTGATTTTATCCAAAGCGTTTTCTGCCGGATAGTTGACCTCCCCGTATGAAAAAGCATTGAGTTGGAACACATCAGCATTTCCAATCAAGATGCTATTCTTGACCGTAATTAACACAGTTTTGATGTGTTTGATGTAATTATCAAATGCCATTAGGTACTGATATCGCGGGTCATTCTTATTTGTATCCATTAGCTGTAACAGCGTGGCAAACTCAGGCTTTGTTGTCAATTTATTTAAGAGTTTTCGGAGCAACCCCTTATCTTCTACAGAGTACGCCTCATCACCTAACAATGCAGCATTTACAATTTGGAAGAGTACATCCATGCTTATACGCCCATAGTGAAAAAACTCCATGGCGGTTTTTCTCATAAAAACAACATCATCAACTTCGTATCCACCAATGACTAAATTGGTGCGATTTAAATCATTTGAAGTACATCTTCCTTCACCCGTTTCATGTGCTTGATGCATAATATTCTGTTCCACCGCTGCCAAGGTTGCCACACGGTGATCGTGAACCTTGGTCAGCATATTATAGGATACACTCATATACCCCAAAGTTTCCTGCAGACTTTTAACATATTGCCATGCATCATACACCTTGTGTTCTGCCAAAGCTCTTTCTAATGCACTAATATCTATCGTCATATTCATCCTCCCATTTTCAATCGAACCGCACATAAGCAACTTCTGTGCATTGGTGCGGCAAATCTAATTCATAACACTTCATAGCATACTCTGTAAGCACTCAATTTTCTCAATAAATGTGGTATCAAGTTCGTCAAGTAACGCCTGCGCCCACCAAGGAAACTCGTCACGCTGGCAGGCCAGGTACAGCGCGACAACCACGCTCACTACATCATCCAACGCTTTCTCTACCGGGTCAAACTCACCGTATTTATCGAGAAAAGCTTTCCCGGCTTCTGCTGACAGAGAGGATAACACATTCCGCACATCTGTGTAGGCATAGCCTCTGCCCAGCAGATTGTAGTCAAACATTAGCGCAGAGGACTTGTCCTTGGCTACGACCATGTTCGTATAGTAGAAGTCATTGTAGGTCAGCGTCCGTCTGGCCTTGCGGAGTCGTTCGTTGATGGCAGCATAATTCTGTTCCAGAAGCACCCACGCTGGTGCGTCTTGGGTTCCTGTCTTTTCCTTGATGCTGACAATATTTTCGAGAGTAAAGAAGTCGGCTTCGTCATACATGGATTCTCCATGCTGACTGACATAACTATATCCCTGGCTGTGAAGCTGCTTGTACCATACAGCAATTAGGCGGGTAACCGATGAATCAAACATATCCTCCTCGATACCCAGACGGTAGGTTGAGCTGCAAGTAATGTTCTCCAGGAGAAGTGCAGAATCAGTGGATGCAATTACTCGGATGGTAGGAATACCGAGAGATGCCAGGAGCCGATAATTCTCCAGTTCCCGCTTGTGTTCTTCTTTTTGGAAACACTTAATTACATAGGACTTCTCGTTGCTAACGATTCGGGCAACGGTAACACCATCCTTGTCCTGCAAGATAGAGAACCTATCGCAGACGATGCCCAGCTTATTCAGTTCATCGTGGATGACGCTCATAGTAAATTACTCCTTGATCTTCGTTCCGATACACTTATCCTGTCGCCATTGGGGAGCTGGGCCGTCATCGCCCCAATATTCCTCAACGGATGCAATTTTTCCGTCCACTACACGGATAAAGGAAGTGGCATGGCAGGATATACACCCGTCCTTACTGAACACATGGGTAGCTGTGATGATATGAGTATCGGTGATAACAATCTGTTCTACCGCCCCATCCCATTCGCCGGGGTATTCGCAGTTCGCACGGATAAAATCCTCCACGGTGAAATGCTCGTTGGTGTTGTGCCAGTTCACCCAGGCATCAGGGTGGAAGTATTCACGGATTGCATCTGCATCCTGCCGCAGAACGGCATCCCAAAACTTTTGAATATCCATTCTGTCCTCCACTATCTCCAATGTATTTACGGCTGATACTCTTTCAGTTCTTCCAAAAACTCACTGTAATCTTCTTCTGACCAGAAGAATGTGAGTTCCTCTGCTGTGTAATCCTTGGGTTCATCGCGCATAAAGTTCTTCCCGCAATTATAGCCAAACCTGTGTGAGACCGCTTCCGCAAACTCCCGGAAGAACATACCGATACCAGTTATAACATTTCCGTCACAAACAACCCCTTCGTGGGTGAAGTTCTCTTTTTCGATAAACGAAAATACTTCTGCCATCTGCATAAAGAATCCAGCAGTGAACTTCTTGCCGTTCAATACGCCTGCCTTTGCCAGTAACAAAGGAGCAGAAGAAATTGCCGCAAAAACAACATTTGAGTTGACTCCGCTTTTCAAGAAGTCAATCAGTCTTTCATCATACAGCGCAGGAAGTGGATTGATCGTTCCCGGCAAAATCACACAGTCATAGTCAGTAATATTGATATCAGCCATTGTGTTAGTGGGAACGACACGCAGCCCCTCTTCGCTACAATACTCCTTGTTTTCACTTGCAATAAATTCAATCTTTTCTTCAAACCACACCGTCAATGCAGAAGTGAGGCAAGTGATTTCCTGCAAGGAGAAGTTTGGATATAAAATCACCGCAAATTTTCTCATAATTTTCCTCCAACTAATCAGAGATATTCCAGTATGTAGTGCGTATCAGTTTCGCCGGTCTGCATGAATCCTAACTTCTGATAGAGTGCTTTCGCCCGTTGATTCTCTTTGAAACAGCCAATGCGAATCTTTCTGTCCTGAGCAATGCAAACCTTTTGGAGATACCGCAGAATATCAGAGCCAATACCTTTTCCACGGCACTCCGGGAGCAGGTGAATCTCGACCACTTCAAAATAGGGATATTCAAAGTAAAACTGTACGAAACCTGCAAAACAGCCGTCAGTCTCGATCACATTGAACTGCTCGATGTGGAAGAAGTCTCCATCAAAGTCGTTCCTTTGATAATCCTCGTCCCAACCCCAAATCTTTTCAACATAGGGACGGACAGACTCGACCTTGAGTGCGTATATCAAATCGTGGTCATCGGGTGTTGCAAAACGAATTTTGTAGTCCATCCTCTATTCCTCCTTATTTTAGAGTATATTTCCACTCACTGCCCTCTTGGTAGTAGAAGAATTCGCTTAAATCATCTTCCGTGAAAACCCGGAGCATATCATTCATATCGAGAGATAGGTTGAGATTGGGTAGATTCTCAATATCTTCCCACCAAACCTGACCTTCAGAGCTGGAACACAATTCTCCCTCAAAATGGGTTGTCTTATAAAACAGCACCACATATCTGCACTGGTTCTCACACCAATCTTTGATGCCACATAGCTGTGGGGAACGGATATTAAGCCCGGTTTCTTCCTGCACCTCACGGATTACCGCATCTGTAAAGGATTCTCCCGGCTCCACATGACCACCGGGGAAAGTGACACCCGGCCAGTCCTGCTTTTTCCGGTCAATCACCACAACCCGGTTGCCGTCGCAGATCATGCACATATTTGTAAATTCGACTTTCTCAAACATCACATTATCCTTTCATAAATCCACAGCAACCAATCTCGGCCATTTCATGGAAGCCCATTGACTTGTAAAAAGCAATGGTTTTCAAGGTATTGTCCGTTGCCAGCTCAATCTGGCGAACATGGCTGTATCTGTCTAAGATGGCTTGCAGGAGCGCAGAGCCGATACCTTTTCGCTGATGCTCCGGGAACACCAAAATGTCCTGAACAAACACTATGGTATGCCCATCGCCAACGGCACGAATGATACCAAGAAGCTGATTGCCCTCATATGCTGCAAGAGTCAGCATTGAGTTTTCAAAGCCTTTACGCAGCACATCCGGGTGATCGGTATAGGCAGTCCAGCCTACACTCGCATACAGGCGCAGGATTTCCGGCTCGTTGTATGTTTTATATTCTCTAATTTCCATGTAAGTAACCTCCGATTTATGTATATTGGGGAATGTTACTTATCTTAGCGCAATCTCATACTTAACCTCTCGTTCATTAAGCCCTGGTGATGAAGTGCCGGGGCGGTGCATCCAATTCGTATATCGTTTCCTTGATGAAATCCGGGTAGATCGTTAAGTCCACCAGTTGTTCAATCGGCATCCAACCAAGAACCACATTGCAGTTATCCTTATGGGACACAAGCTCTCCAACATCGGGAATGTCGGAGCCATCAGCCAGCTCAATCAGATAGTAGAACGCAATATTATGTGCTTGCGTTCCGTTCCACTCCCAGAAGCATTCCTCTGTCCAGAGCAACTTGCCAACCTTAATGTCAGCACCTGTTTCTTCCTTGTATTCCCGGACAAGGCCATTAACGGTAGTTTCACCGATCTTTACATGACCACCAGGGAGAGCATATTCGCTGCCATCCCGATCCCGCTGAACCAGTAGCTTGCCATCACGAACAAGCACACCAACAGTACGAAGATCGCAGATGTACTCGTCTGTTTTGAAAATCCAATCCTTATCCATTCCTGCTCAATTCCTTTGTGGTAAAAAGTTAAAACAAAACTTCTTCCATGCTTTTTCTTAAAAAGTGTTCTTTGTGAGGGTCAATGCTCTTATCTGCATAACCCACTATCAATAAAGCCACCGGCTCATATTGGTCTGGGATTTCAAATTCAGCTTTCATCGTGTCCGGATTCCAGTACATAACCCATATCGATCCAAGGCCCAGGCTTGCTGCTTCCATCATCATGTGAGTCGTGACAATGGTCGCATCTATTTCTCCGCTGGTTTTTCCGTCGTACTTTCTTGTCCAGCATTTCGTCTTGTCATAGCAAACAAGAAATGCGGCAGGCACATAATATCTGCTGGGAACAACCCGATTCAGCTTTTCTATGTCTGAATCCGAATTGATTAGCTTGATTTTTTGCGGTTGGTAATTGCAGGCCGTAGGTGCGGATATACCTGCTTCGACGATCTTATTGAGTAGTTCATCCGGAATTGGCTTGTTCTGATAATGTAGGACAGAGTATCGGCTTTTCGATAATTCCAAGAAATCCATACTTGTACCTCCTGCGTTAAATATGTTGCCCTCATTCAAAACAGCCCAGCAGCTTCAGCAGGCCATCGTCAAATGTCAGATAATCGCTGCCCCTGACCGTTTCCAGATACAAGGCCAGCAGCTTTTCTTTTGCAGTGTGCATATCCTCATGGGTTCGGCGACCGGGATAGGTTTCCTCCAACCTGTCAAGGAAGGTCTGGGATAAGCTGTTGTATGCCTTGAACTGGTGCAGCTTCTTTCCCTCCGTCACGGTTTCCACCGACAACAGAAGCTGCCGTGCGTTGCCGAGGGCAATATCCGCAAAGATGAATTGCTCCCGGAGCAGGGCAATCTCTACATACCGCAGCTCATTGATGAAACGGTAGTGGATGGAATCATCCAGGCCATACCGCTGGGAACGCTCTGCGAACCGCTGTGCGCCTGCGTTCACGGCTTCCGTGAAGTTCTCTGTCTTAGCAAAGACAATCTTATGCTGCGGTGAGCGGATCGGCAGCTCCGGTGTTGGCATGAAGGATATGTCTGCGCTCAGACCGTCCTCGAAATAGACAGACAGCCCCAGGACGGTGCTTGTCCAGGCTCGTTTCTCAATGTGGCAGGCTCCCAGCTCAACAAAGAACTGCTGGAGCTGCTGATTGGCGTCTTTCACACAATCCGCATCGTAACAGCCTGCCATCAGATCAATGTCGGAGTAGATGTCAGCAAAGCCAACCGCACCGGAGCCAATCTGGATCAGTCCTTCAAATGCAGAGCTATCCCGCATGAAGCTGATTATTCTGTTTAGTAACCGTTCTCGGTCTGTTGCTTTGTACATCTCTGTCACCTCATACTACTTATGTACGAAATATGCAATACCCTCTGGCAGAGTAATGATGTGTTGCTTTGCTTCAAAGGGGTACAACTTGATATTGGGCAGCTCTGCAAGAGGAATCCAACACATATCAAGATTGAACCGGATGTTGCCCATCTCGTCCAGAGCTTTGAATGTCCCTTCCAAGGGGATCTGGGTTTCATCGCAGAGGGAAACCAAATAGAACATATTGATTTGCTGACAATCCAAACCACTATTTCCCCAGGGGCAGAAATTTTCGCCCACCATCAACAGCCGCTCAATCTTTATATCTGCACTTAATTCTTCTTTGAACTCTCTGACCAGTGTAACATCGGTGGTTTCTCCAAAGGTTACATGACCTCCGGGGAAAGCAAAGCCGTCATCGTTGGGTACTTTCTGAAGCAGAATTTTCCCATTATGAATCAGCACACCGCCGACACGGTAGGAGAACACAAAATCATCTGTCTTAAAAATGATGTCTTTCATATTCTTTCACTCCGAAATAAACCGATGTAGCACTCGGTCAAAGTAATAGTATCGCTTGCCCAGCAGCCAGTTGTCGATAGTTCCCTTTGGAGGGATACCGCCGCAAACATCCAAGATCTCAGCCACCCATCGGCAATCTGCCGTCAGCATGAAATACTCCTTGCACCGCTCGGCCTGTGTGTATGCATCTTGCAGCATCTGTTTATCACCGTACTGCTCCCATTTGGAGAGGTAAGCCTCAATGATTTCTGCTTTCTGTTGCTCTGAAAGCTGCCGCCGCACCACATGAAGGAAGTGCAGAGCATCATAAAAAGGATGACCATAGAAAGCCATACCCCAATCATAGAGAACTTCCGCATCCTCCATGATACGCACATTGCCAGGACGAATATCTGCATGGCAAAGGGCGTTAGGAATGGGGTATTGGCAGAGATGTTCCAGAGCAGATTTCACTTTTGCCAGCTTCGCACTCAGCAGGCTCCGATCTGCTTTAGAAAGCGGACGATTCGTTGCTTCAAAAATGTGGTTGACCTGGCGTTCAAAGTCGGCAATCTCAGCGAGTAGCTTTTGTGGGGAACAGTCGATCAGACCATAGGTATTCTCGCCGGTAGCCTGGGTCTGCTTTTCACCCCAGCTTTCCAGCCAGGATTTATACTGGCCTGCATCACCGCTCTGAAAGCCATGTCCGGGCATTTCCTTTGTGATGGCAGCGTACCCATCCGGGGAAACTGCCAAAAACACAGGAGTGCCGCCCATGCTGGTCGTAAGCTGCTTTTCTTTGGCAGCGGTGTTCACATATACAGAGGATGTAATCTTCAGATACATGGCTCCGGCATCCGTAGAAATGCGGAAGATGGTCGATACATAAGCGTTCTTGATCTGCTGAATGGTTTCTTGAACAGAGTAGTCCATTCCGGTCAGCACAGTCTTTGCCCAATCCAGATATTGCGCCATTCCATGCTTAGCCATCCAGGGCGCAGTTTTACTTTGATTATCATTTCTGGCAAGAAGCAATGCAGCAGACATATCCGAATCACCTGGGAGCTTGTCTGTCCATGCGAAACCATTATTCAGCTGGGTGCTGCCAACAGGTTCAAACACAGCAACGCAGTAATCCCCGACAAAATAGATGTACTTTCGATAGACCCGGATGCCGCAATGGTCGAATATCCATTGGTTATCTGGCTCTGGGGATTCAAAGCCATACCCGGTATTTACTTTTGTTTCGGAGGTCAGCATACGAACCTCCTGCCCACTGAATTCAACGACGAAGCGATCTTCATCCATAACTGCATATAAGAGCTTCATACCGACCCTCCAATCCAAAAGGTACCATTATGGTAACCACATCCCAAATGAAACAGCAGTGGAAGACTGGCGAAGAGCCAGATCGCCACTGCTGTTGTTTTTATAAAATCGCTTCGCTTAAGTAATCCCGCACACGCTGTTCCAGTTCTTCAGCAGTAAAAGCACAGGGCTGAAGCCGCTCCGCCCAGGCACGACCAGGATGCAGACAATCCCAGAAAGGCATCTTACCGCTGTGGCGACCTTTGCCGGGATCGTGGTTGCCAAAACCGTCAAGTACTCGATTCCAGACGGGCTTGAACCGCTCGATCAACAATGACTCCGTCAGCGGAATCCAAATATCATCAACGGACAAAAACTGGCAATAGAAGTCTTCTAAGCGAAGGTTCGTAGCAGCATCTACAGACTTTGCGTGGTCATTGAGCCGTTTGAAAAGTGCAGTTCCAGGGTCAACATCGTCGCCCTGCCCGCCTTTTCTCGCACCATCAGGCACTGCCTTGCCGACATAGATGGGGCAAGCAAACTGGTCGTTGCGATTAACTTCCGCAAGCGCCTCATACGCAGGAAAATCCCCGACATAATAAAGTGCGTACACTCCGGCACCGATGAACGGTTCCGGAGGCAGCGGGTAGATGTCAGATTCCAACAGTGCATTTGCAACACTGGCACCCAAGTGCCTTTTATCGAGAGGGTTAAAAGGTTCAAATACTGGGTAATCAGACTTTTTAGCCATTGTCCACCAGTCCTTTCATCTGTGTAATTACGGAATCGCCTACGGCCTTTGCCAGTTTTACAGGCACAGCGTTTCCGATTTGTCTCATGCTTTCCGTCCAAGATGCACTGAACAAATAGTCATCCGGGAAGGTTTGAATTCTTGCGCTTTCACGGACGGTGTAATAACGGACACTACCATCATCGAGTACAACCATGTTTTCGCCACCAGGAACGCCGTGGGCTCCCGCCTTGATGGTTTTTGACGGCTCGTCCAGTTTGCTACCGGAATGTCCGGCATATACCCTTGCACCATCACGGAATTCGTGGTTGTTGAACAGCATTGCTTTACTCAGATCGGTGGGATCTGGCAAATCTCCAATAGCATCACGAACGGTCTGCCATCTAAGGAGAGGTGTATCCGTATCCTCAACAGCACGACGAATGGAGCGTAACTGCTGTGCCGACAGCGGCATTTCAGCGGGGCGCTTTATGCTGTGTTCTTCCCAATACTCACCGGTCACCCATTTGGAATAGAGCAATGCTTCCTGGGAATGTGTCGCAGCCGGAAAACTCCAACTCGCATTGAAATCACTTCTGAAGCCTACGATAATAACACGATGGCGGGACTGCGGCACGCCGTAATCGGCAGCGTTTAACAGTCGGAACACCACATTGTAAGAAAGGCCATCATCATGTCCAGCGGTATGGTGTTGTTCCAACAGCGCCAGGTGATCTTCCCAGGTCATGATGTCTTTTTTTACAACTTCGGGATGCTGAAGTTGCAGGAGGATGTAATTAAAATAGGAGCTAAAGGACTTTCGGAGTAGTCCTTTAACATTCTCGAAAATAAACGCTTGAGGCTGTGTTTCTCGGACGGCTCTCACTGCCTCTGGGAACATATCTCGTTTATCATTATATGCTTGGTGCTTACCACCCAGGGAGAACGGCTGACATGGGGGGCCTCCGGCCACAAGCTGAATTTTGCCGGTGTAACCGTCGTAACTAACAGTGCGAACATCGGTCTGGAACACAGACCAATCTCTTACACCTGGATATCCGTTAGCGATGTTGTGTTTGATATTTTCACAGGAGTCTTTATCCCACTCAAAAAGTGCCTTGTGAGCGAAACCTGCCTGTTGCAGACCGAGCGCAAGACCGCCCGTTCCGCTGAACAATTCTATCGATTTCATATCGTACCTCTCATTCGCTTTCGGGTCAGTTAGGCTTTTCGCCGGGCATCAATTCCATGATGTCAGTTATGTCACAATTCAATGCCGTGCATATTTTAATCAAGACATCCGTTGTGATATTATCGCCCTTACCGAGTTTGGCAATAGAAGCTGAACTCACACCGGCAGCAGCTTTTAACGCCTGCCTGTTCATATTTCGGTCTATCAGCAACTTCCATAGTTTGTTGTAACTGATATACATCTCATTTCCTCCTAAAGTCTTTGCTTATTAATATACGCCATCCAGGAACCCATATCTTCCTTCAAAACGTCCCTTAGTAAAGGTAATAACAGTTGCACCTGCGCTTTCATAGTCCAGATTGGGGATATGCTCAAGGTTCTCAATTACGATCATTTGTCCTTCGGCTTGGTTATTCATGAAATACTTAAACAGAGCAGTTCTCATGCTTTCCGGCGCTGCATCATCCACACCTTGATCAAGGCCGAGGAGCGGCGTGTCAATGATAAGCAATCCAGGATTATACTTCGCGTCGCTACACAGATACTTTCTAAACATCAGGGTAACCACGGTGTTAAGGAACGCTCTGTAACCTTTGCCATGATTCGTTGACTTTTTGCCACCGTTAACTTCGATGTCGAAATCCGCCAAATTAAACCGTGCCGAGCTAAGGTTTTCGTAGTGGCACTCTTCCAGGATTTCATGAGCGTACCTATCCATTGCTCTCAGAAATTCTTCATCAAAATATTCCTTCGGGTGATACTTCAATTCAGAAGAATTCTCCGGCGGAAGCTGACGCAGATCGGACATCCAGCTTTCTTGGAAGGAATCGATAACACTAACCTCATGCTTCAAACGAATATATACCTGGTATTTTTCGAGTGCGGCTTGCAATTCATCCGCCTTGGGACGGAGCTTCTCATTGATAAGAGTCTCAATATCCTCGCGCTTCGCCTGTAGCGCTTTCAATTCAGCCTCAATTTCAGCCAATTCAGCCTGGACATCGGCTTCAGTTTCACTCAGGCCCTTCATCTGTCCCATGATTCTGGTCAGTTCTGCACGAGCGGATTCAATATAGGAAAGTCGGTTCTGCACGGGCATTTTTCCGTCACAGAAGGGACACTTGGCACTATGCGGTACTCCTTGGTACTCAGCTTCACCCTCGACAATGAAGGTCAGTCTATGAACATCCGCAGTATACTGGCTCCTAAGTGCTTTATATCTGGAGCGTAGCATTGTGCATTCAGCAGCTTTTTCTTCTGTGGCCAGAATTTGGACAAGCAGCTCCTTGCTATTGTTTACCGCCTCGGTGATTGCTGCATCGGTCTGCTTAATATCTTCGACGATACGGGCAACTTCCGCTTCAACATCAACACCTTGCACGGCATCCAGCTGCGCTGCAATGCTTTTACGGCGATCCGCCACTCCAGAGAGCTGCTTGTTTACATATTCCTCGACAGCCTTTCGTCTGGCGACACGGATTTCCTTTTTGGTTTGCGCATCATTCTCTGCAAAATCACGTCCGGTTACAAGATATAGCAGTGCTGAGAGGAATAATGTTTTCTCAGTATGCTGTTCCGGAACTACAATAGATGCAGATCTTGCAATGTCATCTTCGGGGATCAACAACATCTGCAGTATGGTGCGCCACGTTAAATGCTTTCTTTCAAAATCACTGTTTTTAGCAATCATCGGTTCTCCGTCGATTGCAAGTAGCTTAAGCCACACAGAATTCAGAACGGGCTTCTTCTGATTCTTTTTGTAGGTCAGGTCATAGGTACCGCTTTCAATATCCTCATTGTAGCTGACCACATATACCTGATTTTTACCAATATTACGGCTGAAATCAATCTGACCCTTATCGGTGTTAATTGTCATCGTAACCTTGGAGTAACCGGTACTCTCATCAAAGGGGATCTCGCTACTTCCGAAAATAAAGTCGATACACTTAATCACGCAGGTTTTTCCTGTATCGGAATATCCTTGGATAATATTAAGGCCTTCGCCAAATGACACTACAGCGTCTGACCGTTGATCGCCGTGGGCCACTATTCTTTCAATATAGAACTTTGCCACGCTGATCACCTCCTTAGTGATTCCTTTGCTTTTTCACTGATTATCGCGAGCAAGCCAATCTCCGTGCTGTTTCCGAACTTCTGATTTGTCTTGGATGCCATCTCTCTATAAGCACTTGCATACTCTGTGCTTTGCTTATTGCAAAAAGCTCGTCCATGCTCAGTAATCTCAAAGCAAAATCCGGCCTTCCTGTGTGTAGCTCGGACCAAACCATCAAGCACGAGACTTTTCAATGCTTCGCTCAACACTTCTCGGCGGGATGTAAATTCACTGAAGCTATAGTCGTTCAACCCATGAAGATTGTTCTCCGTTAGGTCAAAATAGCTGCCGTATATGGCAATAAAATCGTAGGCTGCAATTCTGTCCAAGGTCATATCCTTGCGTTCTACAACTGAAAGCAACAACGCTGACCGAAGAGACAATTCAAACGGCGTATTAAATAATCTCGTCATCGATGTTCACCCACGATTTGATATCACCGTCATTCACCATCATATGGCAAATGCCTTTCTTCTCCAAATTGCTGATAAGTCCAACCACGTTCATCAGAGCCGAACCGGACAGAGATGTATTCGTGATTTTTTCAAGAACTGCTTCCAATCTGTCGAATCCGGTAGTATGACGGTCGCTAAAGTATGTAGCCTCAATACCTTCATAGGCGTCACTTTTCAGCGCCTTGAACTGTGCTTCACCATCGGCAAATATCTCTCGTACAGACCGCTGGGCACTTTCAGCTCCGAAATACGCTTTCCTTTGATTTGCGTAATGGCGTCTGAACTCACGCGGAATGGCATCAGGTGAAACCGCCTGCTGAATTCTCTCGGCATACACCTCACACAAAGCATTGATATAAGGAAGTTCATTGGGATCCAACTCGTCTTGAGGAACAAGCTGCACAGGCAGAATGATTTCCTCACTTCCCAAATATACAATTCTTCTTTCTCTGTCATAACGTGTCGGAAGAATAGGGGTGAACGGTTTCCCGGTATCATCGCAAGGATCGGAATTCCTATCGCCATACACATTTACAGTCATACTCTCAACATGGTCAGCATGAACGGATTTACTTCCATATTGATTCACTTGTTTAGCAGGAGCAACAGACACTGCTCGCTTTGCTACTTCTTCTGGCATAGGTTTCGCCTCCTTACAGTTTCAAATTTTCCACATGATCTATGTGAACGGGATGGTCACCGTACTGATTTACAATCGTTTGATGCACAACAGCCCCAGCTGTATTAGCGGCACCTGATGACTCCTGGTCATCCACGACCTCCGCTTCTACAGTATCTGCTCTGCTCATATCATCAGCCATTGCCTGCATCGCTTTTCCCCAGGCATCGGCCATTGCCCTTCCCGAAGCAAGTATCTTCTCCGAGAAAACATCATATGGCGTTTTGCCAGTGCCACCCTTAGCGTCCTTCGGGGCGCTTTTTCTTTTTGTCCCGGCTGCGGTTTTCAGAATGGAAAGGAACAGATCCGCCAACTGTCTTCCTGCATTGAAGCCGTCGATATCGGGTAGCTGATCCCGGAAACTGTCGCATAGGCTTGCAACCGTCTCGTCAGAGAACTCATGAATAAAAGACACAAAGTTCTCGGTTTCAAGATAAGGGCTGATCTTTTTTGCAATTCTGGAGATGCCTGTTGAGCCATTGAAGTAAGAACGGTATGTGACCTCAGACTGTTCATCCAACGCACTCTGGCCTTCGTCCGTAACAATGACATCAAAGAGGGTTTTCACGAAAGCCCCTTGGTTGCTCGAACCACCGATTATCGGATGCAACGTCTGCACAAAGTCCTTAAATTCCATGTTCTTCATCTCCTTGCTGAAACCTATCAAAACCTATCAACGGCTATCTGATCCTATCAGCCCAATTTCGTATAATGCTTTCAGAAGCTGACAAAAACAGCTTCTTCGACAGGGTAAGCCTTCGAGTCTATAGCTTCATTTTACATTATAGCAGATATTTGTGAATTTTTCTACCTGAATCATAAATTTTCTATCTGTGTTCTCAAACAAAAAGTCGTATTCGTAAACTTGCCCTTTCGAACCGCCTGATAACGCATCACCTGATCACTGATGGCTCAACGGTATCCGGCGGACAAGTGAATACTGTAGCTGCCTTTTGAGCGGGTTTGCTGCAATCCGAAACGGAGAACTCCGTTAGGACTGCGGTCGGTTTCCTATACCCATTTTACGGCAGCACCCAGAGTCCTCCGTTTCGAGAAATCGAAAATCGGAGGACTTTTTATGACAATCAATGACAACCAATACTACATCTTCATCCAGAACGGGAATCGGAAGATCCCTGTCACCAAGGAAGAGTTCGACTCCTTTTATAAGGAAACAAGCGTATTCCGCCGTCGGCAGATGCGCCAGGGACTCTGCTCCTGCCCCAAGCGTAAGTGGCTCTACTGCGATACCGACTGCGAGAACTGCCGTTACCGCTTTGACAACTACAGCACCTATTCGATGGATGAAGCTGTTCCCGGTGCGGATGACGATGACGAGGAGATGACCAAGCACGATGTCATTTCCGATGGCGCCCCCTGGTTTGCGGATGTTGTGGCTGATGTGGATCAAATGCAGATCCTGCTCAACCGCATCCGTGAAATCATGCCGGAAGCCATTCAGATGGGTGAGCTTCGCCTCAAGGGCCAGACCGATGCCGTCATCGCAGAAGCGTTAGGCATCCCGCGTACCACGCTGCTGTCCCGCCTGAAAAAGCTGAGGAAAGTGCTTGACGAAGAGGTGTCGGACATCCTCTGAAAAAATTCTGAAGTTTTTTCAAAAACCTTCGTCAAACGGCGGATGTGCTGACCAAGTGCCAACTGTAAGGGGCATCCCGATACCGCCCCTTGCAGGAGGTGAAAAAGAATGCACGAGTCCGACAACATCGTGGTGATGACCCCGGAGGAAGAACTGGTTGACCTGCTCCTGGACTTCATCATCGTATCCGCAAGCCTGGCAAAGAAAGTCAACCGCACCATCAAGCAGAAGCAAATCAAGGAAGGAGGCACCGTCAATGGGCAAATTCAGCGAACTGGATCTGGCAATCAAGGATCTGCGCAGCGCCGCAGCCACTATTAATGAAGTGGCAAACACCCTGGCAGAGATGTTCAGCACCGCGTCGGCTGATGAAGCCCCTGTCGCTGCCACTCCTGCTGAACCCGTACTGACCCTGGAACAGGTCAGAGCCGTACTTGCGGACAAGTCCCGTATGGGCTTTACCGCTGAAATCCGCTCTCTGCTTCAGAAGTACGGCGCAGCCAAGCTGTCCGGCATCGACCCCGCCAACTACAAGGCACTTGTTGCTGATGCGGAGGTGTTGGGCGATGGCAACTAAACACGCGGTGCTGTCCGCATCCTCATCCGAACGGTGGCTGAACTGCCCACCTTCCGCAAGGCTCTGCGAAGCCTACGAGGACAAAGGCAGTGATTATGCCGCCGAGGGAACCGATGCCCACACCCTCTGCGAGTACCGGCTGAAACAGGCTCTGCGCATTCCTGCGGAAGACCCCATCGAGAGCCTGTCCTGGTACAACGAGGAAATGGAAGAATGCGCCGCCGGGTATGCCGCCTATGTGGTGGAACTTCTGGAGACCGCAAAGCAGCTCTGCTCCGACCCCGTGGTCATGATTGAGCAGCGGGTTGATTTCTCCCGTTGGGTTCAGGATGGCTTCGGAACTGCCGACTGCATCCTCATTGCCGATGGTGTCCTCAACATCGTGGACTACAAGCACGGCAAGGGCGTGGAAGTCAGTGCCGAGGGCAACACGCAGCTCACCCTTTACTCCCTGGGTGCTTTGGAAATCTTCGATGGCATCTACGACATCGACAGGGTCTGCGTCCACATCTTCCAGCCCCGAAAATCCAATGTGGTCTGCTCCATGATGGAAAAAACCGACCTCTATGAATGGGCAGATACGGAACTGACCCAGAAAGCGCAACTGGCTTATGCAGGTCAGGGTGACTTCAGCTGCGGTGAATGGTGCCGGTTCTGCAAGGCAAAGGCCGAATGTAGAGAACGTGCCGAAGCCAACCTGGCGCTTGCCCGATATGAGTTCCAGTCTCCCGCGCTACTCGATGATGAGGAGATTGCCGACATCCTCGGCAAGGTCGATGCTCTGACCGCCTGGGCATCCGATGTGAAGGAATACGCTCTTCAGCAGGCAGTCAGCGGTAAGGAATGGACGGGCTGGAAACTGGTCGAGGGTCGTTCCAACCGCAAGTACACCAACGAGAACGCCGTAGCCGCCACCGTAGAGGGCGCAGGCTTCGACCCGTATGAGCAAAAAGTCCTCGGTGTCACCGCCATGCAGAAACTGCTGGGCAAGACCCGCTTTGAGGAACTTCTCGCACCTTACATTGAAAAACCGCAAGGTAAACCGACGCTCGTGCCAGAGAGCGACAAACGTCCGGCAATGAATACAGCCAAAAACGATTTCATGGAGGAATTTTAATATGTCTAACACTGCAAATAGAGTCACCAATCCCATGAAGGTTATCACCGGTCCCGACACCCGTTGGTCTTATGCCAACGTCTGGGAACCCAAGTCCATCAACGGCGGCGCAGCCAAGTACAGCGTCAGCCTCATCATCCCCAAGTCCGACACCAAGACGGTTGCTAAGATCAAGGCGGCTATTGAGGCTGCCTACCAGGAGGGTCAGGCCAAGCTGAAGGGCAACGGTCGTTCCGTGCCTCCTCTCGCTGCCATTAAGAACCCCCTGCGCGACGGTGATGTCGAGAGACCCGATGACCCCGCCTATGCCAACGCTTACTTTGTCAATGCCAATTCTGCCACCGCTCCCGGTATCGTTGACGTTGATCGCAACCCCGTGCTGACCCGCTCCGAGGTCTACTCCGGCGTGTATGGCCGTGCCAGCATCAACTTCTACGCCTTCAACTCCAACGGTAACAAGGGCATCGCCTGCGGTCTGAACAACCTTCAGCTGATCCGTGCCGGTGAACCCCTGGGTGGTATGGTCGTGCCGGAGAAACCGACATGGCTGGAATAAGGAATTTGGGCATCCGCAAGGGTGCCTATTTTCATATAAAAATATGAATTTTAGGAGGACACGCAAATGAAACAGATCTGGTCCGGCATTCAGATTGCCTTCACTGCCTTTGGTGGTTTCCTTGGATGGTTCCTGGGCGGTGTGGACGGCTTTCTGTATGCGCTGATTGCCTTTACGGTAATCGACTACATCACCGGCGTCATGTGCGCCATCACCGATAAGAAGCTCTCCAGTTCCGTTGGCTTCAAGGGTATCTGCAGGAAGGTTCTTATTTTTACCCTCGTGGGCATCGGCAACATCGTGGATGTCTATGTCCTCGGCCAGGGCGGTGTACTGCGTACCGCAGTCATCTTCTTCTACCTGTCCAATGAGGGTGTCAGCATCATGGAGAACTCCGCACACCTGGGACTGCCTATCCCTGCAAAGCTGAAGGAAGTCCTGGAACAGCTTCACGAGAGAGGAGACAACGGCAATGAATCTGAATAAGCTGATTCTGACCGAAAACGCCTGCTATAAGGCGGGTCGCAAAATCACCGTCAAGGGTATCATGGTTCACAGCACAGGGGCGAATAACCCCTGGCTGAAACGCTATGTAGGGCCCGATGATGGTAAGCTGGACAAGAACCAGTACAACAACCACTGGAACATCTATCATCCCGGCGGTCGTGAGGTCTGCGTCCACGGCTTCATTGGGAAACTGGCGGACGGTACCGTAGCCACTTATCAGACCCTGCCTTGGGATCACCGTGGCTGGCACGCCGGCGGTTCTGCCAACAACACCCATATCGGTTTTGAAATCTGTGAGGACGGTCTCTCTGATGCCACCTACTTCGGTAAGGTGTATCAGGAGGCCGTTGAACTTTGTGCCTACCTCTGCAAGCAGTACGGTCTCACCGAGAAAAATATCATCTGCCACAGCGAGGGCTATAAGCAGGGCATCGCATCCAACCACGGTGACGTCATGCACTGGTTCCCCAAGCACGGCAAGAGCATGGACACCTTCCGTGCAGCGGTCAAAGCGCTCCTGGATGCCGATACCGAAAAGGACGAGCCTGCCCAAGAGGAGACTCCTGCGGTCACTTGTCCTGAAAAGCTGACTTCCGGCTATTACCGTGTGCGTAAGACCTGGAAGGACAGTAAGTCCCAGGTTGGTGCGTACCGTGTGCTGAAGAACGCAAAGAAGGCTGCGGACAAGAACCCCGGCACCTATGTTTTCTCCAATGACGGTGTTGCTATCTATCCTGCGGAAACCACCGAGGAGACCTACCGCATCCACACGGTGGTCAAGGGTGACACTCTCTGGGATATTGCAAAGGCATACCTGGGCAACGGCTCCCGTTACCCGGAAATCAAGACCCTCAACAATCTCAAATCCAATGTCATCTACAGCGGTTGGAAGCTGAAGATCCCCAACTAACAAGCAAGCCCATCGAGGAGATAATTTCTCTTCGGTGGGCTTATTTTTATGCTCTTTTTTTCGTCAAAACGGATATCTGCTGACCAAGTGCCAACTGAGGAGAGGTCTCCTCGGATTGGAGGATACCCGTCATGACGGATTTGCAGAAAGAACAAATCAAAACCTTGCGTTTACAAGGTATCGGTTATGTAAAAATCGGAGAAATGCTCGGTATTTCAAATAATACAGTACGCTCATTCTGCCGCCGAAACGGTCTGGGTGATACAGCCAAGAACTCGATTGCCTGTAAGCACTGCGGTAAGCTGATAAAAATCATCCCCAAGCAAAAACCTCGGAAGTTCTGTTCGGATGCCTGCCGGACTGCCTGGTGGAACAGTCACCCAGACTGTGTGGATCGGAAAGCGGTTTATGCGTACACCTGCGCCCACTGCGGTAAGCCTTTCACAGCATATGGAAATAAGGAGCGTAAATATTGCAGTCATAACTGCTACATCTCCGACCGCTTCGGAGAGGAGCGTGATGCTCGTGACTGATGATTACCGCACCAGACTGGAACGCTATCTGGCATCTATGCTACAGGCAAAACGGATGATGTCGATGGGGATTTTAACCCCCGAAGATTACGCCATAATTGATACAATGCAGCGCGAGAAATTTGGAATATCTTCGTGTAGTTTATATCGCGGGATTGACTTGATATATAGTGGTTTCAGAGGTAATATGTCACACTACGAGGAGGTGACAAAATGCCAAGAGCAATAACCATTGTACCAAAACCACCGAAACTGGAGCAGAAAAAGCGAGTTGCAGCCTATGCCCGTGTGTCAAGCGGCAAGGATGCCATGCTCCACTCGCTGTCCGCACAGGTCAGCTACTACAGCGACCTCATCCAGAATCACGATGACTGGCTCTATGTTGGCGTGTACGCTGATGAAGCCAAGACCGGCACAAAGGAATCCAGAGTAGATTTTCAGAGACTTATCGCTGACTGCCGTGCCGGAAAAATCGATATGGTGATTACAAAGTCCATCTCCCGCTTTGCACGAAACACGGTCACACTGCTACAGACCGTCCGTGACTTCAAAACCTGGGGGGTGGACATTTTCTTTGAGGAGCAGAATATCCACACTATGAGCGGTGACGGTGAACTGATGATGACCATTCTGGCATCCTACGCACAGGAAGAAAGCCGATCCGCCAGTGAAAACCAAAAATGGCGTATCAAGCGGAACTTCGAGGAAGGGATGCCCTGGAACGGGGCTATGCTCGGATATCGACTGAAAAACGGCCGGTACGAGATCATTCCAGAAGAAGCAGACCTTGTCCGCCGCATTTATGATGAGTACCTTTCCGGCGAGGGCTACCTTACCATCGCCAAGAGACTGAATGAGGATGGCATCCCGTCACGCTTCGGCAAACAATGGGGCCAGTCCGTAATTTCAAAGATACTCAGCAACTACACTTATACGGGAAATCTGATTTTACAGAAAACCTTCCGTGAGAACCACATTACCAAAAAGACCATCGTCAATAACGGTGAACTGCCCAAGTACCATGCGGAGGATGCCCACGATGCCATTATCGACATAGAGACCTTCCAAACGGTGCAGGCAGAGAAAGCACGTCGGGCGGCTCGATTCTTGAAAAAGCCTACACCCAAGAAAGCGTACCCTTTCACAAGCCTTCTGGTCTGTGACGGCTGCGGAAAGAACTATCGGCGCAAGGTCACGAAAACGGGTCCCGTCTGGGTCTGCGGTACATTCAATTCGATGGGCAAAGCCGCCTGTGCTTCCAAGCAGATCCCAGAAGAAACCTTGAAGGCAGTGACCGCAGAAGTGCTTGGGCAGGTGAATTTTTCAGAGGAATTACTCCGCGGGCTCATAAAGAGCATTCTGGTCTGCAACGGGAATGTGCTGATTTTCCGCTTCTTTGACGGTTCGGAGATCGCACGGACGTGGCAAGACCGCTCACGCCGCCAAAGCTGGACGGACGAAATGAAAGCAACCGCCCGTCAGAAATCCCTGGAAAGGAGAAACCAGAATGCCTAAAGTTACAATGATACCCGCAACCATAAACCCGCTGACGCATCTGCCTTCGGTGGCTGCACGGAAAAGACGTGTCGCCGGATACGCCCGTGTTTCCACCGACAGCGATGAGCAGTTCACCAGTTATGAAGCCCAGGTTGATTATTACACCAAATTCATACAGTCCAAACCAGAATGGGAGTTCGTAAAAGTCTATACTGACGAGGGCATTTCCGGCACTAACACCAAGCGCCGTGAGGGTTTCAAAGAGATGATCACCGATGCCCTGGACGGCAAAATCGATCTCATCGTTACCAAGTCGGTCAGTCGATTTGCGAGAAACACGGTTGACAGCCTGGTCACCATCCGGAAGCTGAAAGAGAGTGGCGTGGAGTGTTACTTTGAAAAAGAGGGCATCTACACCTTTGACGGCAAGGGCGAACTGCTCATCACCATCATGTCCTCTCTGGCACAGGAAGAAAGCCGCAGCATTTCTGAAAACATCACCTGGGGACAGCGCAAGAGTTTCTCCGATGGTAAAGTGCATCTGCCGTACAAACGCTTCCTCGGTTATGAAAAGGGTGAGGATGGACGACCTGCGGTTGTCGAAAGCGAAGCAAGGGTCGTGAAGCTGATTTATGGGCTTTTCCTTGAGGGCAAGACTCAGGCTGGCATTTGCAGGTACCTGGAAGAGTTGGGCATCCCGTCACCGGGCGGCAAAGCAAAATGGAGCAAGACTACGATCACCAGTATCCTTCAGAACGAAAAATACAAGGGTGATGCGTTGCTCCAGAAGAAATTCACGGTGGACTTTCTGGAAAAGAAAATGAAGCCCAACGAGGGTGAAGTCCCACAGTATTATGTGACGGGCAGCCACCCCGCCATCATTGAGCCAGACGAATGGGAGCAGGTGCAGGCAGAGTTCGCCAGACGGAAGACCCTGGGCAAAGCCTACAGCGGCAAAAGCGTTCTTTCTGCCAAACTGGTCTGCGAGGATTGCGGTGCCTTCTTCGGTCCCAAGGTCTGGCACTCCACCGACCAGTACCGCCGCACCATTTGGCAGTGCAACGGCAAATTTGCAAACGAGGAACACTGCCACACCCCTGCGTTGGACACCGAAACCATACAGCGGCTTTTCATAAAAGCCTACAATCTGATGATGCTGGATCGAGTGCAAATCATTAAGGAAATAGAAACCTGGCGGAAAAAGCTGATGGACTTTGGAACGCTCGATGCTCAAATTGAACAGCTGCTTGAAGAGACCCAGGTGGTTAGCGAACTGGTCAAGGCGCTTGTCAAGGAAAACGCATCCACTGCACAGTCCCAGGAAGCCTACCTCAAAAAGTACGAAGCCCTCACCGAACGGTACGAGAAAGCGGCTGCTGAACTGGAACGGTTGCAGAGCCTACGCACTGCCCGCAGTCAGCAGGATAAGAAAATGGCGCTTTATATCCGCACCCTCAAGAAACAGCCGGAAGTGATGCACGACTGGAATGATACCATCTGGACGGTGATGATTGAAAAAGCCATCGTCCATAATGATGGACAGATCACATTTATTTTCCAGAACGGTACGGAAATCAAGGTCGGAGCGTAACTGCTCCGGCTTTTTTCTTTATCGAGGAATAATTAAAAGATGCACACCCTTTGGCTCAAAATGCACACCCCACAGACCTTTTGTTAAATGGTATAGAGGTGTAAAACAAAAAAGGCTCCACGGTGACCATTTCAGAACCACCGTAGAGCCTGTTATCGTTGAAAGGTTTTGGAAAACCCTTGTAAATGGGGCTTTTGCAAAAAGAAACTGGACACCCGCTTCAATACACATTGTATCAAAACTGGTGTCCAGTTATGGTGCCGGTAACCGGGCTCGAACCGGTACGGGAAAACTCCCACGGGATTTTAAGTCCCGGGCGTCTGCCAATTCCGCCACACCGGCGTGTGGACTCGTTCATTGTAGCACAGTTTGGCTCTTTTGTCAATCGGTTTAGGGAAAGTTTTGCGAAAATGCATCGTTATCATCCGGCGGTCGTAGGGCGGGGCTTGCTCCCGCCGTTTGCACGATTATCACAGAATCTCAATTCGCTATAGACGTTCAGAGCGGCGGGAGCAAGCCCCCGCCCTACGACACATTTTACCCTCATCTTCCTTAGCTATGCGTCTGTCAGAAAGCGAAAAGGCTCCCTCTGGGAGGGAGCTCCCGACGAAGTCGGGTGAGGGAGAAGGCGGCACGTAGGATTTGGTCTAAACTGCAAGTACCACAGACGAGAGAAAAGGTGCGAAACCATAATTCCATCGCAGGGTCGCAACCAATAGCAAATTCGTTAGTTGCGCAGGCTCCCTTCGTCGCAGACGCTTCGCTGTCTGCGCCACCTCCCTCTCGGAGGGAGGCTTTGCGGAAAGCAAAGAAAATTCATCAAGGTGTATTGCGTATCATATCCATTCACAAACGAAGACCATACATCATTCTTCGTATTCGTCTAAAACGAACACGTCGCCTTCGCGAATAAATGCAACGCCCAGCGGTGCATCGAGATACTTTATGATGTCACTATCGTAATTGCAGATCGTATTCAAGTCGAAGATATGGAAGTTATCGGGATTGTCGGTATATTCCTCGTCTTCATCCCCGGCGAAGAATCGCCAGCCGCTATCCGGGAAGGTCGGATCTCCCTCCTCTCGGTACATATATCCAACCTTCATCCCATCAACCGTGATGCGATTGGAAGCAAGGCAACCGGCATTGCCCTTGGGAGTGTAGAGTCTCTTGATTTGATCTTTGGAAAGCAGAAAAGCCATTCGTATATCTCCTTATAAAAGAGTTTTTGAAGGGTTTTAGGGGGACTTTTTTCAAAAAGTCCCCCTAAATGGTTAAACAAGTTCAATCGTCACGATCTTCTTGGCAGGGACGTCGATGGTCAGCACGCCGTCCTCGATGGCGAGGGCTTCCTGACGTTCCTCGTTGAGATTGGTGCGGTACGCTTCCTTAACGCAACCGCAAAGGGTGGCGCTCAAGGTCTGGGGCTGATCGGTAAGATTGAAGAAGCGGAGGATGGTGGTATCCCGCTCCTCAGCCTGCTTGCAGGCGGTGACGTGCAGATAGGGATTGTCGAAGGATACGTACCGCTTCGTTGCAGGCACGCTTCTCTTCCGGCACTCGGTACCAACTGCCAGCACAGCGGGAGCGGCAAAGTCGTAGGCGGTGCGGTACGCCTTGCCTTTACACTCGGTGCAGTAGGGGACGACGGCGTATTCCAGCGTGTACTCGCCCTTGCACTGTGCCTTAGGCGTGGGGAATACGCCCCAGTCGCCCATTTCCTTTACGCAACGCAGGAGGGTGATGGCGATGGTATTGTGACCGTTTCTGAGGATCTCGTACTCACAGATGCCGCGGTTGGCGACGGCAAGCGCTGCGCCGGACGCAGGCTCCATTGCCACGAACGCCTGGGTTTTCTGCAGATTGGCGGGATTTTCCCAAGTAAAGGTAGGCTCGATGGGACGGGCGGTCAGATCGAACTGACCCTCGGAGAGAGCGTGATCCGCCGCCACGTCGCTGTCAAACAGCGCACGGATGCGGTGATTCTCGCCGTGATTGACGATGACGCTCTTCACGTCCACACGGTTCACCCCTGCGGTCAGGGTGACGTAGGAGGTAACGGTAGCGTCGCCGACCAGCTTGGCAACCGTCTTAAAGGTTGCGCTGTAGGGAGTGGTTTCGTAGAGGGTAGTCTCGGCAGACTCGCAGAGGGTGGGCGCGCCGCCGGCACGGAAGTTGTAGCTTTCACCGTGGTCGGGCTGATCCTCCAAACGGTTCTGATTATAGAAGGTTCTGCCGGTGCGGCGATCGGTCAGGTCGAAGGCACCGTCGGGACGGAAGGTGACGGTCAGCGCCTCATTTTCCATGCCGTTTTCACGGACGGTGATGGGGCAGTCGATGGTGGGAGCGGTCTCTACCTTCACCACCTTATAGACCTGCCAGCCCATGCCCTCGGTGGTCACGGGGAACTCCACTACAAAGCGATCTACGTAGCGGGGCTGACGGAAGCGGTCGCTTGGCAGAGTGTAGGTGAACTGATTGTCGATGCGCGTAACCTTGGCGGGAACGAGCTTGCCCTCGCCGTCGTAGACGGCGATTGCCTTCGCCGCCTCGTCTCTGCCAAAGTCTACATTTGCCGTGGCAACGACGGTGGACTTGGCAGGCTCCAGCGACAGCACAAGGATCGCCTTGTCGCCGCCGCAATCAGTATCTACCACGCCCGCAAGATAGGTAAGCGCCTCTTCGGTGAGCTTGTCGGAAACCTGCTGAGAGGAATCGAAGCGCGCCAGCATGGCGTCGTAGACCTCGTCGCAGGAGCAGGTGCAGATGGAATCGTGGGGGTGATTCTGCATCAGACGGCGCCAAGCGTAGAGGAAGAAGTCACGGTCGTACTTGCCGCCGGTGATAGCCGCCAGCCGCGCCGCAGGCTCGGCGAGCCGCTCCAGCGTATGCTGATTCTTCCAGTTGCGGGTCTTGATGTCGATGTGGGTAGATGCGGTGGAGGTGAGCAGACCCCAGCCGCTGGTGTACTGACCTATGATCTCGCCCTCAAAGGGCGCCAGCTGATCCTTGTATTGACGGATCTCTTCGATGTAATCCTTGAAATTGGACTGCTTTACCTCGTACTCGTCCTGCACCTCGTTGGCAGTCTTGATGATCTGTACCAGGTTCCGCTGGAGAGGCTGATGATCACAGCCGTTCATACCCAGCAGGTGATCGGTGACCGCGAACCGCTCCATAGAATGGCACATTCCCAACAGACGGTCGCGGAGCGCGTTCGGATCGGAGGGAAGCTCGTTGGCGTTAGAATACCAATGGGTGAACAGCACGCCGATGACCTCGCTACCGTCGGGGGCGCGCCACAGCAGCTCGGATTTGGTGATGCCGTTCTGACGGATGATCTGATTGTCACTGCCCACGTCGTTGAGACCGCGACCGAAGATGGCGTTGTCGATGCCAAAGCCCTGACAGATCTGGGGCGCCTGCCCGATATTACCGAAGGCGTCGGGGAAATAGCCACTCATCACGGGATCTGCGCCGAAGGCTTTGGACAGCTTGATGCCGTAGAGCATATTGCGGACGTTCGCTTCGCCGCTGGTAAGGAACTCGTCCTGCAGGACGTACCAAGGGCCGATCTGGATGCGATTTTCACGCACCAGCTTCTGCAGGCGCTCCTTCATGTGGGGGCGGATCTCCAAATAGTCCTCTACGGGGATGAACTGACCGTCCATGTGGTAGTAGGTGTACTCCTCGGACTTCTCCATCTCCTCGATGATGGCGTCGAACAGCTCCACCAGCTTCATGCGATGGGCTTCAAAGGACTGGTACCACTCACGATCCCAGTGGGAGTGAGGAATGATGTGCAGTGTTTTTTTCATAGGGGTCTCCTTTTTCCGCAAATTCCGCGGAACATCTCCATAAAATCGGGCAGATCGGCAATCACAGCCGAAGCCCATCTGATTATCATTGTACACGAAAGCCTCTTCCCTGTCAAGATGTTTTGCGATTTTCGCTCTTTTGAAAGTTTCCCAACCAATGGTTGGGAGACACATCTGCGCGTTTCAACCCTCCATCGGATGGTTTATTGACTTTGCGCGAGTGGCAGGGTACAATAAAATCAAGATGATCGTCCAAAATTTTACGGAGGTAATGTCTATGAAAACGAAAAAGCCACCCCAAAACAAACCCGCCCACTCGGTAATCAGCAATATTCATTATGTACTGTCCATGCTTTGCGAAAAACACAAGGGATTTGTTATCTTTCAACTATTCTTTGCAGTATATAGCTGTTTAGAAAACATTCTGCCTGTACTGTTTCTCAAAATGGTCATTGATTTGGTGACCGCCGAGGTAGCACTTCCGAACTTTCTCACATGGTCAACGATAATCGCACTCGCTCTGCTGGTACTTTATTTGGTGCGTAAATGGTACGCTATCAGTCTGAACCCCATTGGAATGGTGAAGGTGAAGTGTGATATGCGTGTTCGGCTTTTGCAGAAAGCCAAAAAAATCGAATACGCCAAATTCGATCAGACTGATTTTTTCGATCTCTATTCCAGAAGCATTTCCGAAGCCGAAAATCGCAGCATGGACGTGCTTTTCTCCTGCTGTGAATTCATCACGGCAGTCTGCTCACTGGCAGGTATTTCGGCGGTGATTCTTTCGCTGAATCCTCTGATGATTCTGATTTCCGCCGCCATGTTGGTAGGGGAAATACTTATTGATAACTCTGGAAGCAAGCTCATTTATCAAAAGGATACAGAGCTTCTCCCGATTAATCGGCAAAACAATTATATCAAACGACTTTTCTATCAGAAGCAGTTTGCCAAGGAAATCAAAATCTTTTCCATTTCCGAAATACTCTTCCGCCGTCAAAAGCGTGTCGCGGATGATCTGATCGAAAGCACCCGAAAATACGGCAGAAAGTTGATGGGAGTCTATTCGTTAGCGGCATGTTGGGAGGTTTTGTATAATATCGGCATTGACATTTACTGCGCCGCACTCGTCCTGCTGGGACAGATCACCTTCGGTGATTTCACCGCGCTGAGAAGCACCGCGCAAAAATTTATTAGTCAGATCGGAAAACTGTTTGACATCATTCCCAATATGAAAAAGCACTCGCTCTATATCAACGATTTTCGCAAATTTATGGAAGAAGGAACCGAAAAGCAGATGCATTCTCTTCCTGCACCCGACCGCTTTGCCTCTCTCGAACTGCAAAACGCTTCCTTCACCTACGAAGGCTCGGGCTTTTCCCTAAAAGACCTGTCGCTGACCATCCATAAAGGAGAAAAAATCGCCATCGTGGGCGAAAACGGGTCAGGCAAGTCAACGCTGATTAAGATGCTGATGAATCTCTATCATCCCGAAAGCGGTAAAATCTGCTATAACGGCAAATCCTACGACGAATATGACGACGAAGCCCTACACTCCTCCTTCGGTGCGGTCTTCCAAGACATTCAGAGCTACGATATGACCATCGCTGAATACGTTCTGCTTCGCGAGTACACCGAAGCCGATTATCCCCTCGTTTGGGATGCGCTGAAAAAAAGCGGACTCTATGATTTTGTAAAAAAACTCCCCAAGGGACTTGAAACCCATATTTCCACCGAATTTAATCCCGAGGGCATGGAGCTTTCGGGCGGTCAACTTCAAAAACTCGCCATTGCACGTATCTACGCAGGCGATTACGACTTTATCATCCTTGACGAGCCGACGTCCGCACTCGATCCCCGCTCCGAGTACGAGTTTAACAAGACGCTGTTTGACATCGCCAAGGACAAAACGGTTATTTTCATTTCCCATCGCCTTTCCACCACCCGTTTTGCTGACAAGATCTATCTCATGGACGGCGGCAGGATCGTGGAAGCGGGCAGTCACGAGCAACTCATGCACATCGAGAAGGGACATTACCGTGAACTCTTCGATATGCAGGCTGAATACTACGTGGAAAGTGCAAAATCCCACGCCGCATAGTGTCAAAATGTTGACAAAACTTGCCGATTTTGCTATAATGAAGACACAAGCAGATTGTTAGCCGTGTAGGAGGCACTCACTATGAAATCCATCAGCGAAAAAATCCGCGAACTGCGCAAAAATCAAAAGCTCACTCAAGAGGCACTGGGTGCCAAGCTTGGCATCTCAGGTCAGGCTGTAGCAAAATGGGAGAAGGGCGAAAGTCTGCCCGATATTCTCCTTCTCCCCGATTTGTGCAAGATTTTGGATACCACGGCTGACCAGCTTCTTCAAATCGAAAAGCCCAAAAAAGCCATCGGCAAACTGCTTAAGGTTGAAGATCAAAAAGGAATGCGTTTTCAACTGAAAGGCAAGCGTTATCGTGACGAAAGCCTGAAACTCAGTTATGCCGATGTGATAAAACATCTCAGTATTCTCACCGACGAGGCGACGTTCCGCGTGTTGATGGCAATTCCCGTGGATGAGGGTGCGCTGTCCCAAGAGGAAATTTGCACCTCTACCGGGCTTACCGATGCAGAAGTGCGCAAAGCACTTCGGATTCTCCAAAAACGGGAGTATATTCGGGAAGCTGACACCAATTCGGTAGATATAGAACCGAAATACCAACAGTCCCCCACCGGTGCCGCCGGCATTTATATGATCTTGGCAGGTCTACGTGTAGACGGATGCTCTTTCGTCGGAGAAAAAAAGCCGCAGCTTCTTATTTCCTCCACAAATGAAACTTCTACCACTACCTTGCTCATTACCGATGAAGCCAAACTGCTTGCCACTTCCCCCAATCCCGAAACGGTCACAGTCAATTTCATAGACGATTGAACCCAACCGCTCTTTGTGCCCCCCCAACCCACGGTTTCCGTCTCCCATCGGATGGTTTATTGACTTGGGCAAGAATTCGTGCTACCATATAGCCAAGATGATCATCCGAAATCAATGAAACGAGGAAATGAAAATGAATCCTATCAATGAAAAAATCCGCGAGTTGCGGAAAAGCAAAAATCTCACCCAGGATGCACTGGGCGCAAAGCTGGGAATCTCCGGGCAGGCCGTTGCCAAGTGGGAAAAGGGCGAGAGTATGCCCGACATTCTGCTCCTGCCCGATCTGTGTAAGATTTTGGGGACGTCTGCCGATGATCTTTTAGAGGTCGCCCGTCCCGAAACGGAAGCGGCGGATCTGCTCAGAATCAAGGATCTGAGAGGACTGCTCTTCGAATTAAAGGGCACCGACTATCGGGATGAATGTCTGAAGCTCAGCCACGAAGACGTTACCGGCTATCTCAGCGTGTTGACCAATCCCATGACCTTTAACGTATTGAAAACGATCCCCTACAAAGGCGACGAATCCATCACACGAACGGAAGTCTGCTCGCTGACAGGATATTCCGAAGCCGACGTGGACAAAGTCCTCCGATATCTGCAGAAGAGAGATATGGTCGGCGAAGTGAACGGGTCTGATGACGATGACGAAATCGTATCCTTTGATACGATAGATGAACCTCACTATACGCAAGGGAACGGAATGCTGGGCATTTATATGGTACTGGCGGGCTGTATGCGAAGCTATGGTTCTGCCACCAAAGATTCTGTTGTCATCCGCACGTCCCAAGAAGGCGATGAGACGGTCACCACGATTATCAAAACTCACGTAACTATTGACGTAAGCGAAACAAACTGATTAGCAGCTCTGAGCACGGCAAGCATTTGCCGTGCTTTTTCTAAAAAGTTTTGGAAGGAGTGTGAGGAAACTTTATTCAAAAAGTTTCCTCACTCAAAAAACTTTCCCCATCTCCTTGACTTTTTTCGGGATTTGCGGTACAATGTAGAAAACACTCACCTTTTGGGAGGACTGTACCAATGTACGATTTTGACAGAATCATCAACCGCCGCGGCACCGACTGCGTAAAATACGATAACATCATCTCTTCCGGCAGACCCGAGAATACCATTCCTCTGTTCGTTGCCGATATGGATTTCGCCGTCGCCCCCGAAATCGTGGCGGCACTGCACAAGACCGTGGATCGTGAAATCTACGGCTATCCGATTCGGGGAAAGGAGTATTTCGAAGCCATTGCGGGCTGGTATCGCCGCCGCTACGACTGGGAGCTTTCCGAGGAGTGGCTCCTGACTACTCCCGGCGTAGTGGACGCACTGAATCTTGCCGTCCGCGCTTACACCGAGCCCGGTGATCGGGTACTGATCCTGACGCCCGTTTACGGTCCCTTCGGTGCGGCGGTGAAAAACAACGGCAGAATCATTGCCGAGTGCCCGCTGACCTATCACGGCGACCGTTACACCGTGGACTATGCCGCTTTTGAGGAAACCGTCGTCCGCGAGGGTGTAAAGCTCTTCCTCCTCTGCTCGCCCCACAATCCCGTAGGCAGAGTCTGGACGAAGGAGGAGCTGACCCGCATGGGCGAGATCTGTCTTGCCCACGGCGTGACCGTCATTGCCGACGAGATCCACTCGGATTTCGTCTATCCCGGGCACAAGCATATCAATTTCGCTACCATTTCCCCCGAATTTGCCGCAAACTCGGTGACCTGCACCGCTCCCAGCAAGACCTTCAACCTGGCAGGACTGTGGAACTCCAATATTCTGATCCCTTCCCCCGTGCTGAGAAAGAAATTTGCCACCGAGATGGCGCGCTCCAACACGCCCCTGCCCACCGTTTTCGCCTTTGAAGCCTGCAAAGCAGCGTACAACCACGGCGACGCTTGGCTGGACGAGCTTTTGGTATATCTTGCCGACAACATCCGGCTGGTACGGGAATTTTTCGCCGCGAACCTTCCCGACGTAAAGTTCACCGAGACCGAGGGCACCTACCTGATGTGGGGCGATTTCTCCGCCTACGGCACGCCCGAGGAATTGGAGAAGAAGTTCTTCGACGGCGGCATCTGGCTCAACCGAGACGCCGATTTCAACGTCTCCCCCGCAGGCTTCTACCGCATCAACGTGGCAACGCCCCGCGCCGTGCTGAGAGAAGCGCTGGAGCGGATGAAGGCGATTTTGACAGAATAAACGCATACTGAAAAAGCCATCTTTCCAAAAACACTGTTGGCATCGTGCGCAAGTTCGTACAAACTCAAGGCTCCCTCCGAGAGGGAGCTCCCGCGAAGCGGGTGAGGGAGAGTGCGTTACTATCAAATTCGTGCAAACTTGCTGGTTGCGCAGGCTCCCTCAGTCGCCTTTGGCGACAGCTCCCTCTCGGAGGGAGCCTTTCTATTTGTGCAAATCTACAATCCTTGTTTTCTGATTAGACTTTTTCGACACGCTGAAAAGAGGTTGCGTCATACAACCTCTTTTGCGTTTCTCAACCCTCAGTAAGTCCCTATTCAACGAATGATTGATTGACTTTTCCGTTTTTTGCTGTTACAATAAAAGCAGAAGAGCGGCAGTCGACGGTCGCTCTCGGGCGGGCAAAAAATTTTTTCAATTTTTCAAAAAAGACCCAACCTTTTGCCCGTTTTCGACACTCTATATAGTGAAACCGGTTTCATGGAAGCTTCCGCATTTTACATCGCAGACAGTACAGGAGGTATCTATGGATTACAAGCGCAACGCACGTTATTTTTCGAAAACTTTCGCAAGAAATATGCTTATTCTCGCCGTGGCAGGCGTGATCCTCGCCGCAGTGGGAGGATTCGTCTGGTGGAACGTCTATCTGGGATTTTGGGACATCTTCGTAGAGATCGCTGCCGTGGTCGGCGTGATCCTGGCGGTCAGCGCCATCAGCCAGCGTCCCTCGGAAAAGGATCTCTTCGAGCAGATCGAAGAGGCCAAAAAACGCTTCCGCGACGAAGCGATGGAAGCCTTCGGTTATCCCGTAAGCGCCGACGACTGCACCCGCACCGTTTGGGGATTCGTTCCCGGAAGCGTGGAAAAGATCACCAAGGACGGCAAAACGGTCACCGATCGGGTGGAATTTGCCCTCATTTGGATGAAAAAGGGCGAGCTGGCGGTTCGGCGGCAGACCTGCGGACTCTTGACAGAGGAGACGGAGATCGCCGAGTTCAGACTCTCTCTGCGAACCCTCTCCGCTACGTTGGATCGAGAGGCGGGAGTGCTCACGCTCCAAACGCCCGATGAGACGCTGGTACTGTCGGTGTTCGAGCCCGACTATCAGCTGGAGGAGTTTGTGGACGCAATCACCCGGAAGGGGAAATAAGACAAACAGGGGCTGGCTCAAATTTCGCATTTGAGCCAGCCCCTTGTTTCTATATCAGCAAATCCGCGGCAGACCTTCGCCTACCAGCGGTCCGATGCGGCGGATGCCGCCGAGGGCGGTGCGGAGGGTGACGCCCTCTCCTGCCGTTACGGTGCCGATGACGGTGGCATTCTCGCCGTAGGGGGATGAGCGGACGATCTCCAATGCCGGCTCCGCTTCCTCGGCGGGGAGGAGGGCGATCAGCTTGCCCTCGTTGCCCATATAGAGGGGGGAGAGCCCCAACAGTCCGCAGAAGCTCTTGACGGCGGGGGTCATAGGGAGGGCATCCTCTTCCAGTTCAATCTGCACGGACGAGGCTTCGGCAATCTCGGCAAGCACGGTGCCCAGCCCGCCGCGGGTCACGTCCCGCATGGCGTGGAGGTGGATGCCTGCCGATAAAAGTGCCTGCACCATAGCGGTCAGGGGTGCGGCATCGCTCTCGATTTGGTTCTCGATGCCCATGCGCGCCGACAGCAGAGCGGCGTGATGATCGCCCAGCGTGCCCGACAGCAGGACTACGTCCCCAGCCTGTGCCCGGGATGCGGAGACCTCCACGCCGTCGGGGACAAAGCCCACGCCGGTGGTGTTGATGAAGACCTGACCGCTCCCCTCCACCACCTTGGTGTCGCCGGCGACGATGAGGACCCCTGCTTCCCTTGCGGTCGCCGCCATAGAGCAGGCGATGCGGTCGAGGGTGTCGGTGTCGGTGCCGGTTTCGATGATAAAGGCGGCGGTGAGGTAGCGGGGAGTCGCGCCTCGCATCAGAAGATCGTTCACCGTTCCCGCAACGGCCAGCCGTCCGATGTCGCCGCCTCTGAAAAAGAGGGGGGTGACCACGAAGGAGTCGGTGGTCAGCGCGATCCTACCGCTCTCGGCAGGGAGCAGGGCGGCGTCCTCCATCCCTGCCAGGATGGGATTTTCGAAATGTTTGGCGAAAACTTCGCTGATGAGGCGAGCGGTAGAAACGCCTCCCGCGCCCTCGGCAAGTGTGATTTTCATAATTGTTTCCTTAGTGTTTTGTAGTTTATGGGTAAAGTTTGATAACAGAGAATTGACAAGTGCTAATCGCTTGACTGAGGCGGGAAGAACCATCTCAGACGCCGAATGATTCGTGTAGTTCGCCGTTGGCGAACTACTGGAGTTGCTCGAGCGCAACTCCGCCCCCTCTCAAACTCTCCCCCTAACTCCTTGGCTGACGGCAAGTGATGTGATATAGAATGATTTTACCAATTATCTTCTATCGTTGATATAATGGTGATAGCAAGCCCCTTCCATCGACACCATGCAGGCACCGAAGGGGTTCTCGGGGGTGCAGGCTTTGCCGAACAGGGGGCAATCGGCGGGTGCACATCTGCCTGCGATGACCTCGCCGCAATGACAGCCTGCGGGCACGTGATCCTCGGTAAGGGCGTCGCTGCCTGCGTCCAGATGGGCGTACTCGTCCCGCAGGCGCAGTCCGCTGTGGGGGATCGCGCCAAGCCCCCGCCAAGCGGCGGTGCAGGGCTCGAAATAGCGGTTTACCCTGTCCAGGGCCTCACGGTTTCCTTCTTCAGTGACGGCGGAGGGATAAAAATTGAACAGGCTTGCCTTCCCTGCCGAGCGTGTCAGCGCAAGGATGGCGGCAAGAAGGGAGGGCGCGGTAAATCCCGCCACGGCAAAGGGCTTTCCAGTTTCCTCCGCCAGTTCTCTGAAGAGCGCGCTTCCCGTAACGGTTGCCACGTGTCCCGGGGTGATAAAGCCGTCGATAGCGTGGTCGCCTGCGCAGAGCGTGCGGATCACGGCGGGCATGGTTTTGAGGGCGGTCAGAAGCTTCAGATTCTTCAGTCCCCGCGCAATGATCTGCTCCGCAAGGAGTGCGTAGATGGGCGCGGTGGTCTCAAATCCCACCGCCGCAAAGACGAAGGTGGTATCGGGATCGTTTTCTGCCAGCTCCAATGCTTTGAATGGGGTGTAGACCATCTCCACCCGCGCGCCCTCTGTGGAGCGCAGGTCACCGTGGCTTCCCTTCACCCGCAGAAGGTCGCCGAAGCTGACCACACAGGTACCTTCGGCGGTGGCAAGCTCGATGAGACGGTCGATATAAGCACTCACCGTTACGCAGACGGGACAGCCGGGCCCCGAAATCAGGCGGACGGTCGGCGGCAGGAGCGAGGGAATGCCGCTCTCCGAAATGGCGGCGGTATGAGTGCCGCAGACCTCCATGAGAGTGAGGGGGCGTCCGCGGTAAGCGGCGATTTCCCGCACCAGATCAGCGGTGTTCATCGGTTTGCTCCGTCATTTTTCGCAGTTCTGCGAAGATAGCGTCCATCTCCTCTGCCTCGGTGACGGACAGCTTTTGGATAATCAGCCCTGCGTGCACCAGCACGCGGTCATCGGGTGCTACCTGCACCAGATCGGCACGGGCTTCGATTACATTGCCGTCAAAATCCACACGGGCGACGCCGTCCTTTACGGACAGCACCCGTCCGGGCATTGCTACACACATAAAATCCTCCTATTGGATGCCATTTGGGGCGATTGAATTTTGGTCTCAATTGGTAGACCCTCTCACCCGCTACGCGGGAGCTCTCCCGGAGGGAGAGCCTCCGATAGATGGGAGAGCATCACATCATTCCCTTTGCGCGGCAATATACGCCTGCCCCAGCGCGATTCCCCCGTCTCCGACGGGGACTTTTTCATTTCGGTATACGGTCAGTCCCGCCGCCTCCAATCGCTCCCGACAAAGGCGCAGAAGCAGACGGTTGGCAAAGACGCCGCCCGACAGAGCAACGTCGGTGCAGTCGCAGACCTTGGCAAAGACGGTCGCCGCCTCACAGACGGCGTTGGCGACAGCTTGATGAAAGCCCAATGCCAGTGCACCGACGGGCGCGCCTTTTCGCACTCCTTCCCGCAGGGCGAGCAGGAGCAGATCGGATCGCCAAATCTCTCCCTCCAAGGGAAGCGGAAGAGGAGCGGGATCGCCCTTCCATAGGGTAGCGGTATTTTCCAAGAGGATCGCCGCGCGACCCTCGTAAGTGTTTTTCCGACAGATGCCGAGGATCGCCGAGGCGGCGTCAAACAGCCGTCCCACAGACGAGGTAGGAATACCAACGCCTGCCTTTACGGCGGCGGTAACCGTCGTTTCCTCGGGCGTCTCGGGGAGCGCTCCCGCGCCTGCCAAGTGGAAGCGGGCAAGACGGAGGGCATCCTTTGCCCCCTCGTCGCCGCGCGGCATGGGCAGGGGGAGCAGATGCGCCATGCGGCGATACTCGCTTCCTTCGCAAAGGAGCAGTTCTCCGCCCCAAACGATGCCGTCTTCGCCGTAGCCGGTGCCGTCGAAGGCAAATCCCAGCACGCGGGAGAGACGGTGCTCCGCCATCACCGAAGCGATATGGGCGTGGTGATGCTGTACATAAGCCACGGGCAGACCGCAGACGGTTGCCGCCCTCTCTGCCGCCGCACGGCTGAAGTAACCGGGGTGCAGGTCGCAGACCGCTCTTACGGGAGTGATCCCCAAGAGCTTCGATAAATGCGTCTGCAGATCCTCCCACACGCGGCGGATCGGCAGATCGGCAAGGTCGCCGGTGTGCTGGGAGAGATAGACCTGCCCGTCCTTCTGCAGGGCGAATACCGCCTTCAGATCGCCGCCCATAGCGACGGTAGGGGCATTTGCCGACGGGTCGATGCCGATGGGCAGGGGCGCGTAGCCTCTGGAGCGGCGCAGGAAACAGGGCTTTCCGTTTTCTACGAACAAGAGCGAGTCATCCTGCGGCGTAACGATGGGACGGTCGTGAGTAAGGATCGCCGCGCGTCCGCCCAGCCATTCGGCAAGCGGCGCAAATTCGGTAAATATTGGTTCGCCGGAGCGATTGGCACTGGTCATCACCAGCACGCCCGCCTCGGCTATGAGCATTTGCAGAGGGGTGGAGGGGAGCATCGCACCGATCAGCAGACTCTCGCCCGATGCCTCGGGGGGGAAAGTCGTGCCTTTCGGCTCCAGCAGTACGATGGGGCGTGCGGTGGAGGATAGGAGCGCGGCTTCGGTCTCGCTGACCTTTGCCACCGCCTCTACGGCGGCGAGATCGGCAAACAGGAGCGCGAAGGGCTTCTCTTCCCTGCCCTTGATGGCGCGGAGCGTGCGGATTGCTGCCGCATCGTCGGCAAGACAAGCCAGATGAAAGCCGCCGTTATTCTTCACGGCAACGATCTCACCGCTCCGCAAGGCGGCAAGGGCTGCCTCTATTGCCGCGTCGTCACCCGTGACGGGAGCGGCGGCTCCTGCGGGATAGAAGCTGAGCCGAGGGCCGCAATCCTTGCAGGCGATGGTTTGGGCGTAGCTTCTGCGATCGACAGGGTCGTGGTACTCCCTCTCGCAGGCGTCGCAGAGGGGAAACTCCTTCATCGTAGTGTCAATGCGGTCGTAAGGGAGCGCAGTCTGGATGGAATAGCGAGGGCCGCAGATCGCACAGCTCTGAAAGGGATAGCGATAGCGACGGGAGGTGGGATCGTTCAGCTCCCGTTCGCACTCCGCACACGGCGCGATGTCGGGGGAAACGACGGAGAGCAGATCGCCCACGTCGCTTTCTGCAATGGTAAAGGCGGCAGGACGCTCCGCCGGAGCGACCTCGGTCAGATCACCGATCTCGGTATTCAGATAGACCGTCCCCAAGGGAGGAGACGACAAAAGGCACCCGACGAGATCGTCCAGTGCCTCCTTTGTCCCGAAGGCGCGCACTCTGACGCCGCCGCCGATATTTTGCACGCTGCCCGTTACGCCGCGGGCAATTGCCTCCCCGCGGACGAAGGGGCGGTAGCCCACCCCTTGTACCAGCCCGCGGAGGGTCAGCGTGCGCGTGTAGTGTTTGAGTTCGTTCATTTGGTATAGGTTTCAAGAAGAGGAATCTCGTCTTCGGAAAGACTCTTCTTCGGACAAGCCGCAATGCAATTGCCGCAGAGAACGCAATCCTCCCGCTTGATCGACCAAGTCTTTGCCGCACGGTCTACCGCAATGGCGGCGGTGGGGCATTTCTTGGCGCACAGTCCGCAAAGCACGCAGGTGTCCATGTTGATGGCGATGCCGTTTCCGACGGGTGTGTCGGGAGCGGTCGTCTCAGTGGATGCGCTCGGTTCGGGCGCAGTCGGCGCGGGGGCAGGCTCAGCTTTGGGCTCTGCCGTCTTAGTGTAGACCTGAACGCCGCTGGTATCAATGCCCTCGGTAGTCTTCGACAAGCTATGCTTGTGGCAAACGTCCAGGCAGTTTCCGCAAACTACGCAGGACTGGCGATTGATCGCCCAGGTTCCCGCCTTGCGATCCACCGCGATGGCGGAGGTGGGACAGCGGCGGACGCAAAGTCCGCAGAGGATGCAGGTGGACAGATCTACCGTGATCCCTTCGGTTCCCGCAGGCTGTGCGGTGATCGGTGCGGCGGGCGCTTGGACGCTCTCGACTTGGGGCGCGGCGTTTTTGGTGTAGGTCTCCACTGTAGGATGATCCTTTTCGGGAACCAACGCCAGCGATTTCTTGGGGCAACCGTTGACACAGTTGCCGCACTGCAGGCAGGCGGTACGGTCTACCGTCCAAGTGCCTGCGGCACGGTCTACGTTCAGCGCACCGGTAGGACAGCGGCGGGCACAAAGCCCGCAAAGCACGCAGGAGGTCATATCGATGACCAGCACGCGGTCGGGCGCGATCGCCTTGCCGTCGGCGGGAGCGGGCGCCAGGGTGTGCACTGCGGGAATGGGGGCTTCCGCCTTGCGGAAGAGCTCGTTTCGTTTTTCGATGTCCGGAGCGGAATAAGCTCCCTCCATCGTCAGACATTTTTTGGGGCAGTTCAGCACGCAATTGCCGCACTGGACGCAGCTCATCCGCTTGATCGTCCAGGACTTGGCGGCGCGGTCTACCGAGATTGCGTCGGCAGGACAGCGACGGTTACACAGACCGCAGAAGATGCAATCGTCAATCTTCACTTGCACCGCACCGCGGGTGCGGGGAGCCTGCCGGGCGGGAACGGCGGGATACGCACGGGTCGCCGGCTTGGTAAACAGGTTTTTCAGCGCAAATTTGGTGAATTTGAAAATTCCGGCCATAAATTTGACATTACCTTTCTAAAATTGGGAGCCTTACCGCTCGGTACAGCTAATACAAGGGTCTATGGTAAGGATCAGCAGGGGCACGTCCGCAAACTGCGCACCGGGCAGGATCTTCAGCAGAGAGTAGATATTGCTGAAGGTAGGCGTACGAACGCGGAAACGCTCCAAATTACGGGTACCGTTTGCCTTCATGTAGTAGAGGGCTTCGCCGCGGGGCTGTTCCACGCGGACGGTTGCCTCGCCCTTAGGGTTGCCCTTGACGGGAATATAGATCTCACCGTCGGGGATCTTGTCCACCGCCTGACGGATGATGCGGAAGGACTGAAAGATCTCACCGATGCGGACTTCACAGCGAGCCAGCGAATCACAGCCGCTCGAGGTAATGATATCGAAATCAATGTCGCCGTAGGCGGCATATCCCAGCTTGCGGGTATCCAGCTCGATGCCGCTGGCACGCATCATGGGACCCACCGCGCCGTACAGGATGGCGTCGGTCTTGGTCAGCGCGCCCACCTCAAACAGACGAGCACGGACGGTGGAATCCTTCAGAAACACCTTGGTCAGCGAGCGAAGCTCGGATTCCATCTTATCAAACTGTGCCACGAAGCCGGCAAGCATTTCCCGATCCATATCACGGGCAACACCACCGATCAGGTTCACAGAAGAGATGAGTCTGCCGCCGGTGGAATCCTCCACCATATCGAGGATCTTTTCGCGGATACGCCAGCTTTGCATGAACAGCGCTTCGAAGCCGAAGGCGTCGGCAAGAAGTCCCAGCCACAAGAGATGGCTGTGGAGTCTCGACAGTTCGCACCAGATGGTGCGCAGATATTTGGCACGGTCGGGGATCTCTACACCGAAAATGCGCTCGGCACCCTCGCAGTAGGACATTCCGTGCATATAACTGCAGATACCGCAGATACGCTCGACCACGTACAGATAATCGTTAAAATCCCGCTTGGAGGCAAGATCCTCCATACCACGGTGGATAAATCCGAAGGAGGGGATCGCCTCCACAACCTTCTCATCCTCCAGCACCAGATCCAGATGGATAGGCTCGGGCAAAACGGGGTGTTGGGGTCCGAAGGGGACGATCGTTCTTTTCATTCTGCTTCCCCTCCCTTACTTCATCGGATGTCCCTGCACGTGATAGAGCTTCACGCGGGGATCTTCGGGAATGCCGATGATACGAACGCCGAACAGCTCCGCCATCTCCTGCTCGTAAAGCTGGGCGGCGGGATAGATGCCGCTGATGCTCTCCACCTCGGTATCCTCGGAAATAACCATCTCCAGATTGATCAGGTGATAGCCCGATGCAATGGAGTAGATCAGTTGATAACCGTCCGAAGTGCGGTTGGCGTGGATCTGCACCAGCCGGCAGCCTTCGGCGGCGGCTTCTTTCATATATTGCTTCAGCACGGCAGGGCCGATGCTGGCAGTTTCAACTTTGTTGGGCATTGCTTTCTCCTTCCGACAGCGCGGCAGATGCGGCGGATTTCTTTTCCAGCACGTCCAGCGCCTGCACCAGCCCGTCGATGATCGACTCGGGGCGCGCGGCACAGCCGGGAACGTAAACGTCTACGGGGATAGTGGTATCCACACCGCCTTTGATATTATAGCAGTCGCGGAACACGCCGCCGGAGCAAGCGCAGATGCCTACCGCCACCACTACCTTCGGTTCGGGCATCTGCTCGAAGATCTGACGCACTACCGACTCGTTATGATAGTTAATTCCGCCCGTGATCAGCAGAATGTCCGCATGACGGGGATCGCCGGTGTTGACAACGCCGAACCGCTCGATGTCGTAGAGCGGAGTCAGACTTGCCAGCACCTCGATGTCACAGCCGTTACAGCTACTGCCGTCGTAATGCATTACCCACGGAGATTTTGAAAATTTAGGCATATGAGTTCATTCCTTTCGGAAAATCAGAAAAGCATCCGGATGATCTCCAGCACCAGCAGATTGCCGCCGCCGCACACGGCGGTGACGATCCACGCAGAGCGGAGCATATGATTCCACTTCACGCGGGCACTGGTATTGTCGATGAGAACCTCCAGAAACCAGACCAGCAATACCGCACCGACCGCAAGCAGACCGCTCCACCATGCCGAGCTGACGAAGAAGAGTGCCACCAGCCCCAGCAGGAAGACGTTTTCATACCAGTGCGCAAGCTCCACCATTCCCATCAGCACACCCGAAAATTCGGTGGTGACACCCTTGACCAGCTCCTGATGTGCGTGGTGCGAGGTGGACAGATCAAAGGGAGATTTGCGGAATTTGATGGTCAGAATAAAGAGCAGACCGAGAAACACGCCCGGCAATCTGACGATGGCAGGTTCGTCCGTGTAGAACACGTCCACCCCTCGGAAGGATCCGTTTGCCATATAGAACCCTACGGCAGTCAGCAGGATCATGGGCTCGTAGGAGAGCATTTGGATCAGCTCCCGCTGTGCGCCCAGCTCGGCGTAGGGAGAGTTGGTGACGGTCGCCGCCAGCACGAAAAACATACAGGCGGTGGTCAGGACGAAGAAGACCAGCAGAAGGTCAAATCCACCGAAGAAGAGCGCGCCGGTGCCTATCACCATTGCCAGGAAAGAGGCGACCATCATAAACTGATAGCGGCTGACCGCCAGCACCTGCTTTTTGAAAAGCTTCGCCAGATCGTAAAAGGGCTGCAACAGAGGGGGACCCATCCGTCCCTGCATACGCGCGGACAGCTTGCGGTCAAGCCCTGCCAGGAAGCCGCCTACCAGCGGTGCCAGCAGAACGTATGCCAACATAGAGAGTGTGCGATACAGGTATATCATCAGAACGCACCTCCATAGGTCAGGATAAAGCATACGACGATCACGATCACCGTCGCCCACGAGACGGGGACATACAGTTTTTGCTCACCGAACAGCTCGGTGAGATACCAGTTGGAAAGATACATCTTCTTGGGCTGACCGTAAGAGTCCTCGTAATGACGGTGGTCGCCCTCGTTAATGCCCGACATATACAGCGGGCTCTGCTCGACCCGTACCTTTTTCGACAGGATCCTTGCCAGCGCAGGGATCGCGAATACGGCGATCAGAAGGCAAATCATCACTACGCGGTCGGGGAGCGAGAGGAGCTGATGTGCTCCCGCAAAGCCCAGCTCGCCCAGCATAGGCGTGACGAAACCGTCCGAGAAGAAGGGGTATGCGGCACAGAGGATGAGCATCAGCAGCATATGACAGCCCAGCGACAGCCATTGAGAATTGGCGGTACGGTCGTCCTCACGGCGGGTACCCGCAGGCACCGCCAGCAGCTTGATCAGCCATTTCGTCCAATAGACCAGGGTAGTAGCGCTGCCGAAGGCAACGAGGATCACCAGCAGTACGCTGATACCGCCCGCGTTCAGGAAGGAGGTCAACGCCTCCCATTTAGCGATCAGCATACCGAAGGGGGCAAGGAACATCCCGGCGATGCCGATGATCAGCGCGGAGGCAAGCCCCGGCTGACGGCGGAACAGACCGTGCATATCCTCAATATTCCGACTGCCGATGGCGTGCTCCACGGCACCCACCGTCTGGAACAGGAGCGCTTTGGATATAGCGTGGAAGATCAGCAGGATCACGCCTGCAAAAACCGTCTCTGCAGTGCCAACGCCGGCACAGGCAGTGATCAGACCCAGATTGGATACGGTAGACCAAGCCAGCACCCGTTTGCCATCGCTGTGGGTGATGGCGATCATGCTGGCGATAAAGAAGGTGAGACCGCCCACGATCTGCACCATGACACCGGTGATCTGTCCGCCCAAGGCGGGAGACAGACGAAGCAGAAGATACACGCCCGCTTTCACCATCGTTGCGCTATGCAACAGCGCGGAGCTGGGCGTGGGCGCCACCATGGCACCCAAAAGCCACTTGGAAAAGGGGATCTGTGCCGACTTGATCAGCGCGGCAAAGGCAAGCAGGAATACCATGATCCCGATAGTGCCAACGGGACGCTTCAACAGCACTTGCAGATTCACGGAACGCAACGTCAACGCGCAATAAGCGATCGCCGCCGCAAACGCAGCACCGCCCAGCAGGTTCATCCAAAGAGCGCGGAAGGAATTTCCGATCGCCTTCTCATCCCCGGTATAGCCGATCAGCAGGAAGGATACGATGCTGGTGATCTCCCAGAAGAAATAGATCCAAACCAACGAGCCGGACAGCACCAGCCCGAACATTGCGCCCAGGAAAACGTAAAGCATCGCAAAAAAGAAGGGTCTGCGGTCGCGAAGCTCGGTATGATGGTGATGATAATCCTTCATATAGCCCAGGGCGTAGATACAAATGAGTCCGCCCACCACGGCGATGAGCAGGCACATCAGCAGAGAGAGCCGATCCAGATAGATCACTCCCGCGCTTTCGTGGATCTTGCCGGACAGCTCCAGCCAGCCCATCAGCCCCATCTGCGCCATCGACAGAAGCGCACCGAGGAACCGTTTATGCTTGACCGACAGCCAAATCACCACGCACATCAGGAGAAACTCCACGCCCAGCATGGCGTAGCCGATGTAGGGGACGATTGCCTCGGTGAGGAGTCCGCCATCTGCGGGAAGGCTGAGCGCGGTCTGTCCCTTCATATACCAAAGTGCGGCAAGGGTGAGGGCGATTGCCATGATCAAACCGCTGCTGCCGTAGGTCAGCACCTTCCGAACGCGGTCGGAGCGGATCAGGAATTGCGCGATCGCTATTATAAATGGGAGAAGAATCAAAAGTATGATCCAAAGTTCCATGTTCGTTGTCCTTTTTAGAGTCCTTTGATGATTGAAGATCTTCTTTCGAAAAAAAGTGCGATCATTCGTCGAAAAAGAAGATCATACGACATCTATTGTAGCACAAAACGTGCGAAAAAGCAAGTCCTATCTTTTGGAGAGCGGCACAAAATAATCAAAAAGCGCCCCGTATTTTTGGTCGGAGTGCGGAAAAGCCGTTTTTCGGGCGGCAGGCGCTCGGGCATACGCATGATTTTGCAGATCTGCACGACGAAATTTAATTTCGCTATTGCATTTTGCGGAAGAATGTGCTATAATGAAAGTGCCAAACAAACTGCATAACTGTGCACCAAAGTGTGTATTTTTATTTTTGATAAAAATGCACGCTCATTTCTACACGCTTTGGTGGATTCAGTTTGTTTGGCGACAACCGAGCTGCGTTTTTTGTGCGTCAGCTTCGGCTGACGCACTTTTTATTTTTTGGAGGTATTATTATGTTTCAAGATCCGAGTCGTCAACTCAAAATGCTGGCAAAACTCCTGTGCGCCCTCGGCTCTATCGGCTCACTGTTATCCGGAATAGCCTTGCTCTTTCAAGGAGCCGGCGGAATGGTGATCGGCTTTTTCATCCTGACCTTCGGACTGTCAACGTCCTGGATCTTTTCGCTCATCCTGTACGGAATCGGTAAAACGCTTCAGCAGACCGAGTGGATCGCAGAAGATACGAAACGGATAGAAGCATACGCCCGTTCGTCCATCCTGAATGCGTTCCGTTCGCAACAGGATGCCTCCTCTAACGCATCCGAATAATCTTTTCCTTCTTACAGCAAAACGCCGACGTGCATTCGTCGGCGTTCTTTGTTTGCGGAAACTTGTTTGCGTTTTTACAGGAAGGTGCTGTAAAAAAGTGCCTTTTCAAAAGTTTTTGGAGATTCCAAAGGGGCTGTAAAAAAAGTCTTTTGCCAACTCAAAGGCTCCCTCTGGGAGGGAGCCTTGATATAACCGAAAAAACCATTGCTATAGTGAAAATTTCACTTTTGCAATGGCTTTTTCTTTTATTTTCTTTTCTTATTGCCCTTATGCGGCGATTCCTTTTTTTTACAGCACCTTTGGCGGAGTTTGAGGCGGAGCCTCAATCGCATTTATTCTCCCATGATCTGCTTGTCGATGGCGGCGGCGGCGGTTTTGCCTGCGCCCATGGCAAGGATTACGGTAGCGGCACCGGTAACGGCGTCGCCGCCGGCGTAAACGCCGGGCTTAGTGGTGGCACCGGTCTCCTCGGTGACGATGATACCGCCCCAGCGGTTGACCTCCAGACCTGCGGTGGTGTCCTTGATCAGGGGGTTGGGGGAGGTGCCGATGGACATGATCACGCAGTCCACGTCCAGCACGAACTCACTGCCGGGGATCTCGATGGGGGAACGTCTGCCCGATGCGTCGGGCTCGCCCAGCTCCATCTTGATGCACTTCATGCCGATCACCGAGCCGTTCTTGGGATCGCGCTTGTCATCGGGGTTGTTGTAGCCGAGAATTTCCACAGGATTGTTCAGAAGGCGGAATTGGATGCCCTCTTCCATTGCGTGCTCAACCTCTTCCTTACGGGCGGGAAGCTCCTCCAGAGAACGGCGGTAAACGATGGAGACCTCTTCGGCACCCAGTCTCAGCGCGGTACGGGCAGCATCCATTGCTACGTTGCCGCCGCCAACGACTGCTACCTTCTTGGCACGCAGAATGGGGGTGGTGGCATCGTCACGGTACGCCTTCATCAGATTGTTACGGGTCAAAAACTCGTTGGCGGAGTATACGCCCTTCAGCGACTCGCCGGGGATCCGCATGAAGCGGGGCAGACCTGCGCCCGAGCCTACGAATACTGCCTCAAAGCCGTACTCCTCCATCAGCTCGTCAATGGTCAGGGTCTTGCCGATGACCATGTTGGTCTCGACCTTGACGCCCAGCGTCTTCAGAGTGTCCACTTCCTTCTGCACGATTGCCTTGGGCAGACGGAATTCGGGAATGCCGTACACCAGCACGCCGCCTGCCAGGTGGAACGCCTCGAATACGGTGACGTCGTAGCCCTTCTTGGCAAGGTCGCCTGCGCAGGTAAGTCCTGCGGGGCCGGAGCCGACTACGGCTACCTTATGTCCGTTGGACGCGGGCTTTTCGGGCGCCTCGGTAGCGTGCTCGTTGTGGTAATCGGCAACGAAGCGCTCCAATCTGCCGATGCCGACCGGCTCGCCCTTGATGCCGCGGATGCACTTTGCCTCACACTGGGTCTCCTGGGGGCAAACGCGTCCGCAAACTGCGGGGAGAGAGGAGGTCAGGGAGATCACCTGGTATGCGCCCTCGAAATCGCCCTCCTGTACCTTCTTAATGAACTGAGGGATCGGTACGTTTACGGGGCAGCCCTTCACGCAAAGAGGATTCTTACAGTTGAGACAGCGGTTAGCTTCGTCGATCGCCTGCTCTTCAGTGTAGCCGAGGGCAACTTCCTTGAAATTGTGTGCGCGAACCTCGGGCTCCTGTGCGGGCATGGGGTTCTTTTTCAGAGACATATTCGGCATTTTACTGTACCTCCTTCTTGAAGAGATTGCAAGCCTCGTCGTAGGCGTGCTTTTCAAAATCGCGGTAGGATGCACCGCGGGACATTGCTTCGTCAAAGTCTACCTCAAAGCCGTCGAAATCGGGGCCGTCTACGCAGGCAAACTTGGTCTTGCCGCCGACGGTGAGGCGACAGCCGCCGCACATACCCGTGCCGTCGATCATGATGGGGTTCATGGAGACGGTGGTCTTGACGCCGAAGGGCTTGGTGGTAGCAACCACGAATTTCATCATGATCAGAGGACCGATGGTGATGACCTCGTCGTAAGCCTCGCCTGCTTCCAGCGCTTCCTGCAGAGGAACGGTCACGACGCCCTGTCTGCCGTAGCTACCGTCGTCGGTCATCATGATCAGCTTGTCGGAGGCTGCCTTGAACTCGTCCTCCAGGATCACCAGATCCTTGTTTCTGAATCCAACGTAGGAGTGGACCTCGCAGCCCATCTCGTGGAGCTTCTCGGCGATAGGGAGCGCGATGGCACAGCCTACACCGCCACCCACGATGGCGACCTTCTTCAGACCCTCCAGCTCGGTGGGCTTGCCCAGCGGGCCGACGAAGTCCTGAATGGACTCACCCTCGCTCTTGAGAGAGAGCTTGTAAGTAGTGGCACCCACGATCTGGAAGATGATCTTCACCGCGCCTCTGGCGGGATCGGTGCCTGCAACGGTCAGCGGGATGCGCTCGCCGTCCTCGTCCACGCGCAGAATGATGAACTGACCGGGTTGTGCCTTGCGGGCAACCAGGGGAGACTCGATCTCCATCTGCATGACGGTGGGATTCAGCGCTTTCATGGTAAGAATCTTATACATTACGCAAAATTCCTTTCTTATTTTAGGGCGGCAGAGCCGCGAATGATCGATATTCTGTAATACAACAATCTTTTACAAAAGTTTTGGAAGGGGTGTGGGGGAACTTTTTTCAAAAAGTTCCCCCACGTCTAACCAACGATAGGGTTGCCGAATGTTCGCTTCGGCAACCCGTGGGGTCAATTGTTTTCCAGATAATACTCTACCGAGCAGAGCTTGACGCTGAGGGCAAAAATTTCCGCCGCCAACTTCAGATCGTTCAGAGGGGGATAGGAGGGAGCAATACGGATGTTGCTATCCCGCGGATCCTTGCCGTAAGGATAGGTGGCTCCCGCGCCGGTCATCACCACGCCCGCCTTCTTGCAACGGGCAACGATCTTTTTAGCGCACCCGGGCAGGGAGTCGAAGGAGATGAAATATCCGCCGCAAGGATTGGTCCAGGAGCCGATCTCCAGACCGCCCAGCTCTCGCTCCAGCGTCTCTTCCACCATCTCAAACTTGGGACGGAGGATATCGGCGTGACGGCGCATATGCTCCACGATGCCGTGGATGTTGCCGAAGAAGCGGACGTGCCGAAGCTGGTTCACCTTGTCGTGACCGATGGTCTGATGGGCAAGCTGCTTCTTGATGTCCTCCAGATTGTTCAGCGAGGTTGCAATGGCAGCGATACCCGAGCCGGGGAAGCTGATCTTGGAGGTAGACGCGAATTTATACACCAGATCGGGGTTCCCTGCTCTCTTACACTCGGCAAGGATCTCCACGAGATGATCCTGACGGTCATCGTAGAGATGATGCACGCAATAAGCGTTGTCCCAGTAGATACGGAAATCGGGAGCGGCAGGCTCCAGACGAGCCATCCGGCGAACGGTCTGGTCGGAGTAGGAATAGCCCTGGGGATTGGAATATTTGGGTACGCACCAAATGCCCTTGATGGAGTCATCCTCTGCTACCAGCTTCTCGATCAAATCCATATCGGGTCCCTCGGGGGACATGGGAATATTGATCATCTCGATGCCGAAATACTCGGTGATAGCAAAGTGACGGTCGTAGCCGGGTACGGGGCAAAGGAATTTGACCTTATCCAGCTTGCACCAGGGGGTACTGCCCATCACGCCGTGGGTCACACTGCGGGAGATGGTATCGTACATCACGTTCAGGCTGGAGTTGCCGTAAATGATGACGTTAGCAGGCGCCACTTCCATCATATCGGCAAGCAGTTCCTTTGCCTCGGCAATGCCGTCCAGCACGCCGTAGTTACGGCAGTCGGTGCCGTCCTCGCAGGTGAGATCGTCGTCACTACCGAGCACGTCCATCATTCCCATAGACAGGTTGAGCTGCTCCACGGAGGGCTTTCCTCTTGCCATGTTCAGCGACAGATCCATCCCTTGGTATTCTTTATACTTCGCGGTCAGTTCTGCTTTAAGCTCCAAGAGCTCTTCTTTGGTTAAATCTTTGTAAGCTGCCATTGGTTGTAGTCTCCTACGGAAATAGATTTCAAGATTTGTTTTCACTCTCCGTCGCAGGGCTCCAGCGTCTCTGCCAAGTGGTTGGAGAGGATCGCCAGCGAGGTCGCCATGTTCTCATAGCGCACCAGCACGCCTGCGGGCACCTGCAGATGCGCGGAAGCAAAGCTCCAAATGGCACGGATGCCGCAGGACAGCAGCTGCTCCGACACCGTCTGTGCCGCCGCTGCAGGTACGGTGAGCACCGCCATCCGGATATTCTCCCGACGGCAGTAGTTTGCCATTTCGGAAATCGGCAGAACCGGCTTACCGGCGACCTCTCTCCCGCACACGTCGGGAGAGAGATCGAAGCCTGCCTCGATGTGGAGTCCGTACTGGGCAAAGCCCTCGTAGCTGAGGAGCGCCCTGCCTAGATTACCGACTCCCACCAAAATGGCGCGGTTAGTATTGTGGTATCCTAAGAAAAGCTCAATGTCGTGGATAAGCTCGGTGGTGACGTACCCGACCTTGGGTCTGCCGCCCTTGCTCACCGATGCCAGATCCTTGCGAACCTGCACGTCGTTGAGTCCCAATGCCTCGGCGATCACCGTGGCAGAGACCGTAGGGACGTTTCCCGCCGCCAGACCTTTTAAGTAGTGCAGGTAACTGGGAAGTCTTTGCACGGTCAGGATGGAAACGGAATTCATCTGCATATTGCTTTTCTCCTTTCAGGATAATGTGAGTTATGCGAGCATCATAATGATCTTCGCCGCCAGCACCACTGCTACCAGCGCAACGGGATAAGTAGAAGCGTACGCCGCCGCTACGTCGTCAGTACCTGCGGTGGAGATCAACGCACCCAGCGCGGGCGTAGAGGTCATACCGCCGGTGATAGAACCGAGGTTGTTGAAGATGCTCAGCTTGAAGACGAATTTTGCCAGAATGAAGCCTACGATCATCGGCAGAGTGGTAAGCACTACGCCGTAGAGGAAATAGGACAGCTTCAGGTTGGCAACAAATTTCATACCGCCGGGAACGCCTGCACCGATGAGGAAAAGCACCAGACCCAGCTCACGGAAAACCTTCAGATTGGTCTTATCGACCCGCAGGTCAATCGGCCCGATGTGAGCAAAGTGACCGAAGAGCAGACCGGATACCAGCGTACCGCCCGAGGTACCCAGCGAGAAGTTGATGCCGGGGATCTCGATCGAACCGATAATGACGCCGACTGCCACCGCCAGGAAGAAGGGGAAGAAATCCAGCGAATCCAACTTGAAGAGCTTACGCTTGGGCTCGGGAACCGCAACCTGACCGGCTGCTACGAAGGATTGGCGCTCCTCAGCGATGTTCACCCGCAGGATCTTGGGCATCAGCTGTACGAAGAGCACTACGCCCAGCACGCCGTAAATGTACGCAACGGCGTAGCCTGCGGTTGCCGCGTCAGCAGAAGCCTTGGACACGCCCTCGGTAGCCGCGGACAGACCGGGAGTAGAGGTCAGACCGCCTGCCAGCAGACCGACGACCATCGCGGGATCCACGTCGAAAATGTAGACGATGCCCAGCGCAACTGCCGCGCCGGTTGCGATAACCGCAATACCCATAACGATGTACGCCAGAGACTTACGGTTCATGGTACGGAAGAACTTGGGGCCTGCGATATAGCCTACTGCGGTAACGAACAGTGCCGTACCGATCTTGGATAATACGCCAAAGCCTGCATTTAGAGAATCGCTCATCAGCTCGATGGTATGACCGCCGATCTCAAATGAAGGAACGTAGTTGACCATGACACCGTACAGGAGCGCTACCAGCAGTACACCTGCGCTACCCAGCGAAATGCCTTTAATGCTGATGGCACCCAGCATATAGCCGACAGCGCCGATGGCAAAAGCGAGAAAAATCAGTGAAAACATGGAGTCCATGACTCCGCCTAAATATTCCATTTTACTTTACACCTGCTCCGCAAATTTCCTTAGATAGACTTCTGATTGGTATAGTTGGGCAGGAGCTTGGGAGAAACCACATCGGTCTCGATACCGGCATCTGCCATTTCTTTTGCGAAATTGTCAACGTGGGACAGGGTCAGCTCGCCAACCTCTACGTCCTTGGACTTAGCGGAAGCGTTCTTGCCGGCGTTTCTGCCGAATACGATGATGTCCAGCAGAGAGTTGCCCATCAGACGGTTGCGTCCGTGGATACCGCCTACTGCCTCGCCTGCAACGTACAGGTTCTCGATGTTGGTAGTCTGACCGTCCGCAGTGATGTCCAGACCGCCGTTCTGATAGTGCAGAGTGGGGTAGATCAGGATAGGCTCCTTGCGGATGTCGATGCCGTACTTGCCAAACATACGCATCATTGCAGGGATGCGCTTTTCGATGGTGCCTTCACCGTTCTTCAGCTCGATCATGGGAGTATCCAGCCAGATGCCCTCGCCCTGTTCGGTGGGAACGCCGTTGCCGCGGCGGCACTCACGGATGACAGAGGATGCGCACACGTCACGGGTTTCCAGCGGGTGCATGAAGACCTCGCCGTTGACGTTTACCAGCTTCGCGCCCAAAGAACGAACCTTCTCGGTTACGAGCGCGCCGAAGATCTGCTGAGGATATGCGGCACCGGTGGGGTGATACTGAAGCGTATCTGCGTACAGGAGCTTGGCCCCCGCACGGTAGCCCAGCACCAGACCGTCTGCGGTAGCACCGTAGTGGTTGGAGGTGGGGAATCCCTGGTAATGCATTCTGCCTGCGCCGCCGGTTGCGATGACCACGGTCTTCGCTCTTGCGATCAGCAGCTCCTTGGTCTCCATGTTCATCAGAACTGCGCCTGCTGCCTTGCCGTTCTCGTCAAGGATCAGCTCGATAGCGGCGGTGAAGTCCACGACGGGGATGTTACGGTTGAGCACCTCGTCGCGGAGGGTTCTCATGATCTCTGCGCCGGAGTAGTCCTTTGCGGCGTGCATTCTCTTGCGGGAGGTACCGCCGCCGTGGGTGGTGATCATGGTGCCGTCGGGTGCCTTGTCAAATTCTACGCCCAGGTTATTGAGCCACTGGATAGCGTCGGGGGCTTCGTTGACCAGCTTGTAGAGCAGTTCGGGCTTTGCGGCAAAGTGACCGCCGCCGAATGCGTCTACGTAGTGGATTGCGGGAGAATCGTTAGGCTTATCGGCAGCCTGAATGCCGCCCTCAGCCATCATAGTGTTGGCATCGCCCATACGGAGCTTGGTTACGATCATAACCTTCGCGCCGTTGTTGTCAGCCTCGATAGCCGCAGAAGTACCTGCTCCGCCGCCGCCGATGACCAGAACGTCTACGTCGTAGTCAACCTTGGTAAGGTCGATGTCGGCGGGATTGATACGGCTGTTTGCCTGCAGAATTGCCGCCAGCTCCTTCGGAACCTTCTCGCCCTTGTTGGGGCCGATCTGCAGAACCTCAAACTCGCTCTGGATGTAGTCGGGATGGTAGGTAGCCAGTACCTCTTCCTTCTCCTCGGCGGTCATACGGACGGGCTCCATTACGGCGTTTGCCGCGCGGTTTGCTTCCACCTTTTTGATGGATTCCAGCATTTTTTCGTTAGTGTACATGGATATCCCTCCTTATTTCTCGATCTCGCGGTTGTTGTAAAGCTCTTTCATCTCGGAAATGGGCTTCTGCATCAGGTTTTCCAGCAGCTCCTCGAAGGTGCCGTTCTTGATCTCCTGTACGCGCTCTTCCAGATGCGCGGTCTTGGGAGCCAGATACTTGCCGTTGAGACGGCGCGCCAGCATAGCTACCTGAGGATGAGAGATGCCTGCGGGGCAACGGGAAGAGCATACGCCGCACATAACGCAGTCGAAGGACTCCTCGGCGCACTTCTCGTACTCACCGCGCTGTGCGTATGCGATGTACTGCATGACGTTCAGCTCCTGGGTACAAGCCTTGGTGCAGGCGTTACAGCCGACGCAAGCATAGATCTCGGGGTAGAGCTGCATCATGATCTGCTCGGTGGGCTTGACGGTCTCGATGTCGTAAACCTGCTTCACCAGGGGGAAGAAGGGCAGGGTTGCGATGTACATATCGTTTTCTACCTTGGTCTGGCAAGCCAGGCAGGAGTGTAGCTCCTGCTGACCCTTGATACGGTAGATAGTGGCACACGCGCCACAGAAGCCGTTCCGGCATCCGCATCCGCGCACCAGCTGATAGCCTGCATACTCCATGGCGCACATGATCGTCAGTTCTGCAGGTACGGAATATTTCTTACCAAACAGGTAAATATTAACCATTTCTTGCATTTTGGTTTCCTCTTTTCTCCATCAATATTCGTTAGGAAGTTCATCCAGTTGATCGCAACGGAATACGGGGCCGTCCTTGCAGACGTACTTGTTTCCGATGTTGCATCTGCCGCATTTGCCCACGCCACACTTCATACGAAGCTCCATAGTGGTGAACACCTGGGTCTTGTTGAAGCCCAGCTCCTGCAGACCTGCAAGGGTAAACTTGATCATAATGGGGGGGCCGCAGATGATGGCGGTCTTGTTGACGTCAAAGCCCAGCTCCTTAACATAGTTGGGAACGAAGCCGACGTGTCCGTCCCAGCCCTCCTGCTCGCGGTCGATGGTCAGGTGGACGTTGATGCCCTCGGTGGTCATCCATTCGTCGATGATCTCCTTGTAGTCTACCAAATCGTCCTTGGAGCGGGAGCCGTAAACGATATCCACCTTGCCGTACTGATCGCGGTAGTGGCGGACGTAGTTGATGACCGAGCGGAGGGGAGCCAGACCGATACCGCCAGCGATGAAGAGCAGATCCTTGCCCTTGAAGGTGGTGTCAACCGGGAAGGGATTACCGTAAGGGCCGCGGATGGTCACCTGCTGACCCACCTCCATAGCATGGAGCCAGGTGGTAAGGCATCCGCACTTCTTGATGGAGAATTCCATAAATTCGGTGTTGGTGGGGGAGGAGGTAATGGAGAACATTGCCTCGCCCACACCGGGGATAGAGAGCATAGCGCACTGACCGGGCTTATGCTCAAACGCCTTCTTGCCGTCAGGAGTGACGACCCGGAAGGTCTTTACGTCGGGGGTGTCGATGCGAATGTCGGTCACCACGCCGATTACGGGAATCAAGGACTCGGTCATTCTGCGTCACCTCCCAGAGATTTCATAACCTTTACGATGTTCATATTGATGGGACACTTGGAGAGACATCTGCCGCAGCCTACACAGCCGAACTCGCCGCCATTGTTCATGGGGAAGTAGACCAGCTTGTGCATGAAGCGCTGACGGAAGCGCTCTACCTGAGAGTTACGGGAGTTGCCGTGTGCCATCTTGGTGAAGTCGGAGTACATACAGCTGTCCCAGCAGCGTGCACGCTTGACACCGTGACCGGTATCGAAATCGAACACGTCGTAGCACTGGCAGGTGGGGCAGACGAAGGTACAGGTGCCGCAGCCAAGGCAAGCCTTGGACAGCTCGGGCCATTTTGCGGAGTTGAACTTCTCCAGCAGGACGTCGCCCTTGAACGCATCGGTAGGCAGATTCTGCAGAGGAAGCTTTTTGGCGATCTCCTTGACAGCTGCTTTCTGCGCGTCTACTGCGGCGGTGTCGCCCTCTTCGGTGAGAGATGCGACCTTGTTAAGCAGTGCTTCGCCCTTTTCGGTGTTGGCGGAAAGCCACAGCGCGTCCTCTGCGATCCAGCAGGAGATGTCGCCCTCGGGAGCGGTCATGTCGATACCGAACGCACCGCAGAAGCAGGTCTCGGCAGGGCGGGTGCACGCCATGGTCACAATAGTGCCGTGCGCGCGGCGAGATGCGTAGAAGCTGTCCACGGGATCTGCCAGGAATACCTTATCCAGGATACCGAAGGAGCGTGCATCGCAGGCGCGGACGCCGAAGACTACGAAATCCTCAGCCTCGGTGCGAGTGTCGATGACCTCGATGGTCTTCCCTTCCCGCTTGAAGTCCACAATGTTCTCGGTCTGGGGGAAGAAGAAGTCCTTTGCGGAGCGGTTGGTGTTCAGGGCGCGGGAGTAGGTCACACCCTCAGACCACAGCTTATAGTCAGTGCCCTTCTCACCGTCCACGGGGAGATAGAGCTTTTCCTCTGCGGCGATTGCCGCAAAGAAATCATTCAGTTTGGAAAGAGCGATCTTTTTCATGCTTTCCCTCCTCTTTCGTGTACGATGGAAGGCTCGCAGTCGTCCATGTTGTAATTGGTCAGAGGTGCGCGGGAGGTGGTGTCCTCGCCTGCCTGATACTCGCCATACAGCTCGTTCATATCCTTGATGAACTTACGGTTGAGCAGGTGCAGGGGGATGCTCTGCGGACATACTCTGGAGCATTCGCCGCAGTCGGTGCATCTGCCCGCAACGTGGTAGGCGCGGATGATGTGGAACATATTCTCCTCGAAAGAGGTAACCGCCACCTTCTGCTGAATGCCCGAATTGGGATTGTCAAATACGCACTGCTCGCAGGTGCAGGCAGGACATACGTTCCGGCAAGCGTTGCAACGGATGCAACGGGACAGCTCGCCTCTCCAAAACGCGAAGCGTTCGTCGGGAGTCATTGCCTCCAGCTTAGCCACCATATCGAAGCGGCCGCAGTCGGGATTGACGTCGCCGGTCTCGCCGATCAGCTCGTCGTAGACCATGTGCTTCTTGCTCTTGCAGGTGAGGCATCTTTCTGCCATCACCTCGTACTTGGGCATGGTCTCGTTGCCGTAGATGGTCTCTACCACAAAGTTTGCACCCTCAGAGGTGATGCCGGTGATACCGTCCACGCCGCGAGCCTTGATCTTGTCAACGTCAGCCTTGCCGTTGCACTCGATGCCGATCACGTGGATCAGCTCCCGCTTGATGCGGTGCTCCTTCTGGAGCTGGTTGAAGCTGTAGGTATCGCAGGGCTTCAGGAATACTGCCATCTTGCCGCCCTTCTTGCATTCCGCAACCAAATACTTAGACAGGTTGGGAGCGGTGAAATCGTCGTAGACGAAGTTATCCCGGAGGTCATTTGCGTCGGTGAAGATAGCGGGAGTGCAGTCGTAGGCAAACTCACCCTTTTTCCAGCCGACCACACGGTCAACCTCGCCGGCAGAGAGCAGTTCAATCGCACGATTTTTCATCAGTTCTTGCATCTCAGATCCTCCAGTCTCTTATTCTCGCCCAGCTTGGTAACGGTCTCCACGAACTCGTTCATGGTAGCCGCAAACTTGGCGCCTTCAGCAGCAGACACCCATTCTACACGGGTTCTCTCTCTCTCGATGCCCAGGTAATCCAGCATAGAGAAGAGCATGGTCATACGGCGGCGGGCATAATAGTTGCCCGAGGTGTAGTGGCAGTCGCCGGGATGGCATCCGCAGAGGATCACGCCGTCTGCACCTCTCTGGAAGGCGCGGAGGATGAACATGGGGTTCACACGGCAGGAACAGGGCACGCGGATGATCTTTACGTCTGCGGGATAGGTTGCACGGTTAGTACCGGCAAGGTCAGCGCCCGCGTAGGAACACCAGTTGCAGCAGAACGCAACGATGGTGGGTCTGAATTCGTTATTTACTTGCATATTGCGTCTACCTCCGCCATGATCTGTTTATTGGAGAAGCCCTTCAGATCCATTGCGCCCGAAGGACAAGCAACGGTACAAGCACCACAGCCCTGGCAGACAGCGGGATTCACGCTTGCCACGCGGCGAACGAGGGTGGTGCGGTCGGGCATTCTGAATTCTTTGTCGATGTAGGTAATAGCACCGTAAGGACATACCTTCTCACAGGAGGAGCATCCGTTACACATCAGCTCGTTGGACTCTGCTACGCAGGGGTTGCAGGTGAGGTGATCCTTCACCAGCAGACCGATGACCTTGGAAGCGGCGGCAGAAGCCTGAGAAACGGTTTCGGGGATATCCTTGGGCCCCTGGCACGCGCCGGAGAGGAACACACCTGCGGTGGGGGACTCTACGGGACGGAGCTTGGGGTGCGCCTCGGTGAAGAAGTCGTTGGTGTCCATGGATGCGGTGAGCATCGTTGCCAGAGGACGGGCGGACTTATCGGGCTCGATGGCTGCTGCCAGCACCACCATATCGGCGGCGATGTTCAGCTGCTCATTTGCGATGAGGTCGGACGCCTGCACCATCAGCTTGTCGCCCTCGGGAGCCACCTTGCCTACCATGCCCTTGATGTAGTGGACGCCGTATTCCTCAACGGCTCTGCGGTAGAACTCGTCGAAGGACTTACCGGGGGTACGCACGTCGATGTAGAATACGTAAACCTCGGTGTCGGGGTACTTCTCACGGGTGAGCATTGCGTGCTTTGCGGTGTACATACAGCAGATCTTGGAGCAGTAGGGCTTGCCGCAACCGGAGGTATCACGGGAACCTACGCACTGTACGAACACGATGGTGTGAGGATGCTTGCCGTCGGAGGGACGGAGCAGCTTACCTGCAGTAGGACCTGCGGCGTTGGTGATACGCTCGAACTCCAGGGAGGTCACCACGTCGGGAGACTGGGAGTATGCGTACTCGTCGTAGTCCTTCAGGTCGATGGGATTGAAGCCGGTAGCTACGACGATGGCACCGTACTCGCGCTCGATCAGCTCATCCTGCTGGGTATAATCGATGGCTTTGGCGGTACATACCTTGGAGCAGACGCCGCACTTGCCGGTCTTCAGCATGGTGCAGTAGTCGGGGTCGATGGTTGCAACCTTCGGCACGGCCTGTGCGAAGGGGATGTAAATGGCACGGCGGTTGTCCATGCCCAGGTTGAATTCGTTGGGAACCTTCTTCTGAGGGCACTTTTCGGTACATACGCCGCAACCGGTACAGACGTCTTCCTTGACGTAACGTGCCTTCTTCTTGATGGTAACGGTGAAGTTGCCCACAAATCCCTTAACAGCGGCAACTTCGCTGTAGGAGTAGATGTTGATCAGCTCGTTCTGCGCAACGTCCACCATCTTGGGGGTGAGGATACAAGCCGCACAGTCCAGCGTGGGGAAGGTCTTGTCGATCTGCGACATCTTGCCGCCGATGGTGGGCTTCTTCTCAACGATGTCTACCTCAAAGCCCGCGTCCGCGATATCCAGAGCGGTCTGGATACCCGCGATACCGCCGCCGATGACCAGTGCACGCTTCTTAACGGGAGAGGTGCCTGCGGTCAGGGGAGCATTCAGGTGAACCTTTGCGATTGCCGCCTTGCCCAGGATGATGGCCTTGGCGGTTGCCTGCACCATATCCTTGTGGATCCACGAGCACTGCTCACGGATGTTGGCGATCTCTACCATGTAGGGGTTGATGCCCGCAAGGGAGCAAGCCTTGCGGAAGGTGTTCTCGTGCATACGGGGAGAGCAGGAGCATACCACGACGCCGGTCAGACCGTAGGTCTTGATGGCATCCTTGATCATGTTCTGTCCCGCTTCGGAACACATATATTGGTAATCGGTGGAATATACTACGCCGTTTTCGTGGGAGAGTGCTTCCGCAACTCTCTTTACGTCTACGGTTGCCGCGATATTACTGCCGCACCAACAAACAAATACGCCGATTTTCTGCATTTGTTTCGATTCCTTTCTCGATTACTTCGTATATTTACGGAATGCGGTGACGATCGCCTGCTGAGGCAGATCCTCGTCCAGCATCGCGGGGATGTCGTCGGGTTTCAGATGGTTTGCACCCTGACGGCGAACTGCCAGAAGGCGGATCGCCTCCACCAGCTTGCCGGGCTCTACGCCGCGGGGACAACGCTCTACGCAAGCCATGCAGGAGAGACATTTATAGATCGAATCAGACGCCATCAGCTTGCTGATCTCGCCCTTTTCCACCATATAAACAAACTGATGGGGATGATATTCCATCTCGTCGTAGGAGGGGCAGGTGCCGGAGCATTTGCCGCAACGCATACACTTGAGAGGGTCTACTCCGCTCATACGGAGTACCTGTTCTTTCATTTGAAGCTCGGTCATACTCAGTCCTCCTTCACGCCCAGTGCTTCTGCCAAAAGCTCGGTAAAGTAAACCACGGGCAGATCCTCGGTGCCGTTCTTCTGCAGGTTATACAAGCAGAGCGGGCAAGCGGTGATCACCATCTCAGCACCTGCAACCTTGGCACTGTGGAGCACCTTATTGCTCTTCTTGGTAGCGATGGTCTTGTCCTCCAGGGTGATGTAGCCACCGCAGCATTCGTTGCGGTAGGGGTAGATCACGGGCTCAGCGCCGATCGCCTTGATGAAATCCTCGATGATGCGGGGATTTTCGGGATTATCCATTGCCATCACCTTGCCGGGACGGAGCAACAGACAGCCGTAATATGCGGCAATTTTCTTGCCCTTCAGCGGATTGACGACCTTTTTCGCCAGTTCGTCGAAGCCTACCGTATCGCGGAGCATTTCCAGATAGTGGATGACCTTGGTCTCTCCGTTGTAGGGGGTATCCAGCTTCATGTAATTGTTTGCCTTCATCGCGAAGTCGGCATCCTTTGCCATAGCGGCGTTGGTGCGCTTGATCACGTTGTGGCAAGCGGAGCACAGGGTCACCAGATCCTGTCCCTTGTCGCGAGCCTCTGCCAGTGCGCGAACCGAGGAGAGCTTGGTAGCGATCTCGTCGGATGCGCTGGTGAAGGCGCCGCCGCAGCACTGCCAGTTCTCGATCTCCTCAAGGGTGATACCGAGCGCTTCAGCAGACTTTCTGCCGTATTTGTCCAGCTCTTTCGCCTTGGTCTTCAGCGTACAGCCGGGATAGTAACTTACTTTCATGTACGGTCTCCTTTTCGTAAAATCAGACCATTTCTTCGGGGTGGAACACCTCGTCGAAACGCTCGGCGGTGAGGAAGCCCAAAGCCACGCAGGCTTCCTTCAGGGAGATGTTCTCCTTGTAAGCCTTCTTGGCGGTCTTGGCGGCGTTCTCGTAGCCGATATAGGGGTTCAGCGCGGTGACCAGCATCAGGGAGTTGTGAAGATTGTGGTGCATCTTCTCGCGGTTTGCCTTGATACCGACGGCGCAGTTGTTGTTGAAGGAGAGGATCGCTTCGGTCAGCAATCTTGCAGACTGAAGCAAGTTGTAAGAGGTAACGGGCATAAACACGTTCAGCTCGAAGTTACCCTGAGACGCCGCCATACCAACTGCAACGTCGTTGCCCATAACCTGCACTGCCACCATAGTCAGCGCCTCGCACTGAGTGGGGTTGACCTTGCCGGGCATAATGGAGGAGCCGGGCTCGTTTTCGGGGATGAAGATCTCGCCCAGACCGTCACGGGGACCGGAAGCCAGCCAGCGAACGTCGTTGGCGATCTTCATAAGGTCTGCCGCCAGCGCCTTCATGGCGCCGTGGGCAAAGACGATCTCGTCCTTGGAGGTCAGCGCGTGGAACTTGTTTCCGGCGGTAACGAAGGTCTTGCCGGTGAGAGCGGAAACAGCCTCTGCAACCTTTACGTCGAAGCCCTTGGGAGTGTTAAGTCCCGTACCGACGGCGGTACCGCCCAGTGCCAGTTCCTTGAGCTCGGGGAGTGCGATCTGCAGCAGCTTCTTGTCCTTCTCCAGAGAGGAGCGCCAGCCGGAGATCTCCTGGCTGAACTTGATGGGAGTAGCGTCCTGCAGGTGAGTTCTTCCCGACTTTACGATGCCCTCATTCTCGGCTTCCAGACGCTTGAAGGTCTCGATCAGCACGTCGATAGCGGGAATCAGACGATCCTCGATGGCAATCACTGCGGAGATATGCATTGCGGTGGGGTAGGTGTCGTTGGAGGACTGGCTCATGTTGATGTCGTCGTTGGGGTGAAGCAGCTTCTTGCCTGCGATCTCGTTACCGCGATTGGCAATGACCTCGTTGGCGTTCATGTTGGACTGGGTACCGGAGCCGGTCTGCCAAACTACCAGAGGAAAGTGCTCGTTGAGGCTTCCGCTGATGACCTCGTCGCAAGCTGCGGAAATCGCAGAGAGCTTCTCGTCGGTCATCTTTTCGGGCTTCAGAGCGTTGTTCGCCATAGCAGCCGCCTTTTTCAGGATGCCGAAGGCGTGGGTGATCTCGCGGGGCATGGTCTCAATGCCTACGCCGATAGGGAAATTCTCTTTGGAACGCTGGGTCTGTGCCGCCCAATACTTGTCGGCAGGCACTTTGACCTCACCCATGGAGTCGTGTTCAATACGGTATTCCATATTTCTATCCTTTCCGTGCAATGGTTTAGGTAAAGTCGACCTGATTGATTACGTCCTTCAGGCACTGTGCGCTGTGCTGCAGACGCGCGGTCTCTTCTTCGGTAAGAGGGGTCAGAACCTTGCCGCAAACGCCGTCTCTGCCCACGATGGTCAGGGTAGAAAGACATACGTCCTCGATGCCGTACTCACCGTGCATCATAGAGGATACGGTCATAGCGGTCTCGGAGCCGTTGAGAATGTTCTTGACGATGTGGCTGGTGGAGATAGCGATAGCGTAGTTGGTCACGCCCTTACGCGCGATGATCTGACCGCCGGACTTGCGGACGTGCTGTTCCACGTATTCGTGATCCAACGGAGGCTGATCGGGCTTGTCATCCTTCAGGCAGGCCTGATACTGATCCACGTTGACGTTGGAGATGTTTGCCAGAGACCACGGTACGAAGGAGGAGTCGCCGTGCTCGCCGTAAACGTATGCGTGTACGTTTGCTTCATTGATATTATAATATTCTGCCAGGTAGGAGCGCAGACGGGCGGTATCCAGCGTGGTGCCGGAGCCAATGATGTGATGCTCGGGCAGACCGGAATATTTGCAGAACTGATAGGTAATGATGTCAACGGGGTTGCCGACGATCACGTAAATCGCGTCGGGAGCAGCCGCTGCGATCTGAGGGATCACGGAGCTTGCGATCTTCACGTTGGTCTTGGTCAGATCCAGACGGGTCTGACCGGGCTTTCTGCCGACGCCGGAGGTCAGGATCACGATGTCGGAGCCCTTTGCATCTTCATAATTGCCCGCGTAAATATTGACGGGATAACTGAAAGGAGTACCCTGACGGATATCCATTGCCTCACCCAGCGCTTTTTCTTCGTTGATGTCGATGATGACGATCTCCGAAACGATGCCCTGTACCGCCAGGGTATAGGCAACGGTGGAACCTACGCTACCGGCTCCGATGATTGTGACTTTGTTGCTCATTTTATAACTCCTTCACTTTATAATGGACTGTTTTTAAGAGGGATCGCGAATTTTGTCCGCAAATATCCGTTTACTATTATAGCAATAAATAAAGTTTTATTGAATAGTAAAATATGAATGTTTATATATCATTTTTGATATATTGCTGCTCAAACAAGCAGTTTTGACGTATTGGAAGCATCCAAATCGGCTTTTTAAGGGGCAAACGCACGAATGTGTGCAACCGCTCTGCAGAATTAGAGTAAAATTTCGTTTTTTCGACGAACAAATGAAAAATTCGACTTGCAGTCTATTGACAAATCATCAATATTCGGGTATTATATAATATGTACAAATTTAGTATTGGAGGCAGAAATGGATACCACGGCAGAATCCTATCTCCTGACCGGCAACGACCTTGTCGCCGTCATTTCCCGCCGCGGCGGAGAACTCCGTTCGCTGAAGTATCGGGATACAGAGTTGATCTGGCAGGGTGATCCCGCCTATTGGGACGGCAGTGCTCCCCTGCTCTTCCCCTTCTGCGGAAGAGTGAAGGACGGCGTCTACCGCTGGCAAGGACAGGACTATCCGATGCCTATCCACGGTTTTCTCCCCGAAGCGACGCTGTCTGCTGCCGAGATCGAAAAAGACCGCCTGACGCTGACCCTCACCGATTCCCCCGCGACCCGCGCGGTCTATCCTTTTGCGTTCGGGCTTTCTCTGTCCTATCAACTGACCGATAACGCCCTCTCCCTCACCGCTACGGTGACGGCAGGCGATACGGGACTCCCCTTCTCCTTCGGTGCGCATCCCGGCTTTCATCTGCCGCTTGCAAACAGCGGATTCGGCGACGCCGTCCTGCGGTTTGACGCGCCTTCTCCTCTTGCACGCATAGAGATCACCGATGCGGGGCTTTTGGGCAACGGGCGGAGCGCGTATCCTCTCTCGGACGCTACGCTCCCTCTCTCCCCCGATCCTGCGGGCGGATGCGGGATCTTTTTTGAGGTACCCAAACACAATCGGGCTTTGACTTTGGAGTCCCCGGCGCTTCCCTGCAACATCCGCATGGAATTTGCAGACTTCCCCATCCTTGGTCTGTGGCACGCAGAAGGTGCGCCCTATCTCTGCATCGAGCCCTGGCAGGGGCTTCCCGCCCCCGCCGACCCACCTACCGATCTTTCGGACAAGCCCGGCACTGTCCGCCTCGCTCCCGGCCGGCAAAAAACGTTCAACTTACGGATCATTCTTCAACAGAAAGGAATCTGCCATGTATAACGACCACCTGGAACAATTCACCCTCACCCTTGCCGACGTTTTGAAGTGTATCAAAAAGCTCAAGGACAAGCGCATGATCTCATTCGGACTGCGCAGCAGTCACGTGATCGTCCTGTACGTTTTGGGTCGTACGCCCGAGGGGTTGACCCCTGCAGAGCTTGCTGAAGCCGGCGACGTGGACAAGGCGTTGATTTCCCGCATAGTGGCAGAGCTTACCGAAAAAGGCTTCGTGACCGCCGTCAATGTAGGAGGCAGACGCTATAAGGCTCGCCTGCGTCTGACGCCCGCCGGTGAAGAGCTTGCCGCTTATATCGCTACCGCCGTGGCAGATATTCAGAAACAGGTCAGCGGAGACATTCCAAAGGAAGATCTGGAGATCTTCTATCGCACGCTGTTCACTCTGCAATCCAATTTCCACAAGCTGGTAGAAGCAGACGAGGCGGAATAGCTCCCCGTGAATGCCCGAAAGACCGCCGCGGTATTCGCCATCGTTGCCGCCGCTTTATACGCCGTCAACGTCCCTTTTTCCAAATTATTGCTGAAAAACGCCGTGCCCACCGTTACGGCGGCGTTCCTTTATCTGGGAGCAGGCGTCGGAATGCTGTTGCTTCTCCTTTTTCAAAAAGCAATCGGGCATCCCGACCGTAGTGCACCCCTGACCCGCCGTGAACTTCCCTACACCGTGGCGATGGTCGTTTTGGATATTGCCGCGCCCATCCTGCTGATGGCAGGCATCGCCCGATCCAACCCCGCAAACGTCTCTCTGCTGAACAATTTTGAGATCGTTGCCACCTCGCTGATTGCGCTCCTGATCTTCAAGGAGATCATCTCCCGTCGGTTGTGGCTTGCCATCGGGCTGATCGTCATCGCCAGTCTGCTCCTGAGCTTCGAAGGGAGCGAAGGGTTGGTCTTCAACGAGGGTTCGCTTCTTACGCTGGGGGCTTGTCTGTGCTGGGGACTTGAAAACAACTGCACCCGCAAGCTCAGCGAGAAAAGCAGTTCACAGATCGTTGCCGTCAAGGGCATCGGTTCGGGAGCGGGTAGTCTGATCGTTGCGCTGATCCTGGGCGAATCCTTCCCCACGCTTACCGTAACGCTGTTGATCCTTCTGCTGGGCTTCGTTTCCTACGGACTCAGTATCAAATTCTACGTGATGGCGCAGAAGGAGCTGGGCGCCGCCAAGACCAGCGCCTACTATTCCATCGCACCCTTTTTGGGAGTCTTCTTCAGCTTCCTGATTCTGCACGAGCTCCCCGAACCGATCTTCTACCTCGCCTTGGCGCTGATGATCGTCGCTACCCTGCTGATCGTCAAGGGCACGCTCTCACAAAGTGACGAGCCGACCGCTCCCGACTCCAAACGCACTAGATAAGAAAATCGCTCCCCGATTAGCGTGTTATCCTTAACGGAGAACGCGCAATGAATTGCAACCTTGCGGTTGCATGAATTGAAAGCCAAGCTTTCGTGAATTGCCTGCGGCATGAATTGTGCCTTGCGGCACATTGGTTGCAATTCAATTCACGGAGCGAAGCGAGAAATCATGGCGAAGCCAATTCATGATGCTCAGCATCAATTCATCAATAAAAACAAGCAGAGCAAGAATATAAGGATTTTCTCCTTGTACTCTTGCTCTTTTCTGCTTGTTATAAGGGCTTGGGCTTAGCCTATATTTGCGTTTGTCCGGACAAATGCAATGCTCGCACTCAGCGAGGATTTCAAATTCTCTGCTAAGAACATCGCGCTTTACGGGAAGCGATTTTTAATTTATTCCTCTCGCATGGACTGGGCTACGCGGATCATGATCGCCGCCTCGATGCGCTTGCGGTGAAGCTCACAGCCCAGCTCGTATACACCTCGGATGGAACCGGTGGAATAGTATGCATTAGCGGCACAGCCGCCGCTGCAGTAGAAACGGGCGAAGCAATCGTTGCATTCGGGATGGGCGTAGACGTTGCAATACTTGAATTCATCCAAAATGTCGGTATTTTCCAATCCGGTGAAGATATTACCCAGCTTAAACTTTTCGTCGCCCACGAACTGGTGGCAGGGGTAGATGTCGCCCGTGGGGGTGACCGCCATATACTCGGTTCCCACACCACAGCCGGAGATGCGCTTGACGATGCAGGGACCGCCCTCCAGGTCGATCATATAATGATAGAAGGTAAATCCGTTGCCCTTTTCCTCTCGCTTCAGCATTTCCTTTGCGAGAATATCGTACTGCTCCAGCAGTGTGGGCAGGTCCTCCTTGGTCAGCGCGTAATCGGCGGTGGCAGGTGCCACTACCGGCTCGATGGAGATCTGCTTGAAGCCAAGATCCGCCATATGTAATATATCGGAAGCAAAGTCGGGATTATGGTGGGTGTAGGTGCCGCGGATGTAGTAGTTCTCCTGTCCGCGCTGGTCTGCCCATTTTTGGAACTTCGGCACGATGGTATCGTAGCAACCCTTGCCCGCCTTGTTGACGCGCATCCGATCGTTGACGCATTTTCTGCCGTCCAGACTCATGACCACGTTGTGCATCTCGCGGTTGCAGAAGTCCATCACCTCGTCGTCCACGAGAAGTCCGTTGGTGGTGAAGGTGAAGCGAAATTCCTTGTTGTGCTCCTTCTCCAGCGATCTGCCGTAGGCGACCAATTGCTTGACCACCTCAAAATTGAGGGTAGGTTCGCCGCCGAAGAAGTCCACCTCCAAATGGCGGCGAGTGCCCGAGTGGGCGATGAGGTAATCGAACGCCGCCTTGCCCACTTCGAAGGACATCAGCCCCTTCTCGTGGTACTCGCCCTCGCCGGCAAAGCAGTATTTGCAGGAGAGATTGCATCCGTGGGCGACGTGCAAGCACATTGCCTTGATCACCGACTGGCGCTTCTTGAAGTCGAAGGCGACTTTCGTAAATTTGTCCTCGGTAAAGAGACGACCTTCCTTTTTCAGCTCCTCGATGTCGGCGTAAAGCTCTTCGATCTCCGCCTCGGTGACGTCGGGATTGTCCTTGTATTTGTCCAGGAGGAAGGCGGTCAGCGCAGGGCGCTCCATCTGCTCGTAGTTTGCGATGGCGTCAAACGCCACCTCGTCCACGGCGTGGACCGAGCCGGAGTTAGCGTCGATGATGATGTTATATCCGTTGCTTTTGTATGCGTGTATCATAATTTCTTCTCAATTCTTGCGGTCTTTTCCGCGGATTTTCTTGTATTCTTCGTGGGGAAGGATGTAGATTGTCTTCCCGCAATAGGGGCAGGTGTAGGTGTCGGTGGCTTTTTTCAGCTCTCGGTAGTAGCGGCGGCGGGGACGGATGTGGGAAAACCGTTCATCTCCACCTCTATCGTGCCATCGACCGGAAGAGGGGAGGTCACAATGAGGGCAGGAGAGTTTCTCTTCAAAACACCCGCGACGCACGATATGAACGATCAGGGGAGTGGGAAGCACGCCAAGCCATATCCACGCCATCGTCCACGATTCCAATAGCAGTGCCGAAAACAGAGTACCGCAAAACAATAACGGGCAAACCACCCACCAAATCCGCGCGAACATGCAGAAGCGCCGATAGCCGGCAAGTCTTCCGCCGTCGATGAAATCGGGACGCTCTCGGCGACGGCGCAGTGCTTGGTATTCCGCCTCCCGCCGTTTTTGGCGGGACGATTTTTTCGGCATAGTGTATTTCTCCTATGGATAGTCCTTTCGGAACGGGCGATTCGTGCAGTTGCTTGCAACTGCTCCGCCCCTACGACATTCAACGTGGATTATTCTAAAAAACGTCGGGCAAGGATTTGCCTGACTTAAGATGTGAAGTAAGGCAACGATTTCCTCCGCACTCTGTAGGGAACGGTCTTGACCGTTCCGGTTGCGGGAGCAATTGGAAAACCTCTGTCAATCAACGATAATCGTCCTCCGTCTTCGACGGAGCGGAACGGTCAAGACCGTTCCCTACAACTGATTTGTTTATACTCCACCCCCGTTGGGCGAATCTACAAATAGAATGGGACGGCGGGAGCCGTAGTTGCGCAACGCGCAACTACCGCCCCGCCCTACGAGTTTTAGCAAATTTTACTGCCGGACGAGTATTCGTCGGGCTTTTATAAAGTTCTTGAGGGGTTCTTAGGGGAACTTCTTTCAAGAAGTTCCCCTAAGCAAAAGCCGCAGACAAGCTGCGGCTTTTTCATCCAACTTACTTGGACTTTTTCAGCTGCTCGCACTGCTGGTTTGCAACGCTGCAGGAAGTCTTGCTTGCAGACTGGCAAGAGGTCTGGCACTCACCGCAGCCGCCCTTTTTAGCGGATGCTTCCAGATTTCTGGAGTTCAGGGTTTTGATTCTCTTCATGATAGTTCCTCCTGTAAAGTGTATATGCTTTTATTATGGTAGCACATTTTCGGGATTTTGTCAACGGTTTTTCTGAAAAAGATGAAAGATATCGAAATTTCATTCCGGCAAAAGAGGCGAGCCACTCCCCTTCGGAGTGTCAATAAAGTCTCGCTTTGACTCGGGGAGAAGGGGAAACCATCTCAAACGCCGAAGTTTTCCCCTTCTCCCCACAGTTGCGCATAGCGCAACTGTCCCCTCTTCCCTTTCCTTGGCTGATGCTTTTCTAAGTTTGATGGCTTTTCCACCAACAGTCAGAAGAGGCAAGCTGATCCCCTACCGGTTTATTTCCCTATCACCCGCACCCTCTCGGGCAGACCTTCGCTGTCCGAGTGAAGGCGCACGCCGCTCCTTTGCAGGGCGACGAGAGTGGAGATCAGCGCCCCGTCCATCCGCTCACCGGGGACGAGAAGGGGGATATCGGGCGGGTACGCCCAGATAAACTCTCCTGCGATGCGACCCGCGGCTTCGACAAGCGATACCGCTTCGGTGGGACACTCCGCCGCCTCTGCGGGGGTGCAGACCGCAATCGGCAGGTCGGGGAGCACCGGCGTTTCGCGGGAGGGCGCGACGGCAAGGCGGGCGTCGATGGCAAGCACCGCGTCGGCGAGGCGGTCAAAGCCCTCGTCGGTGTCAGCAATAGAGGTCATACAGAGACAACCGTCGGCAGTGGTCATCTCGGGCTCGATACAAAACTCCTCCCGGAGCATCCGCCCGAAGGCTTCGCCGGTGAGGGTGGTGTTTCGCAGAGAGAAGTAGAGCTTGCCAGGATCGAATCCCCACGTCACGGGCGAATCGCCGGTCAGCAGACCGATGTGCGCAAGCCCCTCCATCTGCGCACGGAAACGGCGAAGTCGAGCCTCATAAGCGGCAAACAGCTCGTCTCCCCGCTCTCGAAGCAAAGACACGCAGGTATCCATCCCCGCCATCAACAGATAGGAGGGGCTGGTCGTCTGATAATAGGAAAGAAATTTTGCAATCCTCCCGCTGTCTACCCGTTCGGAGCAGATATGCAGGATCGCCGACTGCGTGAAGGTGGGGAGCGTTTTGTGCAGGCTTTGGATCACCACGTCAGCCCCCTCGGTCACAGCCGACTTGGGGAAAGCAGGCGAAAATCCCAGATGCGCACCATGGGCTTCATCCACAATGAGCAACGCACCGTGGGCATGGGCAACGTCAGCGATGGCGCGAATATCGCTGACTACGCCCTCATAGGTTGGAGAGGTAACGAACACCGCGCCTGCGTCGGGATGCTCGGTCAGCACCCGCTCCACCTCGGCAGGGGTGAGCGAGCCGTGCACGCCCGTCTCGGGATCGACGGGGCGGCTCAGATAATGGGGAGTGAGCGCCCGCAGCTCCGCGGCGTGATAGGCCGATTTGTGGGCGGCACGATCCATCGCTACCGTCCCGCCCACAGGAAGTGCCGCAGACAGCGCGTCAAGGATGCCCGACGAGGAACCGTTCACCAAAAAGTAGGACCCTCTCGCCCCCCACAGAGCGGCGGCACGCTCCATCGCGTCTTTGAGGACGCCTTCGGCGGCGTGGAGATTGTCAAAACCGTGGATCTCGGTGATATCCAGCGTCACGGGATCGGGCAATTTCAGAAAATCGGGATTGCGCTTGTGCCCCGGCATATGCATGGGATAGCACCCGCTTTGGCTATACTCGGATAGCTGAGTCAACAGTTCCATCGCTTATTTTCGGATCTGGATAAACCAAAGGACGGTCAGAACCTGCAAAACGCCTGCCACGGCAAAGATCAAACTGATATACGGTACCGCGAAGGTCAGATATAAGCAGGTCGCCACCGACCATATGATGCCCGACACGCAAATGAAACGGAGAAGATGCGTCCACCAAAGGCAGGCAAACACCGTTGCCACGATCAGACTTCCCGGGACGGCATACAGGAAAAGGAAATGGCTGTATGCAAAATCGGGACAGATCACCTTGATCAAAAAGACGGCGATCGTTGCCGCCAGCCACAAAAGCCCGATAGACAGCACCGGTACCAATATGCGGGTGCGCAAAGAGAAGACGCGCTTTTCCTTTGCGGCGTCTTCTGCCTCTTCTGCGGAAGCGAGAGACTCCACTCCCTCCTCCGCTTCTTCGGACAGCTCCGGGCGCGGAGTCACCAGATCGTTGACGGTAATGCCGTAATACTCTGCCAGCATCACCAGCACCGACACGTCCGGAAGTCCTTCTCCTCGCTCCCATTTGGATACGCTTTTGTCGGAATAATTAAGAGTCGCCGCCAATGCCGCCTGGGTCAGTCCGTGTGCACGGCGATAGTACGTTAAATTCTCTGCAATCGTTTTTCGCAGGGTCAAATCATCCATTTTTCGTTCTCTCCTGTGAGTAGAATCGGGGTTAGGCGCAGAAATTTGCTCCCGTTTTCTTCATTATAGCATATTTTTTCCCCTGATGCAATAGGTTTCTTTGATTTTCCCGCTCTGTCATCCATCGACATCCGCAAATGCCGATTCTACCTTCAGGAGAGAGCGTTTTTGCACAAATAGATTGCCATCGCGCAAAAAGCACTTGCTTTTTCGGCGAAACTATATTATAATAAACCCGTCGTTAGATGACTGCTCAACAATTTTTGGGCGGCTGACAAAAACCCTATGGAGGCTTTATATGGAAGCAATTAAAAATTTTTACAAGCAATTCTGTACAGAGACTTTTGATGAGGCGGGTCAACTGACTCACTTCGACGTTCATTATCCCGATAACTTCAACTTTGGCTACGATGTGGTCGATAGACTCGCAGAGATCGCCCCCGACCGCATTGCGATGGAATGGTGTAACAAAGCAGGCGATCGCCGCACCTTTACCTTCGGAGAGATCAAAACGCTCAGCGACAAGGCGGCCAACGTCTTCCTTGCTCACGGCATCAAGAAGGGCGATATGGTCATGGCGATCCTCAAACGCCACTACGAATATTGGTACGTCACCGTCGCGCTTCATAAGATCGGCGCGATCCTGATCCCTGCCACCAATATGCTGACCGTCAAGGACATTGTATACCGCGTCAAGGCGGCTTCCATCAAGGCTATCGTTTGCACCAACGAGGGAAAGGTCGCGGACTTCGTAAAGGAAGCACAGACACAATGCCCCGAACTGGAGCAAACATATATCGTCCGCGAAAACCGCGACGGGTTTATCTCTCTGACCGACGAGATCGAAGCGGCGTCTGCAGAGCTGACCCGCATCGAAAACGCCGCCACCGATCCGATGATGATCTACTTCACCTCGGGCACCACCGGCGCGCCCAAGGCAGTCATGCAGGACTACACCTATCCTCTCGGTCACGTTCTCACCGCCAAGCATTGGCAGTGCGTGCAGGAGGACTGCCTGCACATGACGGTGGCAGAGTCGGGATGGGGCAAGACCTCCTGGGGCAAGATCTACGGACAGTGGATCTGCGGCGCGTCGATATTCGTCTATGACTTTGACCGCTTCGTAGCAAAGGAACTGCTGGAGAAGCTGACCGAGTACAAGGTCACTACCTTCTGCGCGCCTCCTACCATCTACCGTTTCCTCATTAAAGAAAACCTGGAGGATTGGGATCTTTCCTTTATCAAGCACGCCTCCACCGCAGGCGAGGCGCTGAACTTTGAGATCTTCAAGATCTTCAAGGACAAAACCGGGCTGGAGATCAAGGAGGCCTTCGGTCAGACCGAGACCACGCTGATCATCGGCAACCTGGCGGGCGGAATCGACCGTCCCGGCTCCATGGGACTTCCCTCCCCCGCCTACAACATCCGTTTGGTGGACGCCGACAACAACGAGATCACCGAGCCTCACGTCACCGGCGAGATCGTAGTGATCCCGCCCGAGGGCAAGAAGCAGGTAGGACTCTTCTCGGGCTACATCAACGAGGATGAGCTGTACGCTCATGTCTGGCGCGGCGGCTTCTATCACACCGGCGACACCGCCTATCTGGACGAGGACGGCTATATCTGGTACGTAGGCAGAAACGATGACATCATCAAGTCCAGCGGCTACCGCATCGGGCCTTTTGAGATCGAAAGCTGTCTGATGGAAAACCCTGCCGTGTTGGAGTGCGCCGTTACCGGCGTCCCCTCCGAGACTCGCGGCTACGTGGTGAAGGCGACCATAGTACTGGCAAAGGGCTACGAACCCTCCGACGCACTGGCAAAGGAACTGCAGGAGTACGTCAAGCATCAGACCGCGCCCTACAAATACCCCCGCATCGTGGAATTTATCGACGAGATGCCCAAGACCATCTCGGGTAAGATCCAGCGAGAGGTCATCAGACAGAGAGACAAGGTCAAGTACGGCGTAATTGAATAAATAAGTCGTCTTGGGGCTCTGCCCCAAACCCCGTTTAGGGGACTTTTTGAAAAAAGTCCCCTAAAAACCCTCCAAAACCTTTGGTGAAAAGGCGTATTTTGTCGAAGCTTTTCATGCTGTACTCTAAAAGGGAACTCCGCACGGGGTTCCCTTATTATCGTCGTAGGAAGATGTTCGCATAAGCCCAGCCTTCCCCGCCGGAGAAGGCTGGGTTTGTGCATTTTTTCTTTATTCCTTCGAATTGACATTTTTATTAAACAATCGTTCATAAAATATTAAAAGATAACCGCCATTTTCCTCTTGACAACGGCGTTTTTCTATGCTATCCTATAACTGTACTAACCGCCATAGTACAGTTGCGCAACAAAAATACTATGACAAAATCAGAAAGGAGGGGCTATGGTCACTATTGATAAATTTTCGCGGACGCCCGTTTACGAGCAGATTGCAGACGGATTTTGCCGCGAGGTGCTGTGCGGACTGATGCCCGAAGGCGCACAGATGCCCTCGGTGCGGGAGCTGTCCGTCCTGCTTGCCACTAACCCCAACACCGTACAAAAAGCTTATCTGGAGCTGGATCGCCGCGGCGTCATCAGCTCCGCCCCCGGAGTGGGTTCCTTTATCCGCACGGGAGCGGCAGATGCCATTCGGGAAAACATGAAGTCCCGTATGAGCGAAATTGCCGCCATCGCCAAAGAGCTTGCCCTTGCAGGCATCCCCGAGGAGGAGGCGCTGAACTGCATCCGCTCCGCTTACCGCGATTCCGACCAATCCAAAATCAAAAAGGAGTAACAGTATGATCCAAGCCGAAAACGTCACTATGCGTTTTGAAAATTTCACCGCGCTGAACCGATTGACCTGCACCATCCCCGACGGCTGTATTTACGGACTCATCGGCAGTAACGGCGCAGGCAAATCCACCTTCCTGCGGCTGATTTCGGGCGTCTATCGCCCCAACGAAGGAACTATCACCGTAGACGGCGCGCCCGTTTGGGAAAACCCCGCCGCCAAAGCGGGCATCGTCTACGTTCCCGACGACCTCTATTTTCTTCCCCAATCTAACATGAACCGCATGGCATCCTTCTACAAGACCCTCTATCCGAACTTCAGCTATGAGCGGTTTCAAAAGCTCACCGCCACCTTCCAGCTGAACCCCGCCGCCAACCTCAACACCTTCTCCAAGGGAATGCGCCGTCAGGCGGCGACCATCCTTGCCCTCTCCACCCTGCCAAAATATCTTTTCTTCGATGAAACCTTCGACGGGCTGGATCCCGTTATGCGAAATCTGGTCAAGCAGGTCATCTACAACGACGTGATGGAGCGCAAGACTACCACCATCATCACCTCTCACTCGCTCCGCGAGCTGGAGGACGGCTGTGACCAGCTTGCCCTGCTCCACAAGGGCGGCATTGTCTTCGAAAGCGACGTGCAGAACCTGAAGACCTCGCTGATCAAGGTGCAGGTCGGCTTCCGCGAACCCTTTACCCGCGAAAAATTCGCGGGGCTGGACACGGTCAGCTATACCCAAGTGGGCTCGGTAGCTTCTCTGATCGTTCGCGGAGATCGGGAGGGGCTGGCGCCCCGCCTGTCCGCCATGGAGCCCGCCCTGCTGGATTTCCTGCCGCTGACGCTGGAGGAGGTCTTCATCTACGAAATGGAAGCCCTCGGCTACGCCTTCAAGGACGTTCTGATGTAAGCTTTGGAAAGGAGTTTCGATATGTCTAAGTTTTTCAGCTTCAAGCTCTATCGGGAGGGCATCAAGAAAACCCGCCTGGTGGGCATCACCATCGGTTCGGTTACCGCCGCACTGACCGCGCTGATTCCGCTGGCACGGTTGCTCTCGCCCACCGTCTATTACGAGCCGGGCTACGAACCCGCTACCACGATCATTTCCCCGTCCGATTTTGCACTTCCGCTTCTATTATTGCTCTTTTTAGCGCCCATTCTGACGCTTTCCATGTTCAGCTTCCTCAACAAACGGAACGAATCGGATTTCTACCATTCCATCCCCTTCACCCGCCCCTGCGTTTACTTCTCGTTTTTGGCGTCGGTGCTGACCTGGCTGGTCGCCACGCTGGCGGTATCGCTGGCGCTGACTACCGTCCTGTGGTGTTTCGTCCCTTATACCGCCCTTTCGCCCTCCACTCCCCTGCTGCTTTTCGGCGCTTACTTCCTGGCAACTCTCCTGCTGACCGGCTTCACTCTGCTGGCAATGACGCTGACCGGAACCGTCACCTCCAATCTGCTGATCTTTGCCCTGCTCTTCGGCTTCGTACGGATCAGCGGTGCGCTCTTCGTGGTTTGTTTGGAAAGTCAGTTCCCGCTGATGATCACCGCGCTGACCCCCGGACGTCTGCTACTCCCCGAGTTCAGTATGCCCATCACTCTGTTGACAGTTCTGTTCACAGGCGACGAGTCTACGGTATTCACCAACGCTCCCCTTTGGATCTACACCGCCGTGATCTCCATCCTGCTGATCGCCGCCGGCAGTATCATCTACACCAAGCGCCGTTCCGAAATGGCAGGCAAATCGGCTCCCAACCGCATTCTGCAACACGTCTACCGCTGTGCGGTGGCACTTCCTATGGCGTTTTTGACCGTCTTTTACGCAATCGAGACCGATTTTGATCTGCAAGGCATCATCATTCTGATCGTTCTCACGCTGATCGTCTACTATCTCTACGAGATCCTGACCACGAAACGGCTGAAAAACTGTCTGAAGGCTTCTCTTTTCCTGCCCGTTCTGCTGGTGGGCGGACTGCTCTTCGGCGGCGGCGTAGCGGTGGCGTCCAACGTTGCGGCAAGCTACGCCCCCGATGCCGACGAGCTGGAATCGGTGAGTATTTATAAGGAATCATCCTACTATTACGGCGACACTTCCTATCAAGAGTTAAAAACGCAGTCTGTGGAGATCACCGATCCCAAGGTGCTGGAGTTCGTCGCCGACAAGCTCGCCGAAATGAAAGCGATTGTGTCTGATAAAGGCGTGGATGCCTATCAGTACCCTAACAGACGCCACGAAATCGCCTACTATGAAGGCGACGTGTACTACGAAGATGCGCTTACCTACGCCGATCCGATCACGCTGAAGATCACAGAGAAATCGGGCAGAGTCTGCGGACGCACCTTCCGTCTGACCACCGAGGATTACAACCGCCTGATCACCCTTTTCACCGAGACCAAGGAATATGAGGACGCCTTCCTCTCCCTGCCTGCGAAAGAGGAGATCCTCGGATTCGGTCTGCCCGGTGTATGGGATGCCGTTACCAAGGAGACGATCTGGAACAGTTTCGTGGGTGAATACAGTGCCCTCACCCGCGAAGAAAAGGTGGAGTATATAAGCTCCCGCGATTATTATGCCCTGTCGCTGTATGTTTGGGGAACGCTTGGCGTAAAGAGCTTTTACAACGACTATCCGCTGAACCCGAATTTGTTCCCACAGACCTGTGCAATGGTAGTAAACGCCGCCAATGCGGAGTACGAGACGGGCTTCCGGGATATGTTGGATGCTTTCAAGGCAGACGAAGCGATAAAAGTCCATATCAATCTGTATATGTTCGACAATTCCAACTATACCTCCGGAGCCGGTGCCCATTATCTGGAGGCTCTGGAATTTGCGGAAGGCTGTCAAGCACCCGCCGACGGAAATGCTGTACTGTTCCGTTTAACGTTCGAATATGACAGATACTACTTTGATCGGTACTACCTGCTGTCGGAAGCGGATTTCAGCTCCTTCTGCATCCAATTGGGAATGGGGCAGCCCGACGGGTACGAAAAGCCTGCCGTAATCGAATAACCCCTCAAATAATCATGCCCCGCAAGTATTTGCGGGGCATTTTCTCATAAGTTCTTGAAGGGTTCTTAGGGGAACTTCTTTCAAGAAGTTCCCCTAAGTCGTTCCCCATCAGGTTATCGCTGCGCCGTCTACCGAGAGGAGCGCACCGGTGATATAGGACGCCAGGTCGCTGGCAAGGAAGACGAAGGCGTTTGCCACTTCCTCGGGCTTGCCGACTCTGCCCAAGGGGATGTTCTTGCTGATGGCGGCTACCATCTGCTCGGGAAGTGCCGCGACCATGTCGGTGGCGGTGACGCCGGGGAGCACCGCGTTGACGCGGATGTTGTCTCTGCCCAGCTCCCGGGCAAGGGAGTGGGTCAGACCGTTCACCGCAAACTTGGAAGCGGGATACGCCGAGCCGGCAGGCTGTCCGTACAGGCTGACCATGGAGCTGGTGTTCAGGATCACGCCGCCGCCCTGCTCCTTCATGGTCTTCGCCGCCGCCTGAGAGCAGTAGAACACCGCGTTCAGATTCAGGTCGATGGTCTTCTTGAAGTCCTCGGGGTTATAGGTGTAGATGGAATCTCTTGCCGACACGCCTGCGTTGTTGACCAGGACGTCCACCTTACCGAAGGCTTCTTTCACCTTGTCGGTTGCCTCGGCAACCGCGGCGGGATCGGACAGATCGGGCCAGAAGCCGTTTACCTTCCAATCGGGATTCTCTGCCTTCAGCGAAGCCAGCGCTTTGGTCACGCTCTCTTCGCGGGAGCCCCAAACCGACACGGTAGCACCCTCTTCCAAAAATCTCTTTACAATTGCATAGCCGATGCCGCGGGTTCCGCCCGTGACGATGGCAACTTTTCCGTTCAGCAGCATAATGATGCCTCCTTTTGAAATTTCTTTACTTTAGTGTACCATATTTTCAAAAGCCTGTCAAGTATTTTCACACTCGCGGTCGGTCTGACTCCGCACGACGCTTCTGACCCAATCCACCAGCGCGTCCAGTCCCTCGCCGGATCAGGAAGAGATGGAATAGATGATCATATAAGAATAAAGAGGATAGCAAGCCCTGTACGTTCACCAACACTATTTCACAAAGAGAGCATCAAAACAGCGATATTCCGGCAATTCTAACCTAAATATCGCTATTTTACTTAGCTTTCCTCATCCTTGCAGTCAATCGAGAGCACATAGTTGTTAAGCCTGTAATCAAGGAATATCTCAGGCAGAGCGCCTTCGATAACGGCAGCTTCGATCCAAGAGTCGGGGATAAAGTAAGGCATCGTTCGAAGAATGATAATGAGGTATTCGTAATCAAATTCGCCGTACAAAATGCGTCCGAAGAAGCTCATTAAGCTGTCGCCACTGATAAACCTGCAAAATTGCCTAAAAACGCGCTTGTCGAGCTTGTTAAAATCGGAATTTGCTACCATATCGACATATTCTTCTGACATGATGAACTCGTGCATCAGTGTCAGGTAGGAAATATCCAGTCCGAAGTGCCCCAACTGTGCACAGATGATCGAAAGAGTTGATGCTTTGAGAAAAGGCGAACAGCTCAGCAGATCGGCGGCGGAGAGCCTCCCTTCCCGAATGAGCGAGGCAATCTCTTCGGGCGAAGCCTGTGCGATCTCGCGAACGATCTTTTCTTCGCGTTCACTGAGCTCTGCCGAACCGACCAGTGCGTCGAGGCTCACCGAGTAAAGTGCGGCGAGTTGCGTAAGAATATCGACGGTCGGGAAAGTCTCGCCACGCTCCCACAGAGAAACCGCTTGCGGCGAAATAGACAGACTTTCAGCGACCTGTCGCTGTGTGAGTCCTGCGTTTTTGCGCTGTTCTGTAATGTAACTGCCAAATCGGTCTAAATTGAACATTTGCTTCATCCTCCTTTTTCTTTATTATAGCAAACTCAAAGAATCCCTGTCAAGCAAGCGATACTTGACAGGGAACTTCGTTAATCTTGGTTCATTTGCGCCTTCACCCAATCCACCAGCGCGTCCAGTCCCTCGCCGGTGCGGGCGGAGACAGGGTAGATCGCCACGTTCGGGTTGGCGTCCCGGGCATCGCTCTCCACGCGAACGGGGTCGAAGTCGAAATAGGGGAGCATATCGTATTTGTTCAGTGCCAGCGCGTCGGTGGTGGAAAACATAAGGGGATATTTCGCCACCTTGTCGTCGCCCTCGGGAATGGACAGGATAGCCAGCCGTGCGCTCTCGCCGATATTGAACTCGGCGGGACAGACCAGATTGCCGATATTTTCCACGAAAATGAGATCCAGCGCGTCCAAGTCGAAGTCGGGGAGGATGTGCTCGATGGACATCGCCTCGATGTGACAGGCACCGTCGGTGTTGAGCTGAACCACGGGAATCCCCAGTGAGGCGATGGTCTCGGCGTCGATCTTGCCGGCGATGTCGCCCTCGATGACGCCGATCTTGTACTCCGCTCTCAGCCGCGCGATGAGGGCGGTGATCAGCGAGGTCTTGCCCGCGCCGGGAGAGCCCATCACGTTGATCATCGTGACGCCCTTGTCGGTGAGATGCTTTTTGATCTCGTTGCTGTGATCCTCGTTCCATTCGAGAATTTGGTGAATAACCTTGATTTCCATTTTATATAAAATCCTTTCTTGCGAAACAAAATGCGATTGTTCGCCGACAAGGATTTGTCGGCTTTTTTAATCTTTAGATAAAATCTCATCTTTACCCAGGCGACAGCCAAGGAAAGAGGAGGATGGTTCGGAAGGAGGGGGAAAACTTCGGCGTTTGAGATGGTTTCCCCCTCCTTCCGATACCGGCGAAGCTTTTTCGACGAACTCGGGAACCTTTTCGCGAAAAGGTTCCACATATATTTAATTCTTTTCCTCTATTTCCATACTTTCAATATACGCTTCCCTGCCCGACAACAGCTCGACTTTTCGGGAGGTGCAAGCGGGACAGCGCAGACGGAAGTCGGGGAGCTTGCTCTCGGCATTGCAATCGGGGCACCGTACCGTAGCGGGGATGCGGCGGAAGGTAAGTTTAGCTCCCTCGGCGGGCGTTCCCTCGGCGACGAGGGCGAAGTAGGTCTCGATGCAATCGGGTACGATGCCCGACAGCGCACCCACCGCTACGGTGAGGGCGGTGACCTTGGCAGCGTTCCGCTTGGCGGCTTCTTCAAGGGCGAAGTTAACGATTCCCTGTGTGATGGCAAGCTCGTGCATAGCTGACCTCCGTGGTTTGATGGGGATATTGTAGCATATTTGAGTGGGATTGTCAATCCCTGTCGGGAGTGCGAAAACGATTCATCGTCATCGCGCCTCACATTCTATCATCCTCGTAGGGTGGGAGCTTGCTCCCGCCGCTTACGAATGGTTTGCACAATAAATCTTTCTATGACGGGCACAACAATTATTGTACGATGAATACCGTTGAAACGGCGGGAGCAAGCCCCCGCCTTACGGCACCGGCTAACATCCCCCCTCCATTTTCTCCACATTTATGCAACATATATACCAATCCCCGCAACACCGATAATAGCGCATTTTCCCCGTCACGGCTATAATGAAACTACCATATTATTGTCCGAAAGGAAAACGGCTATGAAAATTACGTTTATGGGTGCGGGAAGCACCGTATTTGCCAAAAACGTGCTGGGTGACGTGATGTGCACGCCCGCTCTGCAGGAATGCGAGATCGCCCTCTACGACATAGACCCCGAGAGACTGGCGGAGTCTAAGCTCCTGATCGAAGCCATCAACGGCGAGATCAACGAGGGACGCGCCAAGATCTACGGCTACTGCGGCGTGGAGAACCGCAAGGAAGCGCTCCGCGGTGCCAACTTCGTGGTCAACGCCATTCAGGTGGGCGGCTACGATCCCTGCACCATTATCGACTTCGAGATCCCCAAGAAATTCGGTCTGCGTCAGACCATCGCCGACACCGTGGGCATCGGCGGCATTATGCGTGCGCTCCGTACCATCCCCGTGATGGAGGGCTTTGCCCGCGACATGGAGGAGGTCTGCCCCAACGCCCTCTTCCTGAACTACACCAATCCCATGGCGATGCTCACCGGTTATATGCTCCGCTACACCGGCGTGAAAACCGTTGGTCTCTGCCACAGCGTTCAGCACTGCTCCAGCCACCTGCTCCACTGTCTGGGCATGGGTGACAAGGTGGAGGGTCGCGTGGACAAAATCGCCGGCATCAACCACATGGCGTGGCTTCTGGAAATCTACGACAAGGACGGCAACGACCTCTATCCCGAGATCCGTCGCCGTGCCGCCGAGAAGAACGCTACCGAGAAGCATCACGATATGGTGCGCTACGAGTACATTCGTCGCCTCGGCTACTACTGCACCGAGTCCAGCGAGCACAACGCCGAGTACAATCCCTTCTTCATCAAGAGCAAGTACCCCGAGCTGATCGACCGCTACAATATCCCGCTGGACGAGTATCCCCGCCGCTGTGTAAATCAGATCGCCGACTGGAAGGAAAAGCAGAAGCATCTGACCGAGCCCGATATGCTCCGTCACAACCGCACCGGCGAGTACGCTTCCTACATTATGGAGGCCATCGTCACCAACAAGCCCTACAAGATCGGCGGCAACGTGCTGAATAACGGACTCATCACCAACTTAGATTCCGACGCCTGCGTGGAGGTGTCCTGTCTGGTGGACGGCAACGGCATCACACCCTGCCACGTTGGCAAGCTCCCTCCTCAACTGGCGGCAATGAACATGACCAATATCAACGCTCAGCTGCTAACCATCGACGCCGCCGTAACCCGCAAGCGCGACCGCATCTATCAGGCGGCTATGCTGGAGCCCCACACCGGCTCCGAGCTGTCCATCGACGACATCGTCGCCATGGTAGACGAGCTGATCGAAGCCCACGGCGACTGGCTGCCCAAGTATAACTAATTGAGGCTCCGCCTCAAACTCCGCCAGCCCCTTCTTGAAAGAAGGGGCTGGACCCCCAAGAACTTTTGAGAAGGACGGCGAATGCTCGCCGTCCTCTTTCGGTCATTATTGCAACCGCTTGGAAGCGCTGTGCAAGCCCAAGGGCACCAAACGCAATTCGAAGAGAGACACGACACCCGTTTGTACAAATTACGCCTCTGTGGAATACAGAAACATCTATACCCATGGAGCGTCGAGATTCCGCTTGCGGAATCGGTCAGACGCGACCTACGGGGGTGACTTTTAGGGGGCAGCGCCCCCTAAAATGTGTCTTTCGGTACCTTTCTGCACAAGCAGAAAGGTACAAAAGGTTTCAATAAAACCAAATCCCGCCCAAAGGCGGGATTTGTTCCTATAAAGTATTTGGAATTGTCAAGAAATGTGCAGTCAAAAAATCCCCTAAATATGATAACGGGTGATGATTGCATCTGAATTGACGGAGTGGAGCGAAGCGAAACGGAGGAAATTCAGATGCGGCGCCGTTAGGCGGCGGTCGGTGCGGTC
>JAFTOC010000069.1 GCA_017451585.1 Clostridia bacterium
ATGGTTTTTCCCTCCCTCCAATTGCAAAGATGATTAGTTATCAGGAATGATAACTATTCCTAATTATGAATATTTTGTAACAAATAAAAAAAATGCGTCAATTTGCTTGACAAATCATCTGATTCGTGCTATACTGTACCTGCAAAAGAATAGGCGAAATAGGCTCATCCGCAGTTATGAAGAACACGGGCGGGTCTGCCGATTCTAATATCACCGAAGGACTGTATGAAGACAGCCCCCGGAAAAAAGGAGAATGAAATTATGGCAGCATTCGAACAGTGGAAAGGTTTTAAGGGTAAGATCTGGAAAGACGAGATCAACACCCGCGACTTTATCCAGAACAACTACACCCCCTACGACGGCGACCACTCCTTCCTGGTAGGTCCCACCGAAGCAACCGATAAACTCTGGGGTGCCCTCCAGGTACTGCAGAAGGAAGAACGCGCTAAAGGCGGCGTTCTCGACATGGATACCGATATCGTATCCACCATCACCTCCCACGGCCCCGGCTACATCAGCGAAGAGCTGAAGGATCTGGAAAAGGTTGTCGGTCTGCAGACCGACAAGCCCCTGAAGCGTGCGTTCATGCCCTTCGGCGGCATCAAGATGGCTGAGGAGTCCTGCACTACCTACGGCTACACCCCCTCCCCCGAGCTCCACAAGATCTTCACCGAGTATCACAAGACCCACAACCAGGGCGTATTTGATGCTTACACCCCCGAGATCCGTGCCGCTCGTAAGAACAAGATCATCACCGGTCTGCCCGACACCTACGGCAGAGGCAGAATCGTAGGCGACTATCGCCGCGTTGCTCTGTACGGTATCGACTTCCTGATGGAAAAGAAGTTTGAGGACTACAACAACTGCGGTAACGGCACCATGACCGACGACGTGATCCGTCTGCGCGAAGAGATCACCATGCAGTACAACGCCCTCAAGCAGATGAAGGTAATGGCTGCATCCTACGGCTTCGATATTTCCAAGCCCGCCGCAAACGCAAGAGAGGCTGCTCAGTGGCTGTACTTCGGCTATCTGGCTGCCATCAAGACTCAGAACGGCGCCGCTATGTCGGTTGGTCGCGTTTCCACCTTCCTGGACATCTACATCAAGAGAGATATGGACGCAGGCATCCTGACCGAGTCCGAGGCACAGGAGATCATCGACCACTTCACCATGAAGTGCCGTATGGTCAAGTTCGCCCGTATCCCCTCCTACAACCAGCTCTTCTCCGGCGACCCCGTATGGGCTACCCTGGAGGTTGGCGGCATGGACGTAAACGGCCGTTCCATGGTCACCAAGACCGACTACCGTTTCCTCCACACCCTGGAGAACATGGGCCCCTCCCCCGAGCCCAACATGACCGTGCTGTATTCCGCACGTCTGCCCGAGAACTTCAAGAAGTACGCTGCTTATATCTCCATCGAGACCAGCTCCGTACAGTACGAGAACGACGACGTTATGCGTCCCGTTTGGGGTGACGACTACTCCATCTGCTGTTGCGTATCCGCTACTCAGACCGGCAAGGAGATCCAGTTCTTCGGTGCGCGCGCAAACCTGGCTAAGTGCCTGCTGTACGCGATCAACGGCGGTATCGACGAAAAATCCAAGGCGCAGGTTGGTCCCGCATACGCTCCCATTACCTCCGAATACCTCGACTACAACGAAGTCATGAAGAAGTACGACGTAATGATGGATTGGCTGGCAGGTCTGTACGTCAACACCCTGAACCTGATCCACTATATGCACGACAAGTACTACTACGAGGCAGCCGAGATGGCACTCATCGACACCGATGTTCGCCGTACCTTCGCAACCGGTATCGCAGGCTTCTCTCACGTAGTTGACTCCCTGTCGGCTATCAAGTACGCTAAGGTGAAGTGTGTTCGTGACGAGACCGGTCTGGTCGTAGACTACATCGTTGAGGGTGACTTCCCCAGATACGGTAACGACGACGACCGTGCCGACGACATCGCAGTATGGCTGCTGAAGACCTTCATCACCAAGGTCAAGAAGCATCACACCTACCGTGATTCCGAGCCTACCACCTCTATCCTCACCATCACCTCCAACGTGGTATACGGCAAGGCTACCGGCGCTCTGCCCGACGGCAGAAAGGCAGGCGAGCCTCTGTCTCCCGGTGCAAACCCCAGCTACGGCGCTGAAAAGAGCGGTCTGCTGGCTTCCCTGAACTCGGTTGCCAAGCTGCCCTACCACCACGCGCTGGACGGCATCTCCAACACCCAGACCATGCATCCCGATGCACTGGGTCACAACGAAGAGGAGCGCATCACCAACCTGGTGAACGTCCTCGACGGCTACTTCTCTCAGGGCTCTCATCACCTGAACGTGAACGTCTTCGGCACCGAAAAGCTGATCGACGCTATGGAGCATCCCGAGAAGGAAGAGTACGCTAACTTTACCATCCGTGTATCCGGTTATGCGGTTAAGTTCATCGACCTGACTCGCGAACAGCAGCTGGACGTAATCGCAAGAACCTGCCATGGCACTCTGTAAGCCCACTCCCGGCTTCGTCCACTCGACCGAAACCTTCGGTCTTGTGGACGGACCGGGTGTCCGTTTTGTGGTCTTCACCCAGGGCTGTCCCATGCGCTGTCGGTACTGTCACAATCCCGATACCTGGGCTTTGAACGTAGGACAGACCACAGATCCCGACGAGCTGCTGGAAAAGGCGCTCCGCTACCGCACTTATTGGAAGGAAAACGGCGGCATCACCGTTTCGGGCGGCGAACCGCTGATGCAGGTGGATTTCGTCTATTCCCTGTTCAAAGCGGCGAAGGCAGAGGGCGTAAACACCGCGCTGGACACCTCGGGTATCCTCTTTACGAGGGACGAGCCCTTCTTTTCCAAGCTGAACGAGCTGCTATCGGTGACCGACCTGGTTCTTTTGGATCTCAAGCATATCGACAGTGCCGCTCACAAGAAGCTGACCCTTCACGAAAACGGCGCAGTTCTGGAATTTGCCCGTTATCTCTCGGAGATCGGCAAGCCGATCTGGATCCGCCACGTACTGGTGCCCGGAGTGAATGATGACGATGCGTCGCTGATAAAGCTGGACGCCTTCATCTCCACGCTGACCAACGTACAGCGAGTGGAGATCCTGCCTTATCACACCTTGGGCGTGCATAAGTGGGAGGCGCTGGGCGTTCCCTACACGCTGGAGGGAGTCAATCCCCCCGACGCGGAGCTTTTGGCGCACGCCAACGAGTTGCTCCATACCGATCGGTACGACGGGTATTTGAAGTAAACAACAAAATCGCAAGGATGTGATTCCTTGCGATTTTTGTTTGAATAAATCCATACGCTAACTGGAGGGAGGAAAAAACCATCTCAAACGCCGAAGTTTTTTTCCTCCCTCCAGACCACCCTCCTTTTTCCTTGGCTGGTGCTGTTCTAAATTCATAGTTTTTCTAAAGACAAAGCACCGCAAGGATGATCCTTGCGGTGTTTTTTGTTATGTAATTTACAGTTCAATGATTTCCATGTGCGCAAGCATTGCGTTTTTGACCTTTTCTAACGCTTGAATCGCTTCTTCTCTGCCGGGGTAGACGGCAATATCACGCCAACAAGTCGTACCTGCTTGAATCATCAAACAAGTGCCATCCACGCGAAGGCCGCCACGGCAACGCAGCATCTTGGATTTATCAGGACTCAATACATACGTATACCGTTTGGGACTGAGTAAATCTTCAATGGCATCTTGCACAGCACAGGTAACGACGCTTTCAAGTTGGTCATCCAAGGCTTCCGAAACGGCATCCTCGATCATCTCTCTTAGACGGTCTTCCATTTCGTCCAAAAGCTCGTCTGCATCAATCTTTTCGTTCTCGTTCATTAGTGTGTTCCTCCTAAATTTTATTCATCCACGCATAATCAGAAAAACATCGTGATTCCCCACACTGCCAGCGCCATTCCGATGGGGAACAGCAGGCTGTAGAGAAGCATAGCTCTGGTAAAGGCTACCGGCACGAAGGATTTGGGGTTCGACTTGTTCCAAAACAGGTCGATATTATAGCCCTTCGCGTATTTCTGCGACATAGGAAGCGCCGCCGTACCGCGGACGCGCTGACCCGCCGCTTCGTAGTCGGCGACCGCCGCCCAGCCGGAGGGCATTTTCGCGGTGGCTTCCATCTTGTGATTGTCCACTACCCGACCCACTGCTTTGACGCTGATCAGGCGGAGTTTGATATACTTCATCAAAAAGCTGAATCCAAAGAATGCCAGTGCAAGTCCCACAAACAACAGTACGTACTCCATGCTTGAACCTCCTTAGTTCTTAGGCTCGTCGATACGGGTGTACAGGATCGGTACCTCTCCCAGCTCGAAGGTCTCGGGCAGGGTCACGAGGCTCCAGCTCAGCTTTTCGATGCCCAGCACCTTGGAGAGCTTTTCACAGCCCTCGGGAATCACGGGCGCAAAGAGGTTTGCCATGTTTGCCATCAGATAGATGCAGGTTGCGGTGGTGTTACCGAAATCGGTCAGATCCTCCGCCTTTGCCTGGATCCAGGGCTTCTGATCGTCGTAATACTTATTAGCGTACTGGATCAGAGTGACCATATCCTCGGTAGCGGAGCGCAGCTCGCCGTTCTCCATCTTCTCGCCCATGGAGACGTACAGACCTTCCACGTGTGCCTTCACGGCGGGATCTACCTTGCCGGCAGGCACTACGCCGCCGAATTTCTTCTTCAGGAAGGACAGGTTACGGTTGACGAAGTTGCCAAGACCTCCTGCCAGGAACTTGTTGTAGGTGGAGATGAGATCGGGAATGGAGAAGTTCACGTCGCGGCGCTCGGGATTGTAGAGCATGGTGTAGAAGCGCACGGCATCCATGGGATAGTTCTCCGCCAGCTCGTGCACCGAGATCAGATTGCCCTTGGACTTGGACATCTTCTCGTCGTTCATATTTACGTACTCGGAGGAGACGATGTGGGTAGGCAGGCAAAGGCTTCGATCCATCGCCATCAGCAGCGCGGGGAAAATAACCGTGTGGAAGGGGATGTTATCCTTGCCGTGGACGTAGTAATTGTTGAGATTTCCGTCCTCGGTCATGTACTCGTTAAAGTCAATACCTCTCTGCTCAGCCACCCATTTGCCGGTGGTCATGTAGCCCAGCACCGCCTCGAACCAAACGTAGATGCGCTTGGATTCGTAGCCGGGAATGGGAACCTCCACGCCCCAATCCAGATCACGGGTCGCCGCTCTGTCGGGCAGTCCCTGCTGGAGGTACTTCTTGGTCTCGTTGACCGCGTTCAGACGCCAATGGGGCGCCATCTTCTCGGTAAACTCCTCGATATCCTTCTGGAACTTGGACAGGGCGAACATCAGATGCTTGTTCATGCGAGTGGTGGTAGCGTTATGACAGGTGCGGCAATGCTTGTCGGTCATCATCTTGGAGTCGAAAGAGGCGTTGCAATGCTCGCACTGGTCGCCGCGGGTCAGCTTGCCGCAGACCGGGCAGTTGCCCTCGATCTCACGGTCGGACACGAACTTCCCGCAGGTCTCACAATAGTCCTGTTCCTCCGTGGTCTCGTAGAGGTAGCCGTTTTGCTGGATCTTGCGCAGGATCTCCTGCACACCCGCTTTGTGATAGTCGGTGAAGGTGGCGGTGTACTTGTCGTAGGTGAAGCCCATTGCCTCAAAATCGCGGGTGAACTCGGCGTGGTACTGCTCGGCAATGGAGGCGGGAGTGACCTTCTCTCGCTTCGCCCGCTCGGTGATGGGGGTACCGTGGGAGTCGGTGCCCGAGACGTAGATCACGTCGTAGCCGCAGAGTCTGCCGAAGCGTGCCAGCACGTCGCCGGGAAGCAACGCCGCCAGGTGACCGACGTGAAGAGAGTTATTGGCATACGGCCATGCGCCGCCGATAAAAAATCTTTTGTTCATAAAAATATATCTCCGTTTCTGTCAGATCTGCGCAGGCAGATCTAACGTCATTCATTTGCATATTTATTGTAGTATAACACAAATTCGCGGAAAATTCAAGTATTTCGGAAAAATATCTCCCGGAATACACATAGAATTGCAGATTTTTTCATAGGAATGAAGCAAATGCCCGCCCGATGGGAGGCTCTCTATGGCAAAATTCAAGATTTTTCTGCAAAACGTGCTTCTGCTGACCGCTACATCGCTGTTAATGCGGTCGGTAGGAGTGTACTTCAACGTCTATCTCACCGACCGCCTGGGGGCGGACGGCATGGGGCTGTTCACCCTGACCGGATCGGTATACGGTCTGGCGATGACCCTTGCCACCTCCGCCGTCACCCTTGCCGCCACGCGGCTGGTGTCCGAGGCGATGGGTCAGTCCACCGACGGCTCCGAAAAAGAGAGCGGACGAATCCTCGCCGCCATGAAGGCTTGCATCGGCTACAGCCTCTTTTTCGGCACATTGGCGGGCGGTCTGCTCTTTCTCTTGGCCGCCCCCATCGGCAAAGTCATTCTCTCGGACGAACGAACCATCCCGTCGCTGTGGCTGTTGGCACTCTCTCTTCCCTTTCAGGCGCTGACCTCAGCTCTGTCGGGCTACTTCACCGCCGTCCGCAGGGTCAGCAAAAACGCAGTGACCCAAATCTTCGAGCAAGGGCTGCGGATCGGCGTCACCGTCCTGCTGTTGACCCTCTTTACCTCGGGCGGGTTGGAGACTGCCTGCCTGTGGGTGGTAGCGGGCGGCGTCGCGGGTAATCTTTTCTCCTTCCTCTACTGCTTCTTCCTGTACGTCCGCGATCTCAGACGTTACCATCGGGGGCGGGTCGCCGATCCCGACGAGATGGCGCCCATGAAAAAGAAGCTGCTGGGGATCGCTCTGCCCGTGGCGTTTTCCTCTTATCTGCGGCAAGGGCTGGTAACCATCGAGCATCTTTTGATCCCGTGGGGGCTGAAAAAGAAGGGCGACTCCCAGACCGAAGCCCTTTCCACCTACGGCATCATGCAGGGAATGGCGCTACCCGTGGTGATGTTCCCCTACGCCTTTCTGTCGCCCTTTTGCAATCTGCTCATTCCCGAGATCGCCGAAAAGCGGGCGGCGGGTGACGAAGTAGGCGTCAGACGGATCACCGAGCGGGTCTTTCGCTTCGTGCTGACCATGGGGATCGGCACGGCGGGGATCTTTCTCTGCCTCTCCTCGGAGCTTGGCACCGTCATCGGCGGAAGCCGTGAGGCGGCAGGATACATCCGACTGCTGGCGCCGCTGGTGCCTGTCATGTATTTGGACACTGCGGTGGACAGCATCCTGAAGGGGCTTGACCAACAGCTTTTCTGTATGCGGGTGAACATTTTGGACGCCGCGCTGTCGGTTCTGGTAGTGCTGGTACTGTTGCCGCGGGTTGGGATCTACGGCTACATCATCGAGATCTTCGCCTGCGAGCTGATTAACGCCTCCCTGTCGGTAATGCGGCTGTTGCAGGTAGTGGAGGTGAAGCTGTCGCCGTGGATGCTGATCCATCCGGTGATCTCGATCTTTGCGGCTACCGCGCTCTCCCGTTTCATCTTCGCGGCAACGATCCCCTACGCCACCGACGGGTGGGTATTGGCGGCGCACGTTTTGGTGATCGCTCTGCTGTACATTGGGTTTATGGCTCTGCCGAAGGCAATCGGAAAGAGCAAGCGCCTTTTCGCCCGCCGCAGGTACGATGTGTTCGCACAGACCAAAAACGATCCCCAGACCGCGCCGTAAACAAATCTCGGCTTGGTATCGCTGATGAGTCCCACGGGCACAAAGCTACTTGGTGTCGCTACACAACACCCCTTTGTGCAGACTTTCTCTTTGTTGAATACAGAGGCGCCCCTCCCCATGGAGCATCGAGATTCCGCGAAGCGGAATCGGTAAGATGCGACCACACGGGGGTGACTTCTAGGGGGCGGAGCCCCATAGAATGGTTCTTTGGGCGTCTTTCTTTCCACAAAGAAAGACGCAAAAATGCAGATAATTTCAAATCACATAGGGATTTGTTCCTTTATCCGTATTCCTATGGTATCGCACAGAGTTGAAATCTGCAAGAGTTGGTTGCAATTAAAGAAACAAATCCCGACCATCGGTCGGGATTTGGAACTAATCTGCTGTTCTCACACTTTCTTTGCAGAAAGAAAGTGTGCAAAGAACTGCTCAAGGGAGGCGAAACCTACGGTTTCTCCTCCCCTGAGAACCCCCTCCAACTTCCCTCATGGTGCGCGGGATATTGGCTAACTTACAGAGTGTTCGTCTGTGCGTCGGGGCTTGGGGTCGGCATTCGCCTCCCATGGGGATAGGTCACTCTTTCAGCGACAGAGTCTGTCTACGGTGTAAAAGGGTGTTGTGTCTCGCCCCGAGTCATAGTTTGATTCCGTGGCTTTCTTCAGCGATACCAATCCGTAATCGTTCGTCTTATTAGCTGATCATAGCCCTTCTACATCCTGCTTCCGCTCTTTCAATGGGAACCCGATTGCAAGCGATCCCATTTCTTGTTGATCAGCAGGAAAGTAAATAAGTTCATCAAATATCCGCCCGCAACAAAGGAAACAATTACCCCGTACCTGCTAGTGAAATCAGAAATGTCAACTGCGGTATCTATCAACTTTAACAATAGAACTACAACCATAATGGAAATAAATCCTACTAATGCACTGCTCATTAAACAGGTATTGAATCTTTTTCTGTTGATCTCTTGTTTGAGCGCTTTTACAAACAGCCACACGAGCAAAATAATTGCCCCCCAAATCGGAATGACTGCAAAATAATTCATTCTCTTATTCACTTGATTTACCTCGTTTCTAAGTAATGCTTTGTCATCAATCTGACACCGCAAGTAGTTGCGGCGTTTTCAAAAGTTTTAGGAGTTCCAAGAACCCTTTTTCAAAAGGGTTCTTGGCAGAGCTCGAGACGGAGTCTCGAATACATTTATTTTATTCCTCTAATAGCTTACTCAGCGTCAATCTGCACCCCAGAAGATTTTCTGCGGCGGCGAGACGGTCGCGGGCAATGTCGCGGCGGTGGGGCTCGATCTTGTCGGAGCGGACGGCGCGGAGCATCACGTTTTTCGGGGTCTCCTCGGGGTCGATCAGTTCCACCGCTTCGGCGCGGTAGCCGGCGGCTTCCAGGTGGAGCAGACGGATGGCGTCGGTGGCGGCATCACAGAATTTCTGCCCTAAGATGGAGTGGCGGAGAATGAAGTCGTTTTCCTCCGACTTTACCGTGTGGAACAACTCGTGATGACAGCAGGGCGTGGAGAGAATCACCTTCGCCCGCTTTTTGATGGCGTACGCCAGCACGATATCGGTAGCGATGTCGCAGGCGTGGAGCGAGATCACCAGATCAATGGCGGTGCCGGGATCAAACTCCATAATGTCCATGGCGAGAAACTCCAGCCCCTCACAACGAAGCGTCTCGGCGGTCTCCTTGCAATAGGCGATCACGTCCGCCTTGCGATCCACGCCGTAGAGATGGACTTCCCTGCCCTTGACGGCGGTCAGATAGTAGTAGACCGCGAAGGTCAGATAGGATTTTCCGCAGCAGAGGTCGCAGACGGTCAGTTTCCCCTCTTTCGGAAGCTTGCCGTAAACGTCGTCCAACAGCTCGATGAAGCGATTGATCTGGCGGTATTTGGCGCGTTTTTTATCGAATACGCGCCCGTCCTTGTCGCAGACCCCCAGCCGGCAGAGAAAATCCGCGTGCTCGGCGGCGTCGATGAGGTAGTGCTTCTCCTTGTTGTGGGAGCGCACCTCTGCCGCCTCGGCGGTAGCGGCGATCTTTCCGGAGATCAGCCATTTACCCTTTTTGGTGCAACGCGCCTGCACCTCTCCCCCTGCGGCGAGAAGATTGATCTGCCCGAAGGTGGGTGCCATCTCAATCACTTGGGAGGGGAGCGCATTCATCGCCACGTTTTCGTGAAGGGCTTTGCCATCGGCGAGATAACGGGTGATCTGCATCACCTTTTCTCCCTTCAGCAGAACGGGGATCGCCTCCGCCTTTACCAGCGTGGAATCGGCGGGCTTGGAAAAGACGATCTTCCGCAAAGCCTGCGCGTGAGTGCGGACGGTCTCTTCCAGCTTTTGCAGTTCAGCGCACATAGATCTTGTACCGATCCTCTCGGAGAATTTCGCAAAGCTCCTCCATCGTGGAGATCCTGCCCTCAAACTCGATGCCCGCAACCGCCACGTCCTCGGATTGATGACAATCGGAGCCTGCAATTTTGTGCAGATCAAACTTTTTTGCCCAAGCACTCGCAATATCGTTACGGCTGTCGTGGCGGGGGTTACCGTTGTGGATCTCCATTCCGAACAGGCAGGCGGGATTTACCACCTTCATGTGATTGCGGAAGGGGTGCGCCTGATAGAACAGAATCCCGTTTTCCCCAGCCAGTTTTCCGAATTTCTCGGGGCCGATGCCGAAAAATTGCAGACAGTCCGCGGCGATCTCATCGGGCATACCGTAGACCAGATAGTCGTTGGAGGAGCCGTCGAAGCGCAACTCGTAGCCGCAAAGCACCAAAAAGCCTCTTTCCTCGCCGTAGGCGCGTGCCTTTTCGTAGCACGCCTTGTAGTGGGCGAAATATTCGGTCTGCGGGATGCCGTGGCGATCAAAATGCTCCGCCATCTCCCGGCTGAAATGGTTAGTGAGAACGAAGCCGTCAAAGCCCGCCTCGATGTAGCGGTCGATAGTCTCCCGGGCGCTCATATGTCCGCAGAGCGACAGGTCGGACGAGTGAACGTGCAAATCTATTTTCATGTGAGTATCCTCCGAAATAAGATGCTTCTATTATACATTTTTTTACCCGCCGTTGCAAGAACTTTTTGCAAAAATACTTGCTCTTTTCAAGGTTTTGTGCTACAATAACGGTATCTTCACCACGCCAAGGAGGGTTTATGGAACTGATCGGCAGACTAATGGGATCGTCGGGCGGTCTCTACGAGATCAAATCGACAAGCGGTGAGCAGGTCTTCTGCCGCGCCAAGGGCGTACTCCGCCATGACGCCACGACACCGCTGGTGGGCGATCTGGTGCGCCTTTCCCGAGACGAGATGGGCAATACCGTCCTTGCAGACGTCCTGCCCCGTAAGAATGCGCTGATCCGTCCGCCGCTGTCGAATCTCTCCCTGCTGTTCGTGGTGATCCCTACGGCAAAACCTGCCCCCGATCTGTTTACGGTGGACAAGCTCACCGCTATCGCTATCTACCACGGCATCGAGGTGCTCCCCATCGTCAGCAAGGCGGAGTTGGATCCTGCCCGCGCCGAGGAGCTGGCAGAGATCTACCGTACCGCCGGATTTACCGTTTTTGTCACCGACTCCCCTGCAGGGCTTGGCGTAGAGCCACTGCGGGAAGCCCTTGCCGAAAAACTCCGTCCCACGGGCGAGGACACCCCCATCTGTGCCTTTGCGGGTGCCAGCGGCGTGGGCAAATCCACCCTGCTGAACGCCCTCTTTCCCTCCCTCGCCCTTTCCACCGGAGAGGTCAGCCGCAAGATCAGCCGCGGCAGACACACCACCCGCGCCGTTACCCTTTACGAGACCGAATACGGCGGGCTGGTAGCCGATACCCCCGGCTTTACCATGCTGGACTTCGTCCGCTTCGATTTCTTTGGCAAGGACGATCTGCCCTACACCTTCCCCGAGATCGAGCGGGAGCTGGGCGGTTGTCGCTATACCAAATGCACCCACACCAAGGAGCAGGAATGCGCCGTTATGGCGGCTAAAGCAGCAGGTCGGATCCCCGAGAGCCGTCACGCCTCCTTCTGCGCGCTCTACGACGTGCTGAAGAACAAACACGACTGGGACAAAAAGAGCTGAGGTCGCATATACTCTCAGTAGAGGACGTTGCAATAACTCCTCAATGGGAGGAATCGATATGAAAATCGTCACCGTTCGCGCAAGAGGGATCCTAAAGCCCATCCTGCGCCGCATCTTCAAAATCAGGAAAACATAGCAAAAAGAGTATGGTCGGCGTCAAATCCGACCATACTGTTACATAAAGGAGCAACATGGAAGTTACGTTTGCCATCTACACCTTGGGGTGCAAGGTCAATCAGTACGAATCCCAGGCACTTGCCGAAGAACTCTTGCGCGCAGGACTCCGACAGGTCTCCTTCGAGGAGCGCGCCGACATTTACCTCATCAACACCTGCTCGGTGACCGCAGAGGGGGAGCGGAAGGTGCGGCAGATCATCCGCCGCGCACACAAAACCAGCCCCGACGCCGCCATTATCGTAACAGGTTGTTACGCACAGGTGGATGGCGACCGTCTGGCATCTCTGCCGGGCGTGCGGTTCGTCTGCGGCAATCTGCGGAAAATGCGCGCCGCCGAGGTCGCCCTATCCATTGCCGGCGGCACTGCAGGCGACCGGTCTCCCGAAGTGGAGGTTTCCTCTCTGGAAAACGCCGGCTTTGAGAAAATGACCATCCGTCGCAGTGAGCGCACCCGCGCTTATCTGAAGATCGAGGACGGTTGCGAGTCCCGCTGTGCCTACTGTATCATCCCCCGCGCCCGCGGTCCCATCCGCTCCAAGCCTCTTGCCGAGGTGGTGGAAGAAGCCCGTGCGCTGATGGAGGCAGGCTACGCCGAAATCGTGCTGACCGGCATTGAGATCTCTGCCTACGGCAAGGATCTTACCGAAAAGCTCCCCGATCTGCTTCGCGCGCTGGACGCTCTGCCCGGGCTGGAGCGGATCCGTCTGGGTTCGCTGGATCCGTCTTTGATGACCCCCGCCTATACCGAACTGCTGAAGGAGATCCGCCATCTGGCGCCTCACTTCCATCTGTCCCTGCAGAGCGGCTGTGACCGCACGCTGAATGCTATGCGCCGCCGCTACAACACCGCCATGGTGCGCCGCAACGTAGACGCCATCCGCGCCGCCTTTCCCGACGCCTGCTTCACCGCCGACGTGATCGTGGGCTTTCCCGGCGAGACCGAGGAGGATTTTCAGAACACCGCCGCCTTCGTTGGCTCGCTGGATCTGCTCGATTGCCACATCTTCCCCTACTCCATCCGCCCCGGCACCGAGGCAGCTAAGATGAGCGGACAGCTTTCCGGCGACGTAAAGGAAGCGCGCGTCCACGCGCTGGAAAAGATAATTGCCGACGGTCGGCAGAGAGTGCTGACGGCACAAATCGGCAAGACCCTTCCCGTCCTCTTTGAGGAGGAGCGCGACTGGTATCAGATCGGACATACCGCCTCGTTTCTGGAGGTTTCCGTCCCCATCGACGAGCCACTGCACGGCAGGATTCTGTCGGTAGAGCTTGCCGCTGTCGAAAACGGCCGTCTCATCGGGCGGCTGACCGACTGATCTACATCCATTACACTGACGAGGTGATCCTTTGCCCTCCTTTTGGACTCATTTTGCCTTTGCAAACGATTGCAGAAAGCGGCTCCTCTCCCGCGTCGGCTCCCCTGCCGCAGGCACGCTGACCGAAGCAGTCGCCGCCTATCCCCACGCCTTCTGCACGGGAATGCAAGGCCCCGATCCCTTTCTCTTCTATCTCCCCGCCGCCTTTCGCAAGCGTCGGCTGTCCTCGGTGATGCACACCGAAGAGACCGCCAAACTGCTCTGCCGCGTATTTACCCGTGCTCACGCCTTTCGCGGCGAGGAACGGCGGATCGCCCTCTCCTACGCGGCGGGATTTTTGGGACATTATCTCTTAGACAGCCACACCCACGCCTTCGTTTACGCCCGCGCGGGAACCGTGCGCTCCGCCGACAGCTTTTGCATCCACAACGCGCTGGAAGCCGATCTGAACGCGCTTGCGATCCGTCGAAGCTTCGGAAAGCAGTTGCGGGAGATGCCCCGTCCCCGCGCCTACGAGCTGTCCTCTGCTGAGCGGCGGGTACTGTGTACGCTCTATTCCGATCTGCTGGAGCGAGTGTACAAGATCCGTTGCTCTCCCGCCAAGGTCGCCCGCGCGCTTTGGTCGGTGCGCCAGTGTTACCGCGTGCTGTACGATCCCCGCGGCAGGAAAGCGACGGCGGTCAGGATGGCGGAGGAGTTTGCGGGACGAGCCTATCTCTCCCCTCTGTTTTTGGGTGAGAGCCACTATTTCGAAGATCCTGCCAATTCGGAGCGTCGCGTTTGGGTGGATCCCTTCACGAAAAAGCCCTCCCGCGCCACCTTTTTTGAGCTCTACGACCGCGCACTGGAGGCATACGTCCCCTTGCTGACACGGTTGGAATCCTCCGAGGGAAACGCCCTGCAGGCGCGGCGCGCGCTGTTTGCACAGGTCTGCAAGCGGGATTTTCACGGTGCGCCGATCGCTGAAAAATAATAAAGGCTGAGTCATTCGCTTTCCACAAGCGTTCGACTCAGCCTTTTATTATTCTGTTGCGGGAAACAGCACCGACACCACGGTACCCTGCCCCAGCGTACTGTCCAGCGTCACGGTGGCACCGTGGAATGCGGCACCGTGCTTGACGATGGAAAGTCCCAGACCGGTTCCGCCAATCTCCTTGGAGTGGCTCTTATCCACTCGATAGAATCGCTCGAAGACCCGCTGTCGGTCGGCGTCGGGGATGCCGATGCCGGTGTCGCGAACGGTCAGACGAACTTTTGTGCCTTCCTTTTCCAGCGTCACGAAGACCTCGCCCCGCTCTTTGTTGTATTTGATAGCATTTTCCACCAGATTGTAGATCATCTCGTCCAAGATCTGCGGCACACCTATCACCTTGGCGGATGACAGGCGCGTCTCCAGCGTCACCGAACGCTGCTCGGCGTTGGGGAGCAACCGTTCCACAACCTGCGCGGTAACGGCAGACAGTTCCACCGTCGTCTTCTCCCGCGGGATCGAATTCTCGTCGAGCTGTGAAAGTCTCAGAATGTCGTCGATCAGTCCTAACAGTCTCTGCGCCTCCGAATGGATCTTTCCAGCGAAATGCCCCACGTCCTCGGGACGGGCAATGCCCATGCTGATCATCTCGGCAAAGCCCGAGATAGAGGTAAGCGGCGTTTTCAGCTCGTGAGTCACATTGGCGGAGAACTCTCTGCGGAGCTTATCCCGCTCTTCCCGTTCGGTCACGTCCAGAATCAACAGCACAGCACCTACGGTCTCGCTTTTTTCGTGAACGGGATTGGCGATGATCTGATAGACGCGTCCGTCGTAGTCTATTTGATGAACGCAATGCCGACCGTCCAGCGCTTCGTGAATAGCTTCGCGGAAGTCTTCTCTCTCGCTGACCGTCAGCACATTCGTTGAGGATTCGACGTGCGCCGCATTCAAAAGTCGCAACGCTCCCGAATTATAGGACAGCAGATTGGCGTTGCTGTCCACCACCAGCAGACCTTCGGTCATATTCTCGGTAATGGCAGCAAACTCCTTTTGCTGACGCTTTAGCTGATCCATCTGCTCACGGATCTGCTGGTTCTGCTTTGCCAGCCGCTCCAACAAGGGAGTCAGCTCTTTATAGGTCTTGCTCTGCTCCGGATGGGAAAAGTCCAGTTTGTTCAGCGGCTCCGTTACCTTGCGGGCAACGCCGTACGCCAACAAGCCCGAAACGGTTACCACTACCGCCGCAACCGCCATAATCGGCGCCAGCAGGGTCAAAAGCAGATTCACCAAGGAGTCGTGAGAGTCGGAGACCCGTACCACACTGCCGTCGGAAAGGCGCAACGCATAATTAATCGTTTCCCGGATCAGGGTGTCGGAATAGCGCGTTGCTTCTCCCTCTCCGTATTCCAGAGCCTCGCGAATCTCTTCTCGGTCGGCGTGATTATCCATATTCGCGGCATCGGCAGTGCTGTCGTAAAGAACGGTACCGTCTGCCGCAATCCACGTAATGCGCGAGCGGGAGGGTTTGTTATACAGCTTCTGCAGATAGTCCTCTCCTTCACTTTCCAAACCACAAGCAACGTAGTATGCCTCATCTTGCAGGCGAACGTCGTACTGTGCCGTAAAATCGCTGTACAGAACGCCAATGCTCAGCAAAAAACTGACCACTAAAACGGCAAGAGCAACGCCGAAAATCGATTGAAAAATACGTTTGGTCAAAGGGAGGACTCCTTTCGGGTTAGTTTTCGAACTCAGAATGCGGTTTTTCGCTGAACTTGTAGCCGATGCCGCGAACCGTCTCGATCAGATCCCCGCAGCTACCCAGCTTGGTACGCAGGGTACGGATGTGAACGTCTACCGTGCGGCTCTCACCGTCGAAGGAGTATCCCCAAATGCGGTTCAGCAGTTGGTCGCGAGTAAACACGATACCGGGATGCTCCAAAAAGAGCAAGAGCAGATTGTACTCCTTGTTGGTCAACGTAACCTCACGGTTACCGTCCATCACGATATGGCGCGCGGCGTTCAAATAAAGCGCACCTACGGAATACTCCTGCTGTTTGCTCTCGGACACCTTTTCGGTACGGCGAAGCAGAGCGCGGATGCGGGCAAGCAGCTCCATAATGCCAAAGGGCTTTGCCAAATAATCGTCGGCACCGCTGTCCAGCCCTACCACCTTATCGTATTCGCTTCCCTTGGCAGTCAGCATAAGGATGGGAAGCTGTGCGGTGCTATGGTTGGCACGCAGACGCGCCAAAATGGAGAGACCGTCCTCCTCGGGGAGCATAATATCCAGCAACAGAAGATCGGGCGTTGCATTTTCCATCGCTTTCCAAAAGGCGGAGGGGCGGTCGAATCCCTTCGCCTCCATGCCGTAGCTTTGGAGGGTATAGATAATCATCTCGCGAATGCTGGAATCGTCTTCTAAACAATAGATCATTCAAAGATTCTCCTTGATGAGTTTATTCAAAGATCAGTATATACGCCGGAGGTTAAATGTAAAATCGCAGGAATGTAAAATCGGCGTAAAATGTTAAACTCTGCTTCTATTGTAGCGCATTTTCGGCAAAAAGGCAATAGGATAGACGATTTTTTTGAAAAAACAGCGCCGCAAGCACTTGCGAGGCTTTTCATAAGGTTCTTGGGCGGGTGCGGAGAAAAGCTCCGTTTCCATACCCGCACCCTTACCGTGTATGCAAAAAAATCGCCTCGCAAGTATCCGTGATGTTCTTAACGGAGAATTGGTGGGTGGTATGTAACCGGAAGGTGTAAAAACCTTCCGGTTATTACTTTTTATGCGGTTTTTGCTGTGGGTTCTGCGAGAACTTCGATTGCAGGGACGCCTTCCTGTTCGGGAAGACGGAAGGCGTAGTGTATGCGGATGGGGTTGCCCGCTGTTCGTGAGTATTTCTCGAACTTTTCGTACACCTCTATTCTGCGGATGAATACTCGCAGCAGTTCGGGTGTCAGATTCGGCATCTCGATATACCGCTTTGCATCACGGATGAATTGCTGTATGCATTGGTCGCGCATATCCATTCTTTCGATGCTCTCCGCAAGTTCTTGCAACTCACATTTCTTTTCCGCCTGCTCCTGTTCATATCCGTTTGCCATTAAGTCGTAGCGTTCGGGAGTGATTCTTCCCGATACTCTGTCCTCGTACAAGCACCGAATGATGTTGTCCAGGTCTTGGATTCGCTTTTCAAGCTGCTCCTTTTGTATCTTGGCATTGCGATAGAACTTTTCCGCTTCTGCCTCACCGTTCTGTGTTGCCATCGCATAGAACTCGTCAGGGTTATCTCTTGCGAAGGCGGTCACGGTTCTAAGGTTGTGCAGTACGATGGTATCAAGAACACTCTCACGGATATAGTGTGCGGTGCATTCGGTTGTTCTGCTTTGGAAACCGCCGCATTGGAAGTTGTTGTTTTCAGGCTTTACGGTTTTCCCTCGGTGGAGATATAACCGTTTGCCGCATTCACCGCAGAAGAGGAATCCTACATACTTGTCCATCTCACCTTGCTTGTCGGGGCGTTTCCGTCCGGCGAAGTGCCGTTGCACCATCTCAAAGGTCTTGCGGTCGATGATCGCTTCGTGGGTGTCCCTGAATATGAGAATGTTTTCGGGATCGTTCTTCAACCGTTTCTTCAGTTTGTTGGACTTGGAATAGGTTTTAAAGTTTACGGTATCCCCCACGTATTCCTGATTGGACAGCATTTTGCGAACGGTGTTTTGCGCCCAATGATACGGTCTGCTTAAATCGGGATTGCCCGATTTGTTTCCGCTTTTCCTAAAGGCGTACACGCTTGGACAAATGACCTTCTCGGCGGACAGTCTGTCGCAGATCTTTACGATCCCGATGCCGCTTGCGTACATTTCGAAGATCCGTTTCACGATAGGCGCGGTTTCGGGATCGGGGATATATTGTTTTGGATTATTGGGATCTTTCATATAGCCGTATGGAATGGTGGTTCCAACTCGTTCTCCGAGCTCACCTTGGGCTCGCTGTACGGCTCGGATCTTGCGGCTGGTATCACGGGCATAAAAATCGTTGAAATAATTCTTGATGCCGGAGAAGTCGCTGACACCGTTTGCACTGTCCACGCCATCGTTGACCGCAATGAACCGAACGTCGTATTGGGGAAAGGTGATCTCCATCAGCATTCCTGTTTGCAGATAATCTCTGCCGAGACGGGATTGGTCTTTCACAATGACGATTCCTACCTTGCCGTGTTCGATATCGGTCATCATCCGCTTAAAATC
>JAFTOC010000009.1 GCA_017451585.1 Clostridia bacterium
AATTCCAGTCGATTGCCTTTTCGATCTTGCGCAACAGGTGAACTTGGGGTACAAGATCGTCTAAGCAGACCACTTGGATCTGTTCGCGCTTTCTCACTTCTTGTGTCAGCATCTTCATCCCTCGCTTCCTGTCAATATTATACCACATCTCCACAAAAAAACAAAGCCCTTTTCAGGACTTTGTCTTCAGTCTGAAACTCCCCGAAAGGGGAGTTTTTCGCGTTGCATGAGAGGCTTTCGTCTAATGCGCTCCCCTACGAGAGGGGACTTCAATCCACTCGCAGGCGGTCGAACAGGGAGCGGGTCTTCTTGGTTCGCCTTACTTGCTCCTCCTCGTCCACGGCAATCCGCAGGACGGTGCCTTCCTTGGCTCCCTCGGGGAGGGAGGCGCGGGGGAGCTCCACGGTCTTTCCTGCGGCGGTCTCTACCACGGCGACGTCACCCTCGATGCGGTCGATGACCCAGAATGTCGGTTTTTGTTCCATATTGCTACCTCAGTCGGTGGGTTTACAGGTGCCGCAGGCGGTGTAGCCTTCGGCGATCAGCCGGCTGACCGATTGATTCGACTCGGCGCGGTTTTCGGCGCTGATGGACTTCGCCGAGGCGCAATCCTCGCGGTGGATCTTCTTGGAGGAGGTGTTCAGCACCCAACGGTAGCCGCCCGCCTCGGTTGCCGCGGTGGTGGTGACGGCGGTCTCGCCGCCTGCATTGCCGCTGCTCTCTGTGTCACCGTATTTCACCGTCTCGCCGTCGGAGGTCATGACGATGGTGCCGAGAAGGTCGGTGCGGAGCAGCTCGATGCCCAGCTCCTCTGCCAGCTCCAGCGTTTCCTTATGAGGATGACCGTAGCTGTTGCCCTCGCCGCAGGAGATGACGCCCCATTTGGGAGAAACCGCCTTGACGAACGCCTCCGAGGAGGAGGTGTTGGAGCCGTGATGCCCCAGCTTCAGCACGTCGGCGGACAGGGAAACGCCCGACGCCAGGATCTGCTCCTCGCTGTGGGCTTCGGCGTCGCCGGTGAGGATGAAGCGGGTCTTGCCGTAGGTGAGGCTGATGACGGCGGAGGCGTCGTTGAGGTCGCTGTATTCGTCCGAGCAGGGTGCGATCAGGGAGATATTCAGGCTCTCGTCGGACAGGATGGTCTTCCCCGCCGCCGCGACGTGGAGGGGGATAGCCTTTTCCTCTACCGTTTCCAGCAGATTTTCGTAGGTCTTGGTGTCACAGTCGGCGTCGGGCATCCAGATCTCGCCCACTTCAAACGCCTGCAGAACCTCCGCCATGCCGCCGATGTGGTCGGCGTGGGGGTGGGTGGCGACCACGTAATCGAGGGTGTCGTGCCCGCGCCCTTCGATGTAGTGGATGATGCCCTCTGCCTGATCGGCTTCCGATGCGTCGACGAGCATGGTGTCGCCGTCGGGCAGTTCGATGAAGATGGAGTCGCCCTGTCCCACGTCTAAGAAGGAGACGGTGAGGGTCTTGCCGTCTGCGGGGACGGCGAGATCGGCGCCCCCGTCGGATGCGACGGGCAGTCCGTCGCATCCCGTGAAGGGGAGCAGGAGGGCGAGGAGGAGAAATAGGGATAATAGCTTGCGTTTCATGATGATTCCTTTCGGGGGTTAGTTTGGTTTGCGATCATATCAGTCCGCCTTGTTTTTGTAGATGATCCGATCGCGCGTCCAGTTGTCGCGGTAATAGGAGCTGGGGTGGAATTTGTCCCCGATGCGCTCCATTTCGGCGTGCATATCAGATTTCATCTGCGCCTTCAGCTCTGCGTAGGCTTCGTCGCCTGCCAGATTGTGCATCTGAAGCGGGTCTGCCACGTTGTCAAAGAGCAGCTCACTGCCGTCTACCAAGTAGGTGGCGTAGGTATAACGTTCTGTGCGCCATGCGCGCCATTCGTGGCCGTCCTCCCAGGTGGCGGTGGCGCCGGTGCCCATCATCAGCGTGCCGTCGGGCGCGAATGCGCCTTCTTTGCCAAGGATCGCGTCGGACAGGTCGAGACCCTCCACCTCGGCGGGGACGTCCGCCTTCATGCCCATCATGGAGAGCAGAGTGGGCATCAGATCGGGGGTGTTGAGGCAAAGGGGATTCTCGCCCACGCCCAGTTTATCGCCCCAGCGCATCAGGAAGGGGACGCGGACGGCTTCCTCGTAGAAGATGTTCTTTGCCCGACGTCCGTGGGCGCCGAACAGCTCGCCGTGGTCGGAGGTGAAGATGAAAATGGTATCGTCGGAAAGTCCCATGCGATCCAGGGCTTCCACCATTTTGCCTACGTTGTCGTCCACCTTAGTTGCCATGGAGTAGTATCCGCGCATCCAGTAGGGGAGATCGGCGCGCTCCTTCGGGGAAAGTCTTGCCCAACCGTCGGCGTAGGGGTCGTTTTGGGGGAGATAGTTTTCGGGGAGAGGGAACTCGGTGTCGGCAAATTTGGCGTAGGCTTCGGGATCGCAGTTCCACTCGTCCCAGGGGTCGTGGGGGATGCCGATGGACAGGAACATGGCGAAGGGCTTGTCTTCCTTGGACAGCCGTTCGATCTCACGGATCGCCATATCGGTCTGACAGTCGGGCTCGAAGCCGTCGTAATACAGCTTTTCGGGGGAGTTTAAGTGATAATAAGAGGTCTCGCCCACGTTCTCGTGATGGAAGTTGTAGGCGGCAAAGAGCTGGTCGAAGCCCAGACGGTCGGGACCCTCGGGAATGTAGGAGTTTTTGGGATCGTAGTGGTTGCCCCACTCGTTGGCGTACAGATGCCATTTGCCGATGTAGGCGGTGTTGTAGCCGTTGTCGTTCAAGACGTGGGCGAAGGAGCGGTGGTCGGGGGACAGACGGATCTCGTTGATGACCATGCCCGTGCTGGTGGTGTACTTGCCGGTAAAGAGGGAGGCGCGGTAGGGCGCGCAGACCGGATGCCCCGATACGGCGTTACACAGATTCAGCGAGCGCTGTTCCAGCGCGTCGATATTGGGGGTGATGGCTTTGGCGTCACCGGCGTAGCCTACACTGCACAGGCGGAGCTGGTCGGCGAACATGAAGACCAAATTGGGCTTTTTCGTGGACTGGTTCATAGGGATTCCTCCGTTGATGGATTGTCGGGTCTCTGCTCCGACAGCTTTTGGTCGGTGAGCGCATCCCGCATTTGCTGGGGGGTGATGCCGTAGTATTCCTTGAATACGCGGTAAAAATTGGACTTGGACGTAAAGCCGCTCCGAAGGGCGATGTCCAGGATCGACAGCTCGGAGTCTGCCAGCAGCTCTGCGGTGCGCAGGATCTTCTGCTGATTCATATAATCGGCGATGCCGATGCCCACCTGCTTCTTGAACAGGTAGGAGAGATGGTGGGGCGTCACGTAGACCGCTCCGGCGATCTCGGACAGACCGGGATTCTCCGCAAGGTGGACGGCGATGTAGTCTCGCACCGTGCGGATCAGCTGACTTTGCCCCGCTTCGCTCTTCTCGGGCAGGGAGCCCATCTGACGGAGCATAGCCAAGAGGATCAGATTCAGCTCCAGCGTTACGGCGAACCGATAGCCGAAGGGGCGGGCAGCGAGCTCTCTTGCGATGGAGCGGATCCGATTGGCGATCTCGCCTTCCTCACAGGGGATATGGCGGTATTTCAGATTGCCTGCCGTCAGGCGGGACGTGATGGGACTGCCGGAAACCTTGTATTGCTCGAGAATATCGGCTTTGAAGGTGATCTCGGCGACGTTGACCGGTGCGGAACGGTCGGGGATCCAGGCGTGGGGGATATAGCTGCCGAAGAAGATCACGTCACCGGGACCTGCCTCGATGCAACGACCGTCTGCGATGTACAGCATCCGCCCCTCGGTGACTAGGGTCAGCTCCAGATTTTCGTGCATATGAAAGCCCAGCGTGTCGGGCATATACGTCTCCCATCGGTCGGGAATACGGTCGGGAAGCAGCGTGCGATCGATGGTGCGGCCTTTGACGTTTTTGATGAAGGGCAGGGCACCGTCGCTGTGATAGGTCACCTGTCCGTAATCCTGCACCTGCTCGATGATCTCGCGCCGTTGACCGATGGCCTCCTTGATCACCGCCCGAATGGGGAAATCGGCGGAAAGAGGCGGGTCGATCTGATAAAACAGTTTGCATTTGGATGTCATATGAACACCTCCGGTTTTATTATACACCACCGGCGGGAAATGTCAAGAGTATCGTAAAATATTGGAATAACATAATGATATTTTAGACGAAAAAATCAGGGATTCAATGTATAATTAAATCAGATCCGTTACAGTAGGCAGACCGTGCCCGTTTGCGATCTGCCCACCAACGAAAAGGAGGATTATTATGAAAAAAGCATTATCTCTGCTGATTACCGCCGCAATGATGGTTGCGATGCTTGCGGTGACGGCACCTGCCGCTTTTGCGGCAGAGACGAAAACCGTTGGAACTGCTGACGAGCTGATCGACGTTGTGACCAAGATCAACGCAGGTGAGCTGGCGGCGGACACCAACATCACCCTTTCTGCAGATATTGACCTTGCCGGAAAGGCTTGGACTCCGCTCCACGTTTACAACGGCACCTTTGACGGCGCGGGACACACTGTCTCGGGCGCTTCCATCAAGCCCGTCGTTGCCAATAACAACGATCAGAAGCTGGACGGCGGCACCGCCAACAAGGTCTACGTCATTGCTGAGTATCCCGGCGCTTCTGACGGCAACTTCGGCGAAGTCGGCTTCGCTCTCTTGGCGGTCAAGGCTGAAAACGCCACCTTCAAGAACTTTACTTTGAAGGACAGCACGGTGGATTCCGACGTCAGCTTCAACCGCAACTGGCAGATGCACTACGGTAGCGTTGCGGCTTACATGGTCAGCTCCACCATCTCCGGTGTCAAGCTGGTCAACGTGGACGTGAAGATCGATCCCGAGGCATCCGACAACCAGCCCTTCCTGGGTCTTGCCGGCATTATGGTAGGCGTTACCTTCGGTAACTCCACCATCGAGGACTGCTCCATCGACGCTGACTCCTCCGTGGATGCGTCCAACAACGCCAAGTACGATCTGGGCGCATTCGTAGGCAGACACTCCAAGAGCGGCACCCTGACCGTAAAGAGCAGCACCAACGCAGGCGCCGTTACCGCTTGCACTACCGCTGACAGATCCGGCTTCCATAACAATCAACAGAACGACTCCTCCGCAATCGGCTGTTTTGCGGCAGTTGCAGTAGGCAGAATCAACAACGATGTGGAAGGCGTAGTAGTTCTGGACGTTACCAACACCGGTACCATCTCCGGCGCAAACGTAAACGCCAATACCAAGATCATGGTCGGTGACAATCAGGCGGGCGATACCAAGGTGCGCTTCCAGTACACCGCTCCCGGCGGGCTGGTGGGCTCTGTTGTTGAGCCTCACGCAAAGACTTGGGTAAACGAGGACGGAAAGCTCTACGCGCCCAAGGACGGTATCCTGCTGATGGATAAGAAGCTGGATGAGGGCAAGATCGAGCTGACCCTCCACAGAAACGCAACCACCCGCCAGTGCAGCGGTATCATCTTCTGCGTCACCGACGCCGATGACGACTGCAACTTCTGGGCAGGCGCCGACACCATTGCTTACTTCGTATTCCTGGACGAGGGCGGTGCGCTCCGCTTTGCCATTGACGGACAGTATTCCGAGGAAGGCGTATACACCGGTCAGAAGGGCTGGTACGAATTCGTTACCGGCGTGAATCTGGCGTCGAAAGGCTACGACGTGACCAAGGGCGTGACCCTGGGCGTTGAGTTTGACAACGACGGTAACGTACAGATCTACGTGAACGGCGATCTGATCTTTGACGTGGATATTCCCGAAGACAAGCGTCTGCCCGGCGACGGCTTCGGCTTCCGTATGATCGCCGAGTCGGACAACAGCACCTACACCTCTTCCATCACCGCGAAGGCAAAGTGCTACCACGAGGAGACCGAGGTCGTGAATGCTAAGGAAGCTACCACCACCGAGGAAGGCTACACCGGCGACACCGTCTGCAAGAAGTGCGGCGAGGTTCAGGAGACCGGCGAGGTCATCCCCGTGAAGGAGCCCGCTACCGATGACGAGACTCCCGATCCCGTGGATCCTCCCGTGACCGGTGACGTGGTGCTGACCGTATCTGCTCTGGCACTGGCAGCCGCTGCAGGCGCAGTGGTGATCGCTCGCAAGAGAAAGATCGAAGAATAATTGAATTACGCCAAAAGAGCCCTCAAACGAGGGCTCTTTTGGCGTGGGTGGGGGCGAGCGGTCTGCGCGGGGAGAGTCGGTGCATCTCGTTCGGGCGATACACCTCATCCGTCGCCTACGGCGACACCTTCCCCTCAAGGGGAAGGCTTGGGTGTGGCGGTAATTGTTCGCACCAGCCTTGTAGGGAACGGTCTTGTAAGGAGCGTAGCGACGGAATAGCGGAGCGTCCCGTTCCGCGCCAAACGGTCTGCACAGAGATGCGGACGGTGAGAGGCGTTCGGAACGCGGGCTCCCTCCGTCATTTGCTTCGCAAA
>JAFTOC010000070.1 GCA_017451585.1 Clostridia bacterium
CAAAGGACCTTTTTACAAAAAGGTCCTTTGGCGGAGTTTGAGGCGGAGCCTCAAATACTAACCTTCACTGCCTCACCGGTCTCGGAGGAGCGGAAGGCGGCTTCCATGACCAACATACAGCGCATCGCCTGCTCGGGGGTAATCTTCAGGGGCGCACCCTCGATGGCGTCAACGAGCTGATAGTAGGTGGGGTCGAGATTGTCCTCCAGCCCTGGGGGAGGCGCGAACTCGATGACCTCCACGGTGGAGGGATCGCGCTTCGCCATAGTCTTGGAAGGTCCTGCTCTGTCGGGCGCGATCTCGGTAGACCACTGACTCTGATCGGCGATGGGTCGAACCATACGACCCACGCCGCTCCAATCGTCGATCTGGAGCGTACCGCCCTCGCAGAGGACGTACCAGCGGGGGTGCAGGATGAAGTTGTTGGTAGAAACCTCGATCTGCGCGGTCAGCCCGCTCTCGAAGGTCATCACCAGGCGGAAGTTGTCATCCACCTCGGGATAATGGACGCTGTACATCTTGCAGTAGACCGAGGTCACCTTTTCATCGTTCATATACAGCATCTGATCAATGAGGTGCACGCCCCAGTCCAGCATCATGCCGCCGCCCTCTTTCTTGTGACAGCGCCAGCCCTCGGGCATACCGCGGGAGCCCTCCACGCGGGATTCGATGACGTAGGGCTTGCCGATTGCACCGGTGGCAAGGGCGCTGCGCATGGCAACGAAGTCCTTGTTCACGCGACGGTTTTGATCGATGGTGAAGACCTTGCCGGTCTCCTTTGCCACCGCCATCACCTCGCGCAGTTCGTCGGAGGTCATAGTGACCGGCTTTTCGCACAGGACGTGCTTACCTGCACGGAGTGCTTGAATAGAGACTTCCTTATGGAAGTTGTTATAGACCGCCACCAGTACGATGTCGATCTCGGGATCGGCAAGCATCGCCTCCAGGGAGGGATAGGTAGCGTATCCCTTTCCCTCGGCCGCACGCATACGGTCGGGATTGATGTCGTAGATGCCTCTCACTCGCACGCGGGTGTTTCCTTTGGCAAGCTGATTGACGTGATGGTTCGCCATCCCGCCGTAGCCGACGACACCAAGCTGATAGATTTTTTGCATATTTTATCTCCTGCAGGGCGCCGCCCTGCAACCCGCCCGCTTTCTTGTAAGAAAGCGGGGCAAAGAACTTCTATTAAGCCGACGAAATGCTTCATCGGCACACATAGTTCTTTGTGTATGGGTTTTATTGATTATAGTTCTTCCCAGCCGCCAAGCATTTGGCGGCTTATATAAAAGTTTTGGGAGATTCCTAAGAACCTTTTTTCAAAAAGGGTTCTTAGGCGGAGTTTGAGGCGGAGCCTCAATTGCAATCAATTCTAAAACCAGTACGCCTCTCCTGCGGACTCGGTGATGAGGACGTCCTTCAGGAAGGCGACGGCTTTTTCCAGCCCCTGTTTGGTGGACATAAGGCTGTCTTCGTGCTCGATGGAGATCACGCCGTCGTAGCCCACGGTGCGCAGGGTAGAGATGATGCGGTTCCAGGTCAGCTGATCGTGACCGTAGCCCACGGTGCGGAAGACCCAGGCGCGGTCGGCAATCTCACCGTAGGACTTGGTATCCAGCACGCCGTTCACAGAAGTATTACGGGCGTCGATAGCGGTATCCTTGGCGTGGAAGTGATAGATCGCACCCTTCAGCGCCTTGATCGCCTCAACGGGATCGATGCCCTGCCAGAACAGGTGAGAGGGATCCACGTTTGCGCCGATGACGTCGCCAACGGCGGCTCTCAGTTTCAGGAGGGTCTCGGGATTGTAGACAACGAAAGAAGGATGCAGCTCGAAAGCGATCTTCTTGACGCCGTGTGCCTTGGCAAACGCCGCCATCTCGGTCCAGTAGGGGATGACCTTCTCGTTCCACTGCCAGTCGAGGATCTTCAGATTATCGTCCGGCCAAGGGCAGGTCACCCAGTTGGGGTACATGGAGTTCTCGCAGTCACCGGGACAGCCCGCAAATCCTACGATGGTCTCCACGCCCAGCAGTTCAGCTGCTAAAATCGCGTTTCTGAACTGACGGTCAAACTCCGCCGCGATCGCCTTCTGGGGATGGAGCGGGTTGCCGTGGCAAGCCAGTGCTTCAATAGTGATGTCGTACTTGGCAAACAGAGCCTTGTACGCTTCTACCGCCTCGGGATGCCCGATCAGCTCCTCGGGCTTCAGATGTGCGTCGCCGGGATAACCGCCCGCGCCGATCTCAATGGCGTGAACGTCCAGCGAGTGCAGATACGCCAGTGCTTCTTCCAACGGCATCGCCGCCAGCACCGGATTCATTACACCAAGCTTCATAATTGTTCTCCTAAATAAATCATTTTGGGGCGCTGCCCCAATCCCCGCCAGAAACTTTTTGAAAAAAGTTTCTGGACTTCAAAAACTTCTGTTATGCCGACGAAATGCTTCGTCGGCGGGAATAAGCAATAGCATATTCCTACGACGCAAGAATTTGCGGCGTTTTATAAAAGTTTTTGTGGGGTGTGGGGAACTTTTTTCAAAAAGTTCCCCACGTCGTCTCTCACAGACCCAGCGTTCTCAGGTAGTCTCTGGACTGTTTGGCAGCCTCCAGCGGGCACTGCTCGTAGGAGTCGTCCTGCTCCACGATCACGTAATCGATGCCGACCTCTTCAGCGGCGGCAAGGATCGCGGGAAAGTCCTGGATACCCTGCCCTACGGGTCTGAAGCGGAAGCCGGTATCCTCCTTGGAGCCGCCCTCAGCCTTGCCCGAGTCGTCGATCAGTGCGTAAACGGGGCCGCCGCCCAGCTTTTCGCAAACGAAATCCTTCAGATGCAGAGTCTTCATCTGCCCCTTGTATTTCAGGATAAACTCAGCGGGATTCACGCCGGCGTAGTGCACCCAGCAGGTGTCCACTTCGCCCTCGATGCCGCCGTCCATAGCGGCGTAGATCTTCTCGAGAATAACCTCGCCGTCCAGCTTCTTGAACTCGAAGTCGTGATTGTGATAGGTCAGGCGGATGCCCGACTTTGCCAGCAGTGCGCTGACCTTCTTGAACATCTCGATGGTGGCGTCGAAATTACCGTTCTCGTAATGCTCGATACCATACCACGGAATGGCACAATATTTTGCGCCGATGGTAGTCAGATAATCCACCGCCTCCTGTCCCTTTTCCATAAACAGATCGGGCCCCTGATGCACCGAAATGCAGGTAAGCCCCAGCTCATCCAGCATCGCGCGCACCTCTTCGGCAGTGTGACCGTAATATCCCGCAAACTCTACGTAATCGTAACCGGCTTCCTTGACCGCCTTCAGCGTGCCGTAGAAATCCTTCTCCATCAGAGAACGTACCGAATAAAGCTGCAGTCCAACCTTGAATTGTTTCATGAATTTATCTCCTTTGAGGCTCCGCCTCAAACTCCGCCAAGGGCTCTGCCCTTAGATCCCGCCCGCTTCCTTGAAAGAAAGCGGGGCAAAGAACTTCTGTGAAGCCGACGAATACTCGTCGGCTCAGATGCTTATTTCACTCCCGATGATGCCCAGCCAAGGAAGCGGGGAGTCTGAGGGGCGGAAACTTCGGCGCTTGAGTGATGGTCTGCAGTTGCGCTTGCGCAACTGCCAGAGTTCGCCGACGGCGAACTCTCGCCCCCTCTCTCAGATCGCAATTCGACTATGCCGAATTGCTTCCTCAGACTCCTAATGATTCCCAAAAATCAACGCTAAAATTCTCCAGTCGTCATTTACTCTTCCCTGCCGGGCAAGTATTTGCCCGGCTTTTAGAAAAGTTCTTGGGGGGTCCGGGGGACTTCTTTCAAGAAGTCCCCCGGTTCACACTCCTTACACCTCGGGGATCTCAATCTCGATTTCGTGTCCGCATTCGGAGGACTTCACGATACCGTCGATGATCGCCTGGTTGTAGAGGATCTGAGAGGAAGGAACGGGAGCGACGCCGCCGTTCTTGACGGCATCCAGGAAGTTGCGGATCTTGTAGTAGAACTCGCCCTCGCGGGTGTTGTTCAGCATGGGGATCTCCCAGCAGACCTCGGTGGTGGAGTTCGGCAGAGTGCGGTAGACCTTCATGGGGCCGCCGATAGAGCCGTTCCAGCACTCGGTGGAGGGGATGCGCAGACCGCCCTTGGTGCCCAGGATCAGGGTATCGCCGGAGGTATCCATATTCATCGCCCAAGAAATACGGAAGTCCAGGATGATGCCGCCTTCCAGACGAACGAAGCCTGCGGCGAAATCGTCCACGCCAAAGAGGTCGGCGTACTCAGCGGGCTTGCCTTCAGCGGTCCAGTAGGAGGGATCCTTACCGAAGAAGTCAGACTTGTAGCCGGTAACGGTCAGAGGCTTGGGATAGCCGACTGCGTTCAGCACCATGTCCAAAGAGTAGCAACCGATGTCTGCCATTGCGCCGATGCCTGCGGTCTTCTCCTCGATAAAGGAGGTGCCGAAGGGTGCGGGAATGCCGCGACGGCGTCCGCCGCCGGTCTGGATGTAGTAGATCTTACCCAGTTCGCCCGACTGCACGAACTTCTTCAGCATCTGCATATTGGGGTTGAAGCGGGGCTGGAAGCCGATGGAGAGGATCTTTCCGCTCTTCTTTTCGGCGCGCATAACCTCGACCGCCTCTTCGGTGGTAACGGTGAAGGGCTTTTCCAGCAGGACGTTGACGCCGTGCTCCAGCGCGTCAATGGCACAGGGAGCGTGCTGCTTATTGTAGGTACAGATGGAAACGGCGTCCAGGTCGGGGATCGCCTCCAGCATCTCGTGACCGCTTTCGTAGCAGGGCACGTCGGGGAAGCCCCAATCGGTCATGAACTTCTTTGCCTTGCCAGGGATCAGGTCTGCCGCGCCGACGATCTCTACGTCGGGCATCTTCTTCAGCTCGTTCATATGAGAGCCTGCGATCCAGCCCGTTCCGATGATACCGACTTTCAATTTTTTGTTGGTATCGACGACCTTCTCGGAATGATCCTCCTTGAACGCGTCAAGGCTGCTGATTGTTTTTTCTGCCATAACAAAATCTCCTTTAGGAAAATATTTTATACATATTGACTTTTCGCAAAGTATTCCGTATAATTATTATAGCGTGACAAAGCGTATATCGCTACCATAATATTTACTATCGCTTGAACAATATTGACTTTTCGGAGGTCTCTCATGCAAAACGAACGGGTGCGCCGTAATTTGGCGGAGATCCACGCCTTTATCTCTCTCACCGACGACATTGATCACACGGGAAAGCTGTGCGATATCCACTATCACGACGAGGTGGAGCTACTGCTGATCACCGACGGCAGACTGTGCTGTTATCTGGATGGTGACTCTATCTCCGCAGGTGTCGGACAGGTGATTTTTATAGACTCCCGCGTCCCCCATTGGACGGCGGCTCTGACCGACGACTGCGCCTACATCCTGCTCCAGTTTATTCCCGACGATTTTGAGCCGGGCAGCAGGGCGGGGCGCTCCGCCGTCCGATCGCTCTACCGTTTCGCCCGCACGGGAACCAAATCCGCACGGCTGATCGAGGATCCGTCGGTATCTGCCGCCATCCGCGCCGCATGGGAGGAATACACCGCCAAACGAGTCGGTGCGGGCAAATACATATTATCGCACCTGTATTTCCTGCTGGGTTGGCTGGAACGGAGCGGATCGCTGGCTGTGGACGCACTCCCCGACGATCAGGCGGTACAAAAGCTGTTGCCGGTGTTGGAATACATCGACGGTCACTACGGAATGCAGGAGCTTTCGTTGGAGGCGGCAAGCGACGTGCTGGGGCTGAATCCCGCCTATTTCTGCCGTCTCTTCAAGCGGGCGACGGGACACGGCTTTTCGGAATACCTGAACTTCGTTCGGGTCACCAAATCGGAGGAGCTTCTGCAAAACACTTCCATGAGCATCCTCGACATCTCGCTGGAGGTGGGATTTGCGTCGGTGTCCTATTATAACCGCGTCTTCAAGAAAATGAAAAACTGCACCCCCTCGGTCTACCGATCGGCACAGTATTCGGCGATGTAGGCAGCAAAAAAGAGATGCCCAATGGGCGGCTACGCATAAGGATGTTAAACCCCGATAGACTATATAAAAGCCTATCGGGGTTAGTTGGGCAAACTTGAATTTGATCAGTTACTTTTATTGCAAGTTTCGCATTTGTGGTACAAACGCATCGGGCAAAGCCCGAACCCCTTTATTCTTCTAAATATAATTCATCGTAGTACCAACGCATGGGATTTCCGTAGATGTATCTGACCCGTGTTTCGTAATCGTCTCTATCACGAATAATATGATCCATATATGAGCGTTGGAATATCTTCTCGATACCAAATTCCTTTTTGCAAATACGAGAGGTTAGCGACTTAAACGTACAAATCACATCAGACACGGTAGGGGAGGGGCTTGCTCCTCCCGCGCCTTTTCGCAAAATAATAATCAAATGGATATGATTGGGCATGATGACATATTCGTCTATTGCGATATTCGGATACCGTTGTTCTAATAATGATAATTGTTTCTCGGCTATTTTGCCGCAAGGTTTTAACTGTACCGCGGGAGGAGCAAGCCCCTCCCCTACCACGGTTGAGAGGAGATTCTTTCTGTTTTCCGTACAGATTGTCAGAAAATACGCGCCCGTAGTGCTATAATCAAAGTTTTTCAGCCTTGTCGGCTTTCTTTTCGCCAAATCTTCCATATTTTTCATCCGCACGCTTTACAATAATCGTACTCGTGCATTATTCGTCTGTTTCTTTCACCGACACCGCCTTGCGGTTCATCACTATGTCCTTCAGGAAGATGCTCACGCCTACCACCAGCATGGTCACGGTGATCAGAACCACGGTAGCCCAGATGTTTCCCGCCGCCAGCGTGTCGCCGATGGAGGTGGAAAGGATCAGCGCGGGCATTCTTCCCAGCGTTGCCAGCAAAACGATCCGCGAGGGCTTCGCTTTGGTAAAGGGCGCGAAGAAGGTGATCAGATCCTTGGGCGTGCCGGGGATCAGGAAGAGAATGAAGATCAAGAGATCCCGCTTGTGGGGATCGTGCAAAAACTTCAGCTTTTCGAACCCCTTGGAATTACAGAACATATTGACGAACTTCATACCGAAGCGGTTCACCGCCCAGACGATCAGGGCGGTACCGAGGATATTGCCGATAGTGCCTACTACCGCGCCGCCTATGGTGCCGAACATAAAGCCGAAGAGGAATGCCAGCGGCCCGCCGGGGATCAGTGCCAACAGCATCTGCAGGATCTGCACCACAACCATCACGGGATAGCTCCAGAAGCCAAATCCCGACAGCTTGTCCTGATACGACTGCAGAGTTGCCTGCAATTCCACGCCCTTCTCTCCCGAATAGATACGATCCATCACCAGCGCCATGATGATGATCACGATCTCCAGCAGAACGAGTCCTGCCACGATCAACAGCTTGTTGCGCAAGGATTTTTTCTTCTCGGCGTCCATCGGATCACTTCCCCTCATTTTGGCGTTTCTTGCGACAAATTACGCGAATATGTATTATTATACTCAGTTATTTTGAACGAGTGATGAACAAATCCGTAAAATAGGGCAAATAATTATTTAGATTTGCTTCATTCGACGGCATTCACCCAAAAACACGTCCGACAAACGCTTGTCGGACGTGTAAAATGCAACGGTAGTTTACTCAATGCGCCGGATCACATCCCGATGAAGGTAACCTCGTCTGCCTTGACGATCTTGGTTTCCTTGCCGTCGGGAGCGTGGTAGAGGACGTAGGAGCCGTTGGAGAAATAGAAGCCCTCTCCGTCCAAACAAAAGGATAGCACGCCGCGACGCACCACTTCCTCCCTGCCGTCGGGAGTTCGCTTCATCAGCTCCCAGGAACGGGGGATCACGCCGGGATAGTCCTCTCCGCCGTTTTGGCGCAGAGATTCGGCGGCGTTGATCAGGTTGCCCTCGATGTACAGATCTGCCTCCGATTTTTTCTTGGCGGCGGAACCGCCGGAGCGCAGGGTGGAACCGGAGTATTTCATAGAGAAGATATTCAAAAAGCCAAACAGCGCCTTGATCAGTCGCACGGGCAAGAGCAGAATATCCGTCAGGCAACTCCCTCGCTTGGCTCCCTTGGCTTCGGTATAAGGACGGCGGATATAGTAAACGCTTCCGTCTGCCGCCGATTGAGGCTTCACGTAGTTATAGCGGTGATCCTCGGCGATCTCGGAAATCTCACCCTCGGCAAGATCCAGACGGTAGATGCCGGCAGGTCCCAGCTCTACCGTGCGCCCCGCTTCCGCCATTGCCATCAGGAGCGCGGGCAGAGACTGCACCTGTGCCTCAGACAGCGCTTCGCCGTCGATCTGTGCCAATCCCGCGCTGCTGTAATAGATCACGTCGGGTTCGGTTTTCGACCAAACGGGAGAGGATTCGATGCTCTCTCCTTCGGTGACCATACGGGCGTTTTTACCGTCCGTATCGCAGACGCCCAAATGGGCTTCGCCCGCGAAGGCGGCGGTATAAGCGATGCGACCTCCGTAAATATCCATCTCGCCGTAAAGATACTCTCCGTCCGAGAGGATGGTTCCCTCCTCGTTATCGGTCATGGAGCGTTTACGGTAGATCCCCGCCGCACCATCCACGGTAAGGACATAATAAAGCGCACCCTCGGCTAAAGCCATGGACGAAACCCGCGCCGAAACAGCAGCCACCCGATCGGAAGCGGTCGCTCCCGTCTCGTAGGCGCCGGTGAATTTTGCTCCCTCGCCGCCGGTCTTCCAAGCATTGCGGCGGGCGCCGGTCTTGACCCGCTCCAAATATCGTGCCAGCACGCTGCTGTCTACCTGACGGGTCTTCTCCCCCGTCGTGATATACATTTTTCCTTTGGAGATATAAAGCAGTTGGCGAGCCATGGATGAATGCTCCTTTCAATAGGATCGGTAGTTACGGCAGGCAATGCCCGGCGGCGCGGTAGATGTCGTACCACTCGGATCGGGTGAGGGGCACGTCTGCGGCGGTGCAGATGTCGGAGAGGTGGTGAGGATTCATAGTACCCGCAATCACCTGCATCCCCGCAGGATGGCGGAGGATCCACGCGGCGGCGACCGCCGTCTTGGAGATACCGTATTTCTCGCCGATCTCGGCAAGCTTGCGGTTCAGCTCGGGGAATTGATCGTTGTCCACGAACATTCCCGCGAAAAAGCCGTACTGGAAGGGTGACCACACCTGAACAGTCACGTTTTGGATGCGGCAGTATTCGAGAAGCGAGCCGTCGTGCATCTGCGACTCGGCGTTCTTCATGTTCACGTTCATCCCCGAGGTGACCATGCCTGCCTCGGTGACCGAAAACTGGAGCTGATCGGCAATCAGCGGCTGCTTGACGCAGGTTTTCAGCAGCTCCATCTGCATGGCGTTGTGATTGGACACGCCGAAATAGCGCACCTTACCCTGAGAGTGCAGAAGATCAAACGCCTCGGCGACCTCCCCGGGCTCCATCAGGGTGTCGGGACGGTGCAGGAGCAGTGCGTCCACGTAGTCTACGCCAAGGCGGGAGAGCGAGCCCTCCACCGCTTCCAGGATGTGCTCCTTGGAAAAGTCGTACATCCCGGGACGGATGCCGCACTTGGTCTGCAGCACCATCTTATCCCGCGCCTCGGGGTGGCGTTTCAGATACGCACCGAACAGCCGCTCGGAATTACCGCCGCCGTAAATGTCGGCGTGGTCGAAGTAGTTGATACCGTTTTCAAAGGCGCACTCCATGATGGCGTCCACTCGCTCGTCGGAGAGCCCGTTCATGCGCATACAGCCCAGCGATACGGCAGACGCGGGAATGATCCCTCCCATTTTGATGTATTTCATGTTTTTATCTCCTTTTCTTGGGGCTCTGCCCCAAACCCCGCCAACTTTCTTGAAAGAAAGTTGGACAAAGAACTTCTGTTAAGCGGACGAATACTCGTCCGCTGATATAGTTGCTGTTTAATCCAACATAGCAGGCAAGTATTTGCCTGCTATCAGAAAGGTTTTTGAAGGGTTCTTAGGGAAACTTTTTTCAAAAAGTTTCCCTAGACCGTTTCTTACTTATTCTTCGCCATGGTCTCGCAGTAGATGCAACGATAGACCTTGCGGCTGCGGTCGGTGAGCTTGAACACGTGAGGCAACTCCTGCTCGCAGGATGTGATGCAACGGGGATTCTTGCAACGGAGCACGCCCTCCACCTGTTCGGGCAGATCCAAAGAGATGCGGCGGACTACCTCGCCGTTTTCGATGATGCTGACCGTGATGCCGGGATCCAGATAGCCCAGCACGTCGAAGTTCAGATCGATCACGTCGTAGATCTTCAGCACGTCCTTGCGCCCCATCTTTTTGCTGGCGGCGTTCACGATGACCGCCACGGTACAGCCCAGTTTGTCCAGACGGAGCACCTTGTAGATCTCCATCGCCTTGCCGGCGGTGATGTGATCCAGCACCACGCCGTTCTGAATCGGATTGACCATCATTTGCTTTTTCTCCTCCATTGCTTATACCTCGATTTCCAACAGTTTCAGGATCAATGCCATACGGATGTACTTTGCGTAGAGTGCCTGCTTGAAGTAGCAAGCGCGGGGATCGTCGTCCACCGCCACCGCGATCTCGTTGACACGGGGCAGAGGATGAAGGATGATCAGATCCTTTTTCGCCTCTACCAGCTTGGGAGGATTCAGAATATAGCTGTCGCGAAGCCGCAGATAGTCCGCCTCGTTGAAGAAGCGCTCCTGCTGTACGCGGGTCATATAGAGAACGTCCAGCTCGGGCATTACCGCCTCCAGATCGGTGGTCTCCACGTATTCCACGCCCGCGGGGATCAACACGTCCTGGATCAGATAATCGGGTACCTTCAGCTCGGCGGGAGAGATCAGTACGAACTTCACGCCGGGATAGCGGCTCATAGCGCAGAGCAAAGAGTGAACGGTGCGTCCGAATTTGAGGTCGCCGCACATACCGATGGTAAGATTTTCAAATCTGCCCTTCTCCTGATGGATGGTGAGAAGGTCTGCCAGCGTCTGGGTGGGGTGATTGTGACCGCCGTCGCCTGCGTTGATGATCGGCACGCCCGACTTCATCATGGCAACGCGGGGCGCGCCCTCCTTGGGATGGCGCATCGCGATGATGTCGGCGTAGCAGCTGACCATACGGACGGTGTCGGCAACGCTCTCGCCCTTGGAAGCGGAGGAGCTGTCAGCCGAGGAAAAACCCAGCACGTGACCACCCAGCTCATACATCGCCGCCTCAAAGGAGAGACGGGTACGGGTGGAGGGTTCGAAGAAGAGGGTCGCCAGCTTCTTTCCCTTGCAAGCTTCGGCGTACTTGGCAGGGTTTTCCATAATATCCTTGGCAGTGGAAACCAGTCCGTCGATCTCCTCTACCGTCAGATCCATAATATCAATGAGACTTCTCATGCGTTCGCTCCATTCACAGCCAGATAGTTCTTGATGCGGGTGACGTTTTCCTCGTTAGCGGGATCTTCTTCCAAGTATTCGATGATGTCGTAGACGTCCACTACCGAATACACGGGGAAGCCGAACTGCTCCTCGATCTCCTGCATTGCGCCCTTGTCGGTCTGCCCCTTTTCCTTGCGGTCTACCATAATAAAGGTAGCAATAACCTTGGTGCCCTCCAGATGAGAGAGGATCTCCATACTCTCGCGGATAGCGGTGCCTGCGGTGATCACGTCCTCGATGATGACGATCTCCTCGCCCGCAGTGGGAACGTAGCCCACAAAGGTTCCGCCCTCGCCGTGATCCTTCACTTCCTTGCGGTTGAAGAAGAAGGGCACGTTGAGTCCGTTCCTGGACAGCGCCACGGCGGCGGAAATGGACAGCGAAATGCCCTTGTAAGCAGGACCGTAGAGGACGGCTTCCTTTTTGCCCAGCTTGTCGAAGTACGCCTTGGCGTAAAACTCGCCCATCTTGGTGATCTGATCGCCGGTCTTGATCATACCTGCATTGATGAAGTAGGGGATCTTTCGACCGGATTTTGCGGTGAAGTCACCGAACTTCAGAACTCCCGCGCCCTGCAGGAATTCGATAAATTCTCTCTTGTAAGCTTCCATTGTTATATATCTCCTTGTTTCGTAAAATTACAGTTTTTGGGCTTCCTCTCGGATCACTTTCTCCACCTGCGCGGCGCATACGGCGATCCCCTCATCGGTCAGATGCGTCCGATCGTCCTCGCGCACGTAGCGAGGGATATCTGCCGAAACCAGCGCGTGCAGATCGTTGATGACCACGCCCAGCGCCCGGAGCTTGGGTACCAACGCCTCGTTGAAGGCGGTAATATCCTCGTTCCGCTTGCGGGGATCGCCGTCCCGGACGGGGGTGGTCGTAGCGAAGATCACGACCTTCGCCCTCTGCTTCAAAAGCGATGCGATCCGCACCATCAGCTCCACATAGCGGTCGATGGGGGTAAACGTCCCGTCGTCAAACAGCCTGCACACGTCCCAAATGCCGTTGTTCCAGTGGACGACGTCGCTTCCCGCGATCTCATCCGCCCATTCCCAAAGCCCTCGCAGGGTGTGCTGGGCAAAGCGGCAGTTTTCGGCAGGCTGCCAAACGGTAAATTCATCCGACAGCCGATGGGCAACCGTGCTTCCGTAGCCGATCAGACGGATGGAATCTCCCAGCAGGGTAACCTTTTTCATATCGGCAGAACGATTCGGGCGATCAGCCAACGAACTCTGCTACGCACCGTCTGTAGGCGGCAACGGGATCGGCGGCGGCGGTGATGGGTCTGCCCACCACGATGTAGTCGGAGCCGATCTCCTTAGCGGCGGCGGGAGTCATGACCCGTTTTTGGTCACCGACGTCGCCGTCGGCAAAGCGGACACCCGGGGTGACGGTGATGAAATTCTTACCGCAGTTCTCGTGAACGATGCCTGCCTCCAGAGGGGAGCAGACCACGCCGTCCAGCCCCGATGCGGCGGCGTTCTTGGCGTAGGACAGCACCACGTCAGCCACGGGACGGTCAATGAGGAGCTCGCTCGTCATAGTCTCCTGGTCGGTGGAGGTAAGCTGAGTCACGGCGATGAGGATGGGGTGGGTGCCGTCGGGACGGGTAAGTCCCTCCAGCGCGCCCTTCATCATAGCAGATGCGCCTGCCGCGTGGAGGTTGGTCATATCAACGTCCAGACGGGAGAGCACGTTCATGGTTTTCTTAACGGTGTTGGGGATGTCGTGGCACTTGAGGTCGAGGAAGATCTTGTGACCTCTTGCTTTGATCTCCCGCACGATGGCGGGACCTTCGGCATAGAAGAGCTCCATACCGATCTTTACAAAGGGCTTTTCTTCGGTGAACTTGTCGAGGAATGCGAGAACGCTCTCCTTATCGGCAAAATCACAGGCAATAATAACGTCTTTTCCCATTTTTATATCATCCTTTCAAAAGTGTTGGTTACTGTATTAGCCTCCCTCCGAGAGGGAGGGGGACCGCGAAGCGGTGGAGGGAGCCTGCGTGACTATCCAATTTGCTATCAGATGCGACCTTACGATGGAACTTGGCTTTCGCACTTTTTTCACTCAGCTGTTACGCTTATAGTTTTGATTCAATCCATCGTAACGCGCTCTCCCTCACCCGACTTCGTCGGGAGCTCCCTCCCGGAGGGAGCCTTTAGTAAGTGCAAATTCTTAATGCGCCGCTCCGATAATGTCGGTGAGCGAGTTGATTCTGTATTTCTCCATCACGGCGGGGAGTTCTTCCACCATCTTCTTGGCGATGAAGGGATCTACCAGATTAGCCGCGCCGATCTGGACGGCAGATGCGCCTGCCATCATCATCTCGATCACGTCCTCGGTGGTGGTGATGCCGCCCATACCGATGATCGGGATGTTCACGGCTTCATAGACCTGATAGACCATCCGCAGGGCTACGGGCATGATCGCAGAGCCGGAGAAGCCACCCATCTTATTGGCGATCACGGGCTTTTGTCTGCGCAGATCGATGCGCAGACCCAGCATGGTGTTGATCATCGAAATGCCGTCTGCTCCCGCCTCCTCGCAGGCTTTAGCGATGGAGACGATATCGGTGACGTTGGGAGTCAGCTTAATGTAGATCGGCTTGGTGGTAACCGCCTTCACAGCGCGGGTCACCGCTGCGGCAGACGCCGCGTCGGTGCCGAAGCTCATGCCGCCGCCGTGGACGTTGGGGCAGGAGACGTTGACCTCAATGATGCCGACGATGTCCTGCTTGTCCATCTCGGCACAGCATTTCACGTATTCGTCAATGGAAAATCCGCTGACGTTTGCGATGATCTTCTTATTATATACTTCCTTCAGCTTGGGAAATTCCTCTGCGATAACCTTGTCAAGGCCGGGATTCTGCAGACCCACCGCGTTGATCATGCCGGCGGGACACTCCGCGATTCTCGGCGTGGGGTTGCCGAAACGGGGTTCTACAGTGGTTCCCTTGCAGGAGAAGGTGCCGAGACAGTTGATGTCGTAGAGCTCGGCAAACTCGTAGCCGTAGCCAAAGGTTCCGCTGGCGGGGATGATGGGATTGTCCAGCTCCCAGCCGCTGAGGGTCACTTTCGTGTTTACCATATGATCTCCCCCTTTTCCAGTACGGGTCCGTCCTTGCAGATCCGCCGGTTTCCGTATTTGGTCTTACAGGAGCAGCCCATGCAAGCGCCGAAGCCGCAGCCCATCCGCTCCTCAAAGGAGCATTGACCGTCCGCCTCGGTGGCGTTGTACAGCGCTTTCAGCATCGGTTCGGGGCCGCAGGTGTAGAAGTAGGTGTAATCTCCGCAGACCTTCAGCGCGTCGGTGACGAAGCCCTTCACGCCCACCGAGCCGTCGGCAGTGGCGATGAATACGGGTACGCCCAACGCTTCGAACTGTTCTTTGTAGAAGATCTCCGACGCTTTGTTGAAGCCGAGGATGACCTTAGGGCTCTTTCCCTCGGCAAGCAGTACCTTCGCCAGGTGATACAGGGGAGGCACGCCCACACCGCCGCCGATCAGCAGAGGCGTCGCGCCGCTCTTCGAAGTATCGTAGCCGTTGCCCAGACCAGTGAGAATGTCCAGCTTGGCGCCCGCTTCCATGGTAGCCATCTTGGCAGTTCCCTTGCCCACCACCTTGTAGACGAGGGTCAGGGTCTTGCCGTCGTAATCGCAGACCGAGATGGGACGGCGCAGGTAGAGTCCGTCCAACAGTATGTTCACGAACTGACCGGGCGCGGTGATAGCAGTGGTATCGCCTGCAAGCACCATTTCGTACACGTCGGCAGTCAGCGCGCGATTGGTAAGTATTTCAAAAAATCCTTGTTTCATAGGTAGTCCTTTCAATAGGAGTGATTCAATCAACATCTTTGACATTGCATCCACCCTCGTAGGGGCGATTCACGAATCGCCCGTTAAAATTGGATTGTGGAGGCGGGCGATTCATGAATCGCCCCTACTTCTCCTCTCCCTACCGTAGACGATCTCGCCGTCCACCACGGTCATCTTGCAGACGCCGAAGAGCCGCATCCCCGCAAAGGGAGTGGCGCGTCCCATAGAGAGGAACTCGTCGGGGTCAACGGTGAACGCTTCGTTCAGATTCCACACGGTGAAATTGGCTTTTTCGCCCTCGGCAAGAGGCACACCGATGCCGAACCGCTTCGCCGCGTTGTTGTGGAGCAGGTCGATGAGCTTTTCCAGCGTCATCCGACCGGTCTTCACGAAGTGAGTGTACAGTACGGGGAAGGCGGTCTCGATGCCCACCACACCCATCGCAGACTTCTCCAATCCTCTTCCCTTCTCCTCGGCGGAGTGGGGAGCGTGGTCGGTGGCGATCATGTCGATGGTGCCGTCGAGGATTCCCTCGATCAGCGCGTCCCGATCCTCTCGGGAGCGAAGAGGCGGATTCATCTTGAAGCGTCCGTCCTCACAGAGATCGTCCTCACAGAGCACCAGATAGTGGGGGCCGGTCTCGCAGGTCACGTCCACGCCCCGCGCCTTCGCCTCGCGGATCAACGTAACGCTTTCCTTGGTGGAGATATGGCAGACGTGGTAGGCACAGCCGATCTCCTCGCAAAGCCGCAGATCGCGCTCGATCTGTTTCCACTCAGACTCGGAGCAGATGCCGCGATGTCCGTGAGCCGCCGCGTAGCGTCCGTCGTGGATGTAGCCGCCGCGAAGCAGCTCGTTGACCTCGCAGTGGGCGACGATTATCTTGGAAAGCCGCTTTGCCTCGGTCATTGCCGCGCGCATCATCTCGTCCGATTGCACGCCTCGCCCGTCATCCGAGAAGGCGATGACCTTATCCGCCATGCCTGCAAGATCGGCAAGCGCCTCGCCCCGCTGTCCCACGGTGATGGAGCCGTAGGGGTGCACGCGGATCACCGCGCCGTCCTCGATCAGCTTCAGCTGCTCACCGAGATGCTCCACGCTGTCGGGAACGGGATTCAGGTTCGGCATGGTGCAAACGTCACCGTAGCCGCCTCGGGCGGCGGCGCGGGAACCGCTGACGATGGTTTCTTTATAAGAAAAACCCGGCTCTCTGAAATGCACGTGCACGTCAGAAAAAGTCGGGAATATCACACAATCGGGAAAATCAAAAGGAAGGGGCATCGCCTTGCTGCCCGCGTCGGTGGAAGATTCAATGGAAGTGACAACACCCTCCCGAACGGTCACGTCGGCGGGAGTGAGGGAGCCGTTTTTGAAAACAGCGGACTTTCTGAATGTTGCGCTCAGCATAGTAGCCTCCTATCAGATCCTATTTCTGATAGTATACCACAGGGCAGGAATTTTGTCAACCGATTTTGTGCCGAAAAAGCGAAAAAATAGCGGCACGGGATTGGCGGATATGACGAGGCTTCCTTCTCGCAAAACCGCACCCCGAAGGGTGCGGTCTGATTACTTTTCATATACGTAGGAATAGTTTCCTCGGCGGCTCTCGTACAGATAGCGAAGCCGGGTTTCGGACAGCACGCTCTTTCGAAGGCGCGGTAAATATCCATTTTCAAAGAACCGCCGCATCAAACGTCCGACTATTGATCGTTGGGCATCACAATATAATTGGGCGCGGCACCTTCAATATCCGGTCTTTTTTCTAAAAGATCAATGCAATCCAGCACGTTCTGCTTGGATGCCTCGTCCAGCGTCAAGGTAATGACTCCGCTCTCACCGACGTACACCTCCATACAGCCCACCTCAGCAAAGTCCTCCGCAGTGTAGGGATATTCGGTAAATTCCGGAAATACGGTGAGGATGATTTCGTGGTCGGAGAACTCATCCTCCAAGGTGGCGGTGCAGTAGATTTTTTCTTTCTTGCTCAGGCGGTCGACATAGTAGGTGCAGTACAGATCCCTGACGTTTTCCTTGGCAATCACGCCATCTCTGTACGCCTCACGGAACGTGTAAAAAGCATCGCCGCGTTTGTAGATGAGCATCGTATGGGAATTGTTGTAACTGAAGGTCAAGCCGAATACCGTTTCATTGACGATTACACTCAGATACCCACCGCCGCCTTCATTGTCAATCCATACTGCGCAGACGTCACCGTACTCTGCAACGATGCGCACGGAAAGCTTTTCCGCGTTGGCTCCGAATCGCTTGGCATACGCCGCGATCATCTCTTTCTTCAGTTGTTGTTCATAGACTTGACCTGTGATCTCCAAATGCCGCTGATGAATTCTGCCAATGTCCGCATTGCTGAGCCAGCCATCCTCGTAGGCATCGGTCAGTGTGCGAAGCTCACCGTCTTTGTAAACGTGTATCCGCTCCCAACTGTAATTCGAAAACGTATATCCGGCGATCTCCGTTTCACCATTCACAGACAATACAGAATAGGAATGTCGAAACACCACCACGCAGTCGTTATGCGTACCGCAATAGTAAACATCACCGCCTGCTTCACTCCACCCCGGAAATGAAGTCAGGTTAAGTGCCTTCACATACGCCGCTTCCACCTCTGCACGCAGATCTTCAGGAAGGACAGCAAAATCGGTGCCGTCGGTGAGCGCGGTAGTTTCGGACGGTGCATTCGTTCCGGCTACCGGCTGTGAGCCCTCCCACAGCGTGGGGAGCCACAGGATCGCGCCCAGAAACAGCGCGATGCCCAGCGCATAACAGACCACCGCTTGGGCAAACTTCCAAACGTGGTTGCCCGCTTTGGCGGGGCTGATATACACACCGCTTTTTGCCGCCTTCACCAGTGCGGCGGGAGGCTCCATTCCGTCACCGATCTCCCGAAGCAAGCCCTGCAAAGCGTCGCTTCGATCCATTTCGTTTTCACCGTTTCTATACATAGATCCCTTCTCCTTTCAGTAATTCTCTCAGCATTTCCTTGCCGCGGGAGATCCGCACCCGGAAGGTTCCCGGACGAAGTTTTAACACCCGCGCACATTCCTCGGCGCTCATTCCTTCGATATAGTAGAGCTGCAGAGGAACGCGGTATTTGGCAGGCAGACGAAGCAGTGCCTCCAGTGCACCCTTTTTCTCCTCGGGAACGGCGAGGGTGTCGCCCAGCTCCTCCAGACTGACGGTATCGCTTTTCATAGCGGCGGCAAAATAACTCCGACAGCAGTTGAGCGTGGTGCGAATGATCCACGCCTTGCGATGCTCCTCGCTGTCAAAGCTGCGCTCCTTGCGAAACAGCCGCAGAAAGACTTCTTGAAAAACCTCTTCCGCCGTATCCTCCCGACGCGTTCGCGCCAGCGCGATCCGCCAGACGGTCTTCGCATACAGATCCACGACCCTATCGCGATCGTCTTCGGTTTGTCTCATGGAAAAACCTCCCTTCACCTACTAATACCTTGGAATGTGCGGATTTGTTACAACGAAATGAAAATTAGTAAAAAAATTTCGTTCCGTATATAAAAATCCCGTCGGCAGGAGTTGCCGACGGGATCATGATTCTCACATTCCGGAGAAGTCGTATTCACCGCCTACGACGGGAGCCTCGTAGACTACGGTAAGCTTGCCGTCTACCACTGCCAGCCCTACGGTCTGCTCACCCTCGTAGTAGATCTGATCGTTCTCTACGTATTTGAGCACAGTCGCCAGCTTGGGCAGATTTTCGGGGGTATGACTGCCGAAATAGCTGTTGGGCATCAGCGCGATGGGCGCGGCGATCATAGGATAGAGCGTATCCAGGTAGTTGAAGCAATGGTGTGCCACCTGCACCGCGTCGGACTTCCAAACCGAGGCGGGGAAGGTCTTCTTCACCGCCGCCTCCGCTTCCACGTTGGTGTCGCCCAGCAAGAGAACGGTCTGTCCGTCCACGGTCAGGCGAAGAACGGTAGAGGTGCAATTGTAATCGCCCAGCGGGAACTGCACGTTGCCGCCGTTTTTCGCCGCTTCCTCAAATTGGGTAAGACCCACGGCGTCCTCGTGAGTAAAGAGGACTTCAAAGCCCACGTCAGACAGGTGGAAGTTCTGCCCCGAGTGGAGCTTCAGAAATTTAACATCGGGATAATATTTGCGCACGATCTCCTTGGCGGTGGTGGTGTTATCGTCATACCCCGCCGAGCGCACCTGATAGGAGGGGATATTGTACATCACTCTCTGCAGGTCGATCTCGTCGTGATAGCGGTTCAGCAGCTTCGACGTGCCGGTGACGTGGTCGCCGTGAGCGTGGGTGATATACCACGCCGCAACCCGGATCGTCTCGCCTTCGGCGGTATCGGTGATTTCGTGGAGGAAGCTCCACAGCCCTTCAATCGCCGCGTCGGAGGATTGGTGGAGATGTCCGCCGTCCACCAGCACCAGGCTGTTATCCGACAGACGGATCACGTAAAGCATTCCGCAGTTGACCGTCTTATCGGTGACCTGATTGTTGGGATCGTAATAAAGTCCGTACTGATAGACCACCGTCTGACGGTCGCCGACGGTATCGTAGGCAAACTCGGACAGCGGAGTGCCCGCGCGATCCTCACTGACGCGGATCTCATCAGTGGAATCGGTGAAGGAAATATGCCAAGTCAAGGCGTCCTTGGTAAACTCGGCGTAAAGATTTTTGCCGATGGTATTGTCTAAGATCTGCGTGTAGCCGGCGGCTTTCATCTCTTCCACGTAAGCTTCAAAATCCGCCTTGGTCACGTCGGAGACCACCTGCATACGGGAGTATTCGTCGGTCTCCTTCCGTACGTCGTCGGCAAGTCCCGAGCCGGAATTGTAAAATCCCTCTGCCAGAGATCCGGTCATGGGGGAGGGACAGGACAACTCCCATCCTTTTCTCACGAAATCAGTGAGCGTTTCGGTAATCAGCAGATCGCCTTTGAGCATAAGCTTGCCTCCTTCGGCTGTTTTGACATAGGTTTCAATAAAATAGTCCACCGCCTCGGAAAGAACGGCTTCGTTGGTCGCCACGATGACGATGCGGCTTCCCTTGACGGCAATGGCGTAACTGTTGCCCTCGGGCAGGGTCGCCTGCAGTGCAATGCTGTCGGGGCGGTTGGTCTCGCCGATCAGGATCTCGGGCGTGTCCGCCGTCAGAGCGGCGTCGTCCATAACGAAATCGTCGGAGAGCGTAGGTGCCGCGCCCAGCGCGTCGATCATAGCGGTGCGCAGGTCGATGGCAACCGACTTGACCCCGTCGGAGGTGCGCTGTCCGCGAACGATCTTGTATTCGGTAGCGCCGTTTTCGGTAACCACCAGGTCTTGGGCGGGTGCCTCGGTAGAGGCGGTGGTATCGGCAGGCGCGTCGGTTTTGTTCCCGCAAGCAAAAAGAAGCAAGGAAACCGACAAGAGCGACGCAAAAACGCAGAATTTCTTCATAAACAGGTACCCCGATCAGTAAGATTACCCTATTATTGTACCCCGCCGACCCATAGTTTGTCAATGGAAAAATCAGGGGGATTCGTTCAAAAATCAGGAATCTTCGCCGTCGTCTCTGCGGCGAAATTCTTCAAAGGGATCGCCCTCGATCTCCGCTTCGGGAAGGATCTCCAACGACGTTACGGCGCGACGGGCGCGGGAGATATGCCAGATAAGCAGGATGTGGAGCGCAAGATTGATGAGGATCACCGCAGTTCGGTTGGAGCCGTCACCGAAAACCAGCACGGGGTTCCAGAAGAACACCCACACACCCACGATCACGTCCAGCCAAAGCAGGAGGAAGGCGGCGGTGCGAAGGGGAGATGCAAATTCCTGCTTCCAAAAGACCGCCGCCGTTACCAGTAGACAGGGGATCGCTACGGCGAAGGCGATTGCAATCCACGCACCTACGGAATCCGGATAGACGATGCGAAGCATCATCAGCAGATCGGCGGTAACCGACGAAAGATAGAAACGAAGCGTTGCGGAGCCGAACAGGAAGATCAGATTTATCACAGCCGACGCCGCCCAAACGCCCAGCAGGATGCGTCCGATCAGGATCCGTCGGTGCATTAACTTTCGGCGGTTGGCAAGAGTCTGATTGATCTCTTCGTTACGGGTCAGTTTGTTCATTTTCGACCTCCTCGGACGCAGTGCCGTCCGTTTGACGCGTTCCGTCGGACGGAGCGACAAGCTCTGCCACGCCGGGGATTTCGGATCTTGCGGTCAGGTCTGTAAAATAGCCCTCTCCCAACGGAGCGACTACGGGGATTGCCTCGGGTGCATCCAGCGCAACCATCGGCTCCACCACGGGAGGCTTATAGAATACTCTTGCGGTACGCAGAATGAACAGCAGGATCAGAGCCGCAATTCCCAAAATGCTGAAGACCCTGTACAGATCGTAGATCAGGATGTCAAACTCCGCCAGCTGCGCTTCGCTCATGCCCGACACGTCGATATAGGACAGCAGACTCACTGAGTTGAAGCCGGCGTGAAAAACCATCGGCACCCAAACGGAGTCGTAGGCAAAATAGAGACAAGCCATGATGAATCCCAGTATGCCTGCGTACACCCACTGAACGGGATGCTCGTGGATCATGCCGAAGATCACCGAGGTCAGCACGATCGACCCCCCCCGAGGGATGGCACGGGAGAGACGTCCTGCCATCAGATGGCGGAAGAACAGCTCCTCGATGAGAGGTGCGCCCACCACGCCCGCAAGAGCGTACATCAGCACGTCCTCCATATTGTAGGTGACGTCCATGGTGGAGCCGTAGCTTTCCATTACCTCGGGCATCAGAGCGCTGATAAACATCATGATGAATCCCAAGACGCAGCTCATACCGATGCCCGCCACCAGCGCCGTCGGCAGCGCGATCATCCGAGGCTTGGTCATGCCCAGCGACGGAAGAACCTTCTTTTTACGGGCGGCAAACCAAATTACCATCACAGCCAGCAACACTGCGTCGATGACGATCATCAGCAGATTGCCGTTTTGGTAGTATTGCGCCTCTCTCCACAATGCGCTCTCCGTTTCGTCCAGTCCGCTGGGAGTAGACAGGACGAGATAGAGATAGTAAGCATTGGCGATCGCCGTCTGCACGACGATATAGACTAAAAAATACACGACCGCCGCTCCGATATTTCGCCAGGGCGAAACCTTTTTCGGGGGAAGATAGCCGTTTTTAGTCACTTCGACAGTCATAGTATCCCTTCTTTCTGAATAGGCTTGAGGCGGTGCAGACGGTTAGTCTTCGTCAACGTCCTCTCCGCCGAAAATGGATTTGACCGAGGAGGTCTCGGGCTTCACCTCTTCGGTCAGCAGACCGAAGGGATCGGTATAAGCCTTTTTGGCTTCCTTGACTTTGGGTGCGGCGGGTTTTACCGCAGGTGCGGGCTCCGACGCTTTTGCCTCGGGCGCGGCAGGCACTTTGGGTACCACGGGAACAGCAGGACGGGTCACCGTTTCAAAGGAGGGCTGCCGTCTGCCCTTTTTCTTGGGGATCGGCGCCAGATCGTCTTCGTCTTCGGGCGTAAGCTCCACGGGAGCAACGCGCACGGGCACCGCTACGGGAGTGATCTGCGGAGCGGGAGCGGTTTGCGAGTCGGGGGCAGCGGCAGCAACGGGCGACGCCGTTTGAACCGACCGGGGATCGGGAGAGGACTGCATCGGAGCCGGCTGCTCCCGGGCGGGTTGCTCCTGTACCGGCTGTTCCGGAGCAACTTGCTCCGGAGCAGCTTGCTCCGAAACAGATTGCTCCTGCATTTCCTGTGCCAAGGTCGAGTCCTTCGCGGGCTCGTGCTCGGGGATTTCGCACTCGTCCTCGGTCTGCTCTGCAGGCGCGTACTCTGCTTCATCCTCGATATCCTCGGCGTACATTCCGCCGCAAAGGATGGTAACCCCGGCCTGCAGAGCGGAGGCAACGGACACCAACAGCATCACGAAGGGCAGAAGCAGTCCGAGGGGAAGGTGATCGGGGAACGCCCACTCGTAAACGTACAGGAGCAAAAGTCCGCCGCCGATAGGAGTCTGGAGCAAGCAAGCCAGCAGCACCAGCGGACGGCGCAGACTCATATCAACGCAAGCCAGTACGGTAAGTCCCAAGGAAAGAAGGAGCAGCAAAATTGTTCCCAAATGTACGGGAAGCGTTTCAAACAATACCGCGTCGGCAAAAATATCGACCACTGCCAGTATCAACATCAGCCCCGAACAGCCGAGAACCGACAAAGGAAGGATTTTTTTCATCATATTCATAGCAAAGCGATTCCTTTCCGAAACCATAATTTATCCGTCGGATCAGCTCGGATCCTTTTTCTTGCGCTTGAAGATCAGCTTCTTCTGCACGAAATAGTTCACCAGGAAGAAGGCTGCCTCGCAAAGCGTCTTGGCATACAGCAAAGGCATTATCGTAATCAGCAGCTGCAAAACACCCGTCTTGCCGAGGAAAACAAATACTGCCAACGAGTAATACTGCACCAGTGCCCTCCAAAATCCGCTCTTCTTGCGAAAAACCAGATAATGATTGACCATAAAATTGTATTGAGAGCTGACAATCCAAGAAATCGACTGGGCTATAGCCACGCGCACTTTTTCGTTCGAAATGGGGAGAACGTATTCCAGCACCATCAGCAGAACGAGATCGATCAAAAACGCCGACACCGAGGAGCACAAAAACTTCAACGACGATGCGTTCCGGAAAATCCCCCATACGGCGCGGGTGCCGTTCTTGGCAGTGGCGTGAGGAGCGGCTGCACCGCCATCCTCGTATGCTCCACAATCAAGATCGGTAATTTTGATCCCCTCTGCCACAGCCGCCTGCACCAGCGTGATCTCGTAATCGTCGTGGCGACCGTCCACCTGCTCCAGAATGGGCGCTATCGAGCGGTCGTAGCCGCGAAGTCCGCACCATGGAACGCGCCGACTGCCGGTGGTAATGGTAGTCAGCAGGTGGATCGCCCCACCCATCCGCGCAGGAGATGCGGTATGCAGACCGCCGTCTACGAAGACGGCGCCGTCCTCCAGCGCCTCTGCGACCCGCAGGACGAAGGACGGTTCACAGCCGCCTCTGGGAAGGGTGATGACGCCGTCGGCGTTCATTTCGTGAAAGGCGTGGACAAACGCCAGCTTCAGGCGTACGGCTCTTCCCTGCTTCACGGGAGGGAGAACGGTCTCGCCATCCATTGGCTCTACGGGAGTATCGGTAACGGTCAGAAGCTCAAATCGACCCTTGAATCCGTCCGCTTCAGCAATACAGCGGCTTTCGGGATCGGTTGCGATCAAAACCAACATAAATAACCTCAAATCGACGCACGCACAGCCTGTCCATTCCCCGAAACGATCGGGCTGTCAGGGCGGCACGTACCAAACTGAGACGCCGCAGAATGAGCATACCTTGGCATCTTATGTTCCTATTGTAACTGATTATTATGAAAAAACTGTGAATAGCGCGATTTTTTTCGAAAAATATTTGACATTTTCCGCGTAATGTGCTATGATAGGAGCGGACCGAGCTGTGCTGTCGCGCGGTATGGCGCCGAAAGGTATTACCGTGAGGAAAGTCCGGGCTTCACAGGGCAGGATAACGGATAACGTCCGCCGAGGGTGACCTCCGGGAAAGTGCAACAGAAAAGAACCGCCATAGCAGACTTGTCTGCTACATTGGTAAGGATGAAAAGGCGAGGTAAGAGCTCACCGGCAGTCTGGTAACAGCCTGCAAGTGTAAACCCTATCCGAAGCAACACCCAACGGGAGATGTCGGCCCGACAGTCAGATCCCACGGGTGGCACAGAGCCTGTCGGCAACGGCAGGACAAGATAGATGACAGCTATGGAGAAACCGCCGTCGCTATGCGCCGTCGGTATCTCTAACAGAACCCGGCTTACAGGCTCGGTCCAATGTAGCGCTCCATTGCCAGGGAGTACGAGGTTGCGCTATATGCAACAATAACTACAATAAAACAATGGATACGATAGTGATGAAATGCAACCATAACGGTCGATTGTCTTTTTACTCACAAAAGCTGCGAAAGAACATGACCCCTGAAGAAAAACATTTGTGGTATGATTTTTTGAAGGAGCTGCCGCTTACTGTGCATCGGCAGAAGGTCATTGATCGCTATATCGTTGATTTTTACATCGCAAGCGTAAAGCTTGTAATTGAGTTGGACGGTTCTCAGCATTTCACCAAAGAAGGACGAATCGACGACGCTGTTCGAGACGCTTGCCTTCACAGATTAGGGCTTACTGTTTTGCGCTATTCCAATGCTGATGTTCAATACCGATTCAATGCAGTTTGCGCAGATATTCAGAAACACATACAAAAAGCATCGTCGTGATAACGACCTCATCCACCGCTTCGCGGTCCCCCTTCCCCTTTAGGGGAAGGCTGAGTTCGTGTATATTCATAGTTTAGCGCACTTTCCTCAAATCCATCGATGCACTTGAACAAAAGTATAGAATGGAAATACATTTGCAATTTGCTCTAACCCAAGCCTTCCCCTTTCGGGGAAGGGGGACCGC
>JAFTOC010000071.1 GCA_017451585.1 Clostridia bacterium
GAAATACGCTTCTTAAAGCCATTATTGAAAAGATTGAGTATTATAAGGGGCAGGATGGGAAGATTGAAATTGATCTTTATCCCAAACTCCCCAAATTGTAGGATTCTATAGGTATCATCATTTCACACATGTCCTCTTGGACGATCCGGCGAGAGGGTACGGCATTCTCATCGAAAACGTGCTGGCGAAAATGCCCGAGATGATCGGGTAGCAGAAAGCCGAGGTGATAAGCCTCGGCTTTTATGCAGTTTAGTTGACTTTTTTTCAACGAAACAGTTATTGATATTTTTATGCCTTTTGATATAATAGAGGTACGGCACGTGCATGAATAATTATGATGAGGTATCAATATGGAAATTAGAATAAATGACAATATTCGTCGCTTGCGGAAAGAGAAGAATCTGACTCAGGAAGCACTTGCAAACATGCTGTCCATTACTCCTCAATCGATTTCTAAATGGGAGCGTGGCGAAGGCTATCCCGATATTACTATGCTACCGTCTCTTGCCAATTGTCTGGGTGTATCAATTGATGTTTTGCTTGGAAATGATTTAATTATAGCGGAAGAACGAATTCAAAATTATCTGTCCGAGTATAAACGACTTACAGCAGATGATGTCACATGGCCTTCTGCATTTGCTGTGGCTCAAAATGCGTATGAAGAGTTTTCGTATGATTATCGTATTATGATGCTGTATGTGAATGCTTTGAAAATTTTTCATCCTGCTAATTCCGAAAAAGAGATCGAAAGAATCTGCAAAACCGTCCTTCAGCATTGTGAAGATAGAGCACTCCGTACGGATGCTTCATATTTTCTTTGTGGCTTTCGAAATGCGGATGATCGTATGGGGTTTTTGAAAAAGTATATCGAATACGGACAGGATTGGAACTGGTTTGCGGTCTATCCGCATGACAGCGAAGAAGGGAAGATCATGATGCAGCATGAGATTCTCGACAAATGGTGGCATCTGAATATGTATATTTACACTTACGGAGATCTGTTCAATGAAGATGCCAATAGAACTGTATCGCATGAGGAGAAAATTGCCTTAATCAAAAAATGCGAAAGAATTCTTGCCGCCGTTATGGACGAGGGCGATTACGGTGAGTACACATGGTACCTCGGTCAGTATAACGAATTTCTCGCGCGTGAGTATGCTGCTCTTGGGAAAACAGAGGAAACACTGTATTATTTCGAAAAAGCGGTGGAAGGCTGGATTGCTTACGATACGTTGCCGGATGAATATACGTATAAAAATATTCTCATGACTCACAGACCGTACGCGAAGGAAAATATCGGGCAAAATTTCAGCAGTGTGAAGCGGTATAAGGCAGAAGTGGAGAATAATCCTGATTTTGATTTCGTGAGGAATACGGAGCAATACCGAAAGAATTATGAGAAACTATGTGTCTTGGATCAATGAATCCGGCTTTGGAATGAAATGCTTGAGTGCTAAGACGCTAATGGTAGTAAATAATGCGCCAAAGAGACCGCCACGGCGGTCTCTTTCGTATTTCTCGGATCGTTCACAATTTCCAACTTGACAAACCACACCCTTCTATATTATAATAAATCAAAATTATAATAAATCAAACTACAAAACCGAGGTGCTCCTATGCCCAGATTCTTTCTCCCTCCCGTCGCCTTTGCAGGCGTATCTGCAGGCGATACCGTCACTATCTCCGGCGACGACGCCCGTCATATCTCCCTCGCCCTCCGTATGCGGGTGGGCGATGCCGTTACCCTCTGCGATGGTGCGGGAGTCGAATACGACGGCACGCTCGTCTCTCTTACCCCTACGGCGGTGAAGGTGGAGATCTCCGCGCCCCGGACAAGCACTCGGGAGATGCCCGTGAAGGTCACCCTTTACCAAGGACTTGCCAAGGGCGACAAAATGGACACCATCATCCAAAAAGCGGTAGAGCTGGGCGTCGCCCGCATCGTTCCCGTGACCACGGCACGGTGCATTATGAAAATGGGGGACAATCCCGACAAAAAGATCGCCCGCTGGCAGAAGATTGCAAACGAGGCGGCAGGGCAGTGCGGCAGAGGCGTGCTTCCCGAGGTGGCGGCGCCCCTGACCTTCAAGGAAGCGATTGCGGCGGCAGACGCGGACGAGCTTTCCCTCTTTTGCTACGAGGAGCTGGGCAAGACCCTCCCGCTCTCGGCGCTCCTCCCCGCGAGTTCGCCCGCTACCCTCTCTTTTTTTGTGGGTCCCGAAGGCGGTTTCGATCTCTGCGAGGCGGAGACGGCGGTGGAGGCGGGCGTGCGGCTTTGCGGTCTTGGCCCCCGTATCCTGCGCACCGAAACGGCGTCGGGTTATCTTTTGGCGGCACTTTCGCTCCGTTACGAATGACCGTTTTTGTATAAGATGACTACTTTGGGCATCAATTGATGCAAATTCGAAAAAAATTTTTTCGAAAATTTATCAAAAATGTTGATTTGCCTATTGAAATTCTACAAAAAATAGTGTAGAATAATAGTTGTATTGAACAAGACGAAAATTACGGGCTCGGCAGAACGGCGAAAAAATGCCCAAGGTTCTGCCTGCCGTCATCTGAAAGGAGACATTTTTATGTCGAATCGCTTATTTCAGGGTATTATCTATCAAATGAAGGATGCAGTAGACCGTGTCATCGGCGTCATTGACGAGACAGGCGTGGTCATTTCCTGCAGCGAGCTGGTGAAGATCGGCGAGATCCGCCAGGGGATTCGGGACGAGCTGTCCTATACCTCCGAGGTCACCACGCTGGGCGGCTACACCTACCGCGTACTGGGTGCCGGCGCCGCCAAGAGCGAATACGTGGTATTCGTGGAGGGCGAGGACAAGACTGCCGAGCGTCTGTCCACGCTCCTTGCCATCTCTTTGGGCAACATCAAGGTGCTGTACGACGAAAAGCACGATAAATCTTCTTTTATCAAGAATATCATTTTGGATAACATCCTCCCCAGTGATATCTACATAAAATCCAAGGAGCTCCACTTTGCGGGCGACGTTTCCCGCGTAGTCTTCCTGATCAAGTTCACCGGTAAGAACGACGTGGTGCCTTACGACGTGCTGCAGAATATGTTCCCCGGCAAGAACAAGGATTACGTCATCAGCGTAGGCGAGCGCGACAGCGTTCTGGTCAAGGAGATCAAGCCCAACTACGATATGCGGGACATCGAGAAGATGGCGCGCTCCATTTCGGACACCATCTCCACCGAGTTCTACACCAAGGTCTCCATCGGTATCGGTACCGTGGTAGACAATATCAAGGATCTGTCCCGTTCCTACAAGGAAGCCCAGGTCGCGCTGGAGGTCGGCAAGGTCTTTGATACCGAAAAGGACATCATCAGCTACGACAATTTGGGTATCGGACGTCTGATCTATCAGCTTCCCACCTCTCTGTGCGAGATGTTCCTGCAGGAGGTCTTCAAAAAGGGTCCGCTGGAGTCCCTGGATCGCGAGACCCTGACCACTATTCAGGCGTTCTTTGAAAACAACCTGAACGTCTCCGAGACCTCCAGAAAGCTGTTCGTGCACCGTAACACGCTGGTCTACCGTCTGGAGAAGATCCGCAAACTCACCGGTCTGGATCTGAGAGAATTTGAGCACGCCATCACCTTTAAGGTTGCGCTGATGGTCAAGAAGTATCTCTCGTCCAAGCCCGTAAAATATTAAGTCTGAACAACATGGGCTTGTCCGCAAGACGAGGATGACCCGACTCACGTCCATTTCGGATTTTGCAAAATTGGGGGACCGAAGCGTCTCCCAATTTTGAGAAATCGGCTTTCGGCTTCGTGACGTCGGTCATCGTCGGGTATCTTCGCGATGAGCTCTGTTTTGTCTGTATGTAAGTATAAACATGATTGAACTCAAAAACGTAACCAAGTCCTACGGAGACGGTTTTACCGCTCTGGAGGATGTTAATCTGCAAATTGCGGACGGAGAGTTTGTCTTTATCGTCGGTGGCTCCGGCGCGGGAAAATCCACGCTGGCAAAGCTGTTGATCGCCGAGGACAAGCCCACCGCGGGCAGTATTTCGGTCAACGAATGGGAACTGCATTCGCTGAAGAAAAAACAGATCCCCTATTATCGGCGCAAATTGGGCATCGTATTCCGCGATTTCCGTTTGTTCTCCGATAAGACCGTGTATGAAAACGTAGCGTTCGCCCTGCGGGTCATCGGCGAGCATTCGGCGTCCGTTCGGATGAAGGTGAACGCCGCACTGCGCATGGTAGAGCTGTCGGAGAAGGGGAAATGCTATCCCGGTCAGCTGTCGGGCGTGGAGCAGCAGCGCGTTGCGCTGGCGCGTGCTCTGGCAGGAAGCCCCGACGTTATTATAGCGGATGAGCCGACGGGAAATATCGATCCCGTACAGAGCAGGGAGTTGATGGAGCTGTTTTGCCGCATTCAAAGCCGTTACAGCAAGACCGTCGTGATCCTGACCCACGACCGCGAGCTGGCGGCGTCCTTCGGGCGTCGCACCGTTTGCCTCCAGCGTGGAAAGATCACGGAGGATATCGCCGCTTATATGCCCGGAGAAGAGCTTCTTGCCGAGCTGGAGCAGGCAAACGAGGAGGATATTTCCGAGGCGTCGGACGCTCCCGTGTCCGATCTGCCGACGGAGTCCGTCGATCCCGTCGATCTTTCGGCTACCGAGGTGTTTACTGCGGTTTCCGCCACGGCGGATGCAGTCGAGGAGATTACCGAGGCGGAGAACAGTGAGTCGGCAGACCCGACCGTGGACGATCCGTCGGCAGCGCCTGCGGATCAGGTCGAAGAACTGCCTGCAATCGAAGAAACGATCCCGTCCGACGAAGCGGAATGCGCGCCTGACGAGGATGAAATGGCAGAAGAAACAGTAGAAGTAAAAATAGAAGAAACAGTAGAAACGGACGTTCCCGAGGAATCGGTCGGCGGAATCGAATCGGAAACGCTCGAACCCGAATCGCTCCCCACCGTGGAAGCCGTTGCGATAGTCGATGTGCCTTCTGATTGCGAAACGGAGGAAGTGTCCGCAAAGGAGACCGCTCCCGAAGTGGAAGCAGTACCTGAAGTGGAACCATTCCCCGAGACGGAAGCAGTTCCCAAAGCGGAAACGATCTCTGAAGTGGAGACGATCTCCGAGACAGAGGCGGTTCCCGAGGTGGAAACAACTCCCGAAACGGAAGCGATCGTTGAAGTCCCGGTTGATCCCGAGCCGGAAGCTGTTGCTGCTGTAAAGACGGCTCCCGATGCGGTACCGGTGGCAGTAAACGAGGACGTTCCCGGTGCGGAAGTACGTTCGATCACGATCTCGACCGATGCGCTGGAGGCCGTGCTGGCGGATCTGTTCAACGGCGTTTCCGTCGACGAAGCGATCCCCGCCGATCCCAACAGGACACCTGCCGAGGCGGCGGAGGCACAAACCGGAGAACAGGAGGATCGGATATGAAAAAGTTCAGCCTATCCTTCGCTTTTTCCCAAAGCTTTTCGCAGATCGCCAAAACGGTGGTTATGAGCATTGCTACCGTGTTGGTGCTTGCAGGCTGTCTGTTGGTGCTGGGCACCGTCGGGTTGCTGCAGGTAAACGTAGACGAAAACCTGACCGATCTGTCCTCGGAGGGAGAGGTCGTGGTCTTTCTGCAGACCGATTGTACCGAAACCGAGATCGGGCAGATGAACGCCTTGCTGGAAAATTACCGCAAGGAGGGTCTGCTGGAGCAGTTTACTTATGTGTCCAAAGAGGACGCGCTTCGCTCCGAAATGATCAAGTTTGAGGATTATCCTCAGCTGTTCCAATCCATCCAGTCGGGGGAGAATCCCTATCGCGCTTCCTTCGCCATCAGCGTGGGGGAGGACGGTGACATTCCGCGTCTGATGGAGCGTCTGCAGGGCGTGGCGCTGACCCGTACGGATGAATCCGGACAGGCAAAGCCCTTTGATCCCATTGCGAATTTAGTTTCTCACGCCGACGCCATCGAGACGGTGGAGGAGCTGATGAGCGGGATCCGCACGGCGGCGCTGGCGGTGCTTACGATCCTGCTGGTGGTGGGACTGTTCGTTCTGATGAACACCATCCGGCTGGCGATCTTCAGCCGCCGTCAGGAGTTGGCGGTCATGCGCTATGTGGGGGCTACCCGTTCCTTTATGACTGCGCCTTTTCTGATGCAGGGAATCGTTTTGGGATTTTTCTCGGCAACGGTCGCCTTCTTTCTGCAGTGGTTCTTCTACGGAAAGATCACCGCGTACCTGGCAAAGCAGTATGATCTGCTGACCCTGCTTTCTTTTGACTCGGTTTGGTATTACCTGCTGGCGGCGTTCCTGTTCGTGGGACTTCTGGTGGGCACCGTGGGCGGCGTTCTCTCTACGGGGCGCTATCTGCGGGAAAAAGATTGATTTGCATACCTTCTGAAAGGGTAGAATAGAATGTATATGTGCAGAAATGTACGAAAATGGATCTGTCTGACCTTAGCGCTCCTGCTGACCGTTTGTGCTCTGCCCGGATCTGCCGACAATCCGTCGGTGCCCGCAAACGCCGCAGAAGGCGGATCGGAGGCGACCGACGATACGGTTGGCGCGCTCCGAGCCGAGATCGAGGCGCTTCGCACGGAGCAACGTCGGCTGACCGACGAGATCGAAGCGCAAAAAGGGTCAACTGCAGGCGTTTGTCTGCAAAAGGATCTGATGGATCAGCAGCTGTCGGTTTTGGCGGCGGAGGTCGCTTGCTTTGATCGGTTGCTCTCGCATTACGATGAACGGTTGCTTTGGCAAGAAGCTGCATATCAGCAGCTGCAAACCGCTTACGACGCCGAGCTTCGGATACTGACGGCGCGGCTCAGACAGGATCACGAAGAGGGATTGCCCGGACTTTTGGAGCAATTTTCCCGTTCGGACAGCCTGCTGTCGCTGACGGTGGGACTGGAGCGCAGCCAGCAGATCCGGGATTACGACCAAAAACTGATGGAGTCGCTGGAGACCAAGCTCGGGGAGCTTGCCGAGGTGCGCACCGCGACGGAAGCGCTTCGGATTGAGCGGAATCGAGTGGCGATCGAGCAGGTGGAACGGCTGCAGCTCTTCCACGCGCGTTTGCTGGAATGCGGCAATTATCTCCAGTCTCTGCAGGATAGCCTGGATCGCTTCAGTTATTATATTCAGCAATCTCAGGCGGGCGAGCAGAAAGCGGATCGTGCGATTGCCGATGCGCTGACCGCGCTGGAAGCGGAGATCGCCCGACAGGGCATGGACGGTTATCTCGCCGCCAAAGCAGAAAAAGAGGCACTTTTGTCCGAATCGCTCCAAACCGCGATGGAGCAGGGAGGTCTGCAAAAAGGCTCCGACTATTACGCGGACGGTGCCGATTATATTCTTCCGCTGGCTGTGACCGAAGGACAGAGTGCGGCGGTGCTGACGTCGGTCGGCTATCGCACCTATCAGGTAGACGGAAGAGTGATCACCGATTTCCACGGCGGCGTGGATCTCTCTGCCGAGTACGGCACCGACGTAGTTGCGGCGGCGTCGGGGATCGTTATCGCCGTAGGCTACGAATACGGCTACGGTCACTATGTGGCGATCCGCCATCAAAACGGCACCCACACCCGCTACGCACATCTGGGCAGTATAACGGTTTCGGCAGGCGATTACGTTCTGCAGGGCGAGACCGTCGGCAGTGCAGGCTGCAGCGGCAACATTGCCGGCGCGGGCTGTCACTTTGAGCTGTGGATCGACGGTGCCCGCGTGGATCCCGAGCACTATCTCGTGCTGTCCGACGGCACGGTAGATACGGCGGAATGATAACGTCACACAAGGCAATTTATTAAAGGAAATCAATATGGCATTATTTAAGAAGAAAATCGCATGGGGCTGGACGCTTCCGATCGTGGCACTTGCCGTTCTGATCACGTTTATGTCCACCTATGTGACCATGAGAACAGAGGGACATCAACAGCAAAACGATGCGTACGTAGAGTCTTATAACAGCGACGATCCCACGTTGGCGATGGTCAAGCAGCTCTTTGAGATGAATTACATCGGTGAGCTTCCCGAGATCGACGATTCGCTGACATTGGACGGTATGATCGACGCATACGTCGCCGCAACCGGCGACCGTTACGCCCGCTATATGAATCCCGAGGAATATGCGGAATACAGCGCATCGATGCAGGGCGATCTGGTGGGCATCGGCGTGCAGGTTGTCTATCACGAGGAGACGGGCGGTATCGAGATCATGCTGGTGATGCCCGATTCTCCCGCAGAAGCGCTGGACTTGCAGTCGGGCGACCTGATCGTGGGCGTTGAGGATCTGCGCTGTGAGACCGACGGCTACGATGCGCTGGTAGACGCCATTGCCGGGGAAGAGGGAACCGACGTTCGCCTGACCGTCCGCCGAGACGGCGTGGAGATGCAGATGACCGCTACCCGTGCCCACGTCACCGCGTTGAGCGTGACCTACGGGATGCTCTCGGACGGCCATACCGGACTCATCCGCATCTCGGAGTTTAACGCCACCACTCCTCCGCAGTTCAAAGAAGCGGTAGATACTTTGCAGGCGGCGGGCGCCGACCGTCTGATCTTTGATATGCGCAACAATCCCGGCGGTCAGCTGAACAGCGTCCTGTCGGTGCTTTCCTATCTGCTTCCCAAAGACAGCGTGCTGATCCGCGTTGCCGATGCGCAGGGCAATGAGGAGACCTACTCCGATACCGAGGAGGAGGATCACACCGTGGACTGCCCCATGGCGGTTCTGATCAACGGCAACACCGCCAGCGCGGCGGAGCTGTTCACCTCCTGCCTGCGAGACTACGGCAAGGTGACCATCGTGGGTGAGCTTTCCTTCGGCAAAGGCTGTATGCAGTTTATGTACCCTCTGCCCAACGGCGGCGTGCTTTCGCTGACCACCCGTATGTACAGCCCTCCCTCGGGGGAAAATTACGACGGTATCGGCATTACGCCCGATATTACCGTTTCGCTGTCCGACGAGGCGGCGAAGCTTAATCCCCTCAAATTAACCGAAGAAACTGACGATCAATTGAAGGCAGCCATTAACGCCCTCAATGACCGTGATAAATAAAAAATAAACTTTCATAAGGAGAATAGAATCATGGCAATTACCGTAACCAAAGAAGGCAAACTGAAGCTGGAGGAAGAGCTCAGCTATTTGAAAAACGTCAAGCGTAAGGAAGTCACCGAGGCGATCCGCATCGCACTGGGATTTGGCGACCTTTCCGAGAACTCCGAGTACGATGAGGCAAAAACCGAGCAGGGCAAAGTAGAAAACCGCATTGCCGAGCTGGAGGAAATGCTGAAGAACGTGATCGTGGTCTCCGAGATCACCACCGACGTAGTAAACGTAGGCTCCAAGGTTCGCATCTACAACAAGAAGTGGGACGAGGAGATCCTGTACTCCATCGTCGGCTCCACCGAGGCAGACCCTCTGCAGAACAAGATCTCCGACCTCTCCCCCATCGGTAAGGCGATCTTGGGTAAAAAGGCGGGCGAGACCGTAGTGGTAGAGACTCCCCAAGGACACGTAAACGTAAAAATTCTGGAAATCACCAAGTAAGTGAGGACATCAAAATGGCAGTGAACGAAAACACTGAATTTTCCGCCGGCAGTGAGCTGGCGGTACGGCGGGAAAAGCTCGCCAACCTGAAGGCGACCGGCAACGATCCCTTTACCATCACCAAGTACGACGTTGACGCCTTCAGCGCTGACATTAAGGGCGACTTTGCCGCCTACGAGGGCAAGACCGTCCGTCTGGCGGGCAGAATGATGAGCCGTCGGATCATGGGTAAGGCATCCTTTGCACACCTTGCGGACAAGCAGGGCGAGATCCAGCTCTACGTCAAGCGCGAAGAGGTGGGCACGGATCTCTACAATACCGGCTTTAAGAAATGGGACATCGGCGATATCATCGGCGTGGCAGGCACTGTCTTCAAAACCCAGACCGGTGAGGTCTCCATTCACGTCACCGAGCTGGTTCTGCTGGCGAAGTCTCTGCTTCCCCTGCCCGAGAAGTTCCACGGACTTACCAACGTAGACCAGCGATACCGTCAGCGCTACGTTGATCTGATCGTTAATCCCGAGGTCAAGGAGACCTTCGTTAAGCGCAGTATGATCCTCCGTGAGTTGCGCGCCTATCTGGATTCCAAGGGATTTTTGGAAGTGGATACGCCCATCCTCACTCCCTTCGAGATCGGCGCATCCGCACGTCCCTTCTATACCCATCACAACACGCTGGATATGGACATGGTGCTCCGTATCGAGACCGAGCTGTACCTGAAGCGCCTCATCGTCGGCGGCATGGATCGTGTTTACGAGGTAGGCAGAATCTTCCGTAACGAGAGCATGGACACCAAGCACAACCCCGAGTTCACCACCATCGAGCTGTATCAGGCGTACACCGATTTTGAGGGTATGATGAATCTGGTGGAAGATATGATGAAGACCGTGACTATGAAGGTATGCGGCACGCTGCAGATCCCCTACCAGGGTCAGACCATTGATCTCTCCTATTGGGAGCGCATGACCATGGTGGAAGCGGTCAAGAAATATTCCGGCGTAGACTTTGCCGCCGTTACTTCCGACGAGGAGGCCATCGCGCTGGCGAAGGAGCATCACGTAGAGCTGCCCGAGGTTCCCACTAAGGGTGCGATCCTGGCAGAGTTCTTCGACGCTTACGTAGAGGAAATGCTGATCCAGCCTACCTTTATTTACGATTATCCCGTGGAGATCAGCCCGCTGGCAAAGCGCAAGCCCTCTGATCCCGCTTTCACCGAGCGGTTTGAGTACTTCATCAACGCCACCGAATTCGGCAACGCCTTCTCCGAGCTCAACGATCCCGTGGATCAGCGCGAGCGTTTTGAGAAGCAGGTGGCAGAGCGCAAGGCGCAGGATCCCGAAACGAAGGCGCAGGTGGACTACGACTACGTTACCGCGCTGGAGTACGGTCTGCCTCCTACCGGCGGTCTGGGCTTTGGTATCGACCGTCTGGTGATGCTGCTCACCGACAGCGCGTCCATCCGTGACGTCCTTCTATTCCCCACGATGAAGCCCGTGGACTGAGGGACGCAAATTACTACGGATAACGAAATTTCCCAAGGGGGAACCGTTATGCAAATACAAAAAAACGCCCCCATCGGGGTGTTTGATTCGGGACTGGGCGGCATCAGCGTCCTGCGTGAACTGGCAAGGTTGATGCCCGCCGAGGACTTCCTCTATTTCGGAGACGATCGGAACGCTCCTTACGGCGTGCGCCCCGAGAGTCAGGTGCTGGAGCTGACCCGTGCAGGGGTCGGGCGTCTCTTTGACGCGGGCTGCAAGGCGGTGGTGCTGGCTTGCAATACCGCAACGGCGGCGGCGGTGGTTCCGCTCCGTGCGCTGTGGAGCCATCGGATCCTGATAGGCGCAGAGCCTGCTATCAAGCCCGCCATCCGGGACGGACACCGAAAGATCGGCGTACTGGCAACCTCCACCACGCTGTCCTCCCGCCGCTTTGGCGATCTGGCGAAGGCGCTGGGAACCGAAGCCCAGATCCTGCCCATCCCCGCACCGGGGCTGGTGGAGCTGATCGAGGCGCGTGTTTGGGCGGGCTCCGCATTGGATCACTTTCTGCACGGCATTTTGGACGCTCCGCTGTTGCAGGGAATCGATGCACTGGTGCTGGGATGTACCCATTATCCCTTCGTTCGGGATGCCATCAAAGCCGTCAGCGGCGGACTTCCCCTGTACGATGGGAACGCCGGCATCGCCCGTCAGACCTGCCGTTTGCTTGCGGAAGCGGGAGCGCTTCGTGAGACGGGGCAGGGGAGCGTGACCTTCTTGGAATGCGGTCAATCCGCCGACTTTTTCAGAATTGCCCAAGAATTGATCCGTTTGGAAAAAGGGAAGGTGTGATTCAATGGAAAAACTCAAAAAATGGCTGGAAAATTACTGGTATCACTATAAGTGGACGACCATCGTGGTGCTGTTTTTCGTTGTCGTGCTCGGCATCGGCATTTATCAGATGGCGTCCAAGAGCGATTACGATACGCAGATCGTCTACGCAGGCCCCGTTCTTCTGATGAGTGAGGAACAGATCGAGGGAGTCAACAGCGCCTTCGAAGCGATCCTGCCCGAGGATCGCGATGGCGACGGTGATAAGGCAATCATTCTCCACGATTTTACCATTCTGTCCGATGAACAGTATGCACAGAAGCTGGAAGAGGCGGACGGATCACTGGCTTTTGATCCATCCACGCGCACCAATTACATCCAAAATATTATGACACTGTATTCCACCGGTGAGTCTTCGATCAGCCTTTTGGATCCGTATGTTTATAACATCTTTTTCAGACAGGACGCTTACGTTCCGTTGGAGGAGATTTTGGGCGAAAAGCCCGAATATGCGCTGGACGATTACTCCGTTCGTCTGTCGGATACGCCCTTCGGACAGTACTTCGATTCGCTGGACGTTCTGCCCGAGGATACGGTGCTCTGCTTCAGAAAAGCGTCAGAGCTCTCTACCTCCGATAAGACCAAAGAGCAGTACGCCTTTGACCAAAAGCTGTTCGTTGCGATCTTTATCTTCACTCCGCCCGAGCTTTGATCAGAGTGCAACTCGATCGGAGCCGGCGGGAATCTGCTCTGCTTCTGCCCCGGTCGTTTCGTCGGGGATGACGGCGGACGGCTCGGTCGGCGTGTCGTAATACTCTCCGAGAACAGGGGAGCGCTTCGGCGTGGTTTCGGCTACGGTTTGGTAACCGGCAATCGCTTCCCGATGAAAGAGCGTGTACAGCTCTTCACGGGAGGGAAGCGCGGACAGCAGTGCCGTCAGCAGAAATAAAACGGCTACCGCGATCACGGGAGCTCGTCCCGCGAGGTGGGGGCGAGGCTTGATCGGCGCGTGTGAATGACGGTTCATAAAAGACCTCCGTAACGATGCGATGTGTTCTTTATTTTATGCAGCAGGGCAGAATTACAGAACAAAGCGTGCCGCCGAAGTAAGGATGGACTGATCGAAACGAAAATAGACACTCGGAAGCGACAATTTCAACCAAATTCGGGAAATCAATTGTGAATAATGAACAAAATAAATTCGTCTGTTTTGTACAAGGGGACGAAATCTCAGAATCGCTCGATTTCCCATTGCGAAAATCAGAAAATAATGCTATAATATCCGTATAACTATACCTGCGATGTATTGAAGGGGGAAACACATTTTGAAGAAGATCATTGCAATGATTCTTTGTTTCGTGATGCTGGGTACCGTACTGGTTGCGTGTACCGATAAAGAGGATCCCGGACCTGAGATCACTATGTATATGGACAAGGTAACTAACTTCGACCCTGCGCTGGCTTATAACGATCCCGACGCAGAACAGCTGCTGTCTCTGATCTATCAGGGACTGGTCTATGTGGATGAAGACGGCGACGTTGAGTCCGCTATGGCGAAATCTTGGTCTGTGAAGGATAACGTCATCGAGTTCAGACTTCACGATACCAAGTGGAGTGACGGTACTGCCGTACAGGCGAAGGACTTCGTGTACGCTTGGAAGCGTATCCTGGATCCCGAGTTCCAGTGCTCTGCCGCTGCTCTTCTGATGTACGTTAAGAATGCCGCCGAAGTAAAGAACGGCGATACTTCCATTGATAACCTGGGCATCTACGCTTCCGGTTCCGATCTGCTGACCGTAGAACTGATCGACGGCAAGTATGCCGACGCATTCCTGCAGAACTGCGCCAGCGTAGCGCTTTCTCCTCTGCGTGAGGATAAGGTAGAGAAGATCAAGATCGAAGTAGATGAGCTGTACAGAGAAGCTTTGGAAGCAGAGGATAACTATGTGAAGCCCTCTGAGTACTGCTGGGCTACCCTGTCCTCCGTAATGCTGGCAAACGGTCCTTTCTACGTAAAGGAATTCAGCTACGACGGCTTCGATACCAAGGATGATACCTACGATAACGAGCCTGCGATCGTTCTCGAACGGAACAAGTATTACTTCTACGATACCGAGGAAGACGGCGAAGCTCTGCGCGAGTATGTTGATCCTTACAGACTGAATATCAAGTTTATCGATGCTGCTTCCGCCTATGACCAGTATTCTGCGGGCGAGGGTCTGTTTATCAACAATCTCCCCTTGGAAAAGCGTAACGAGCTGAAGAGTTCTGCCAAGCTGGTAGACCGTCTCTCTACGTATTCCTATTTGTTCAATACCAATTACGAGTTGTTCTCCGATTCTCGCGTAACGCAGGCGCTGTCTTTGGCGCTGGATCGTGACGCAATCGTGGCAGAGATCGTTTTCGGTAAGGCTGCAACCGGTCTGCTGTGCGATAAGGTATGGAACCATAAAGAAGGAACCTCCTTCCGCAAGACCGCAGGTGCTGCCATCAGCACTTCTGCCGATCTTGCAAAAGCCAAGCAGCTCCTGGCAGATGCGGGCGTTTCCGGCGGCGAGTTTACCGTGACTATCCGAAAGGATAACGCGGTCGAGAAGAAGGTTGCCGAAAAAGCCGCAGCAGCATGGGGCGAGCTCGGATTTACCGTTACCATTGAAGAGGTCGATATCACCACCTTCAACTATTTGGAGTACATCCGTGTTATCACCGATGAGAACGGCGTCGGCACCGGTTACGAATTTGCTAACGTTTACTCTCACCTGATCAAGGATGATATCATCGAGAAGTACAGATCCGGCGAATATCAGGTACTGGGTCTCGAGCTGAGCATGATGTCTGCAGATCCTTTTGCGGTACTGGCTCAGTTCGCCCGTCGCTACTCCGGCGGTGCATATGATTTCTCTGAATCTGCTGACCACTTTGAGCTGATCCCCGGTGTTACCGGTTATGCCAGCGATGAGTACGACGAGTTGCTGGAAAAGGCTTTGGCAGAGAAGGATGCGGCAGCGCGTGCTACCATCCTTGCACAGGCAGAAAAACTGCTGCTGCAGGATGCTCCCGTGGCTCCCGTCTACTTCGTACAGTCTGCGGCGATCATTCATGAGAATCTTGATGACTATGAGATCGATAATAACGGTCGCTACATCTTCACCGAGGCAATGGACGCAACCTACGAGTACGTTCCTGAGACTGCGGCACTCATCCCCACTAAAAAGTATTGGGACTAATTTGATTAAAACGAAGAATGGGCGGGGCGTCTCGCCCATTCTTCTATCGGAGGAAAAATGGAAACCAGACTATACGCCGAAGATGAAATCAAAATCTTTATCCTGTATTTGATGTATCATATCGGCAGACCGCTGGAATACAGTGACATCAACGATATCGTCATGCAGGACGGGTTCGTTGGTGGGATTGATTTTGCCGATTGCTTTGCGGATTTGTTGGAGCGTGGCAATGTCGTGGAGCTCAGAGATGAGAATCGCACATACTATCAGATCAGCGAGCAAGGCGTTCAGGTTGTGGAAAGCCTGCAGAGTGACCTGATGAACTATGTGAAGACTCGCGGTCTGCGCAGCGCGCTTCGTCTTTTGAATTTCAGGGAGCGGGGAGCGGCGGTGGAAACCTCTTTTCAACCTCGTTCAGACGGCAGTTATGATCTCACCTGTGCCATCCGTGATCAGGGGAAGCTGTCGCTGGAGATCAAATTGGTTGCTGAAAATTCCGCTCAACTTGAGCTGATGCGCTATCAATTCCGGGAAAATCCCGAACAGGTTTACAAAGGGGTGCTGGCACTGCTGACCGGAGAACTGGGTTATCTGATGAACGAATAACGGTTAAAAATGCAGAGCCCGATTGAGGCGATCTATGCTAAATTGGTTAAAGTGCGCAAATTTTAAGACCTCACAAGGGAACTTGTGGGGCTTTTTTTGTGGAAAAGCACGGAATTTCAATAGGATTGTAAAAATTGTGAATAACCTATTGACAAAGTGTAAAAAAGTGCTATAATTAAAACTGCGATAATAAATAGCAAGAATTGGGGCTTGATTTGTTAAAAATGACAAAAATGTCGTAAGCCCTTCGCAGGTGTGTTTTGGATCGATCTCTCGTTAAACTAATTGAGCGTGTAAAATCAGGCGATGAGTCTGCTTTTGATCTTCTTCGTGAACAGTATGCGGCGCTTCTTTTGTCAATGGTGTCCCGAACGATCACCGACTGTCCCGACGCTGAATTTGAGGATCTGATGCAGGAGGCAACGCTTGCTCTCTACCACGGTGCGCTAAGTTATGATTTGCAACAGGACAAGGTGACGTTTGGTCTGTACGCTAAGATCTGCGTTCGCAATCGTTTGATCTCTGCGCTTCGCAAGCTGAGACGTACCACCCGTGCACCTCTTGCGCCGGAAAAACTTCCGCAGAGCGCGTCGGAGCGTAAGTCTGATCGCAGAGCTCCTATGGGAGAACTGTCTGATTTGGTGGATACGCTGTTTTCGGATTTGGAACGCTCGGTGTATCAGCTATATCTGCAAGGATACTCTGCTGCTCAGATCGCAGACCGTCTCGGACGGAATGAGAAGTCGGTGGACAATGCCATTTACCGTATGCGTCGCAAGATCAAGCAACATTTCGAATCGCCGTGACCGCGTGTGCGTGGTGGCTGTAAAATTTCATTTGTTATATGCCCAAGTAGCTTAAGTAAAGCGTTGTAATCGTTGCAAAGTTGCAAAGATGATGGCTCGCCGCCGTCCTCGGGTAAAATTTATACCATATTTCAAAGCGAGGTAGAACACATGTATCAGGACATCACACTGAAGTGCAAAGACTGTGGAAAGGAGTTTGTATTCACCGCAGGCGAACAGGAATTCTATGCTGAAAAGGGCTTCCAGAATCAGCCTCAGAGATGCAGAGATTGCCGTAACGCCAAGAAGAATGCGACCAAACCCCAGCGAGAGCTGTTTGATGCCGTCTGTGCCAAGTGCGGTAAGCCTGCAAAGATCCCCTTCCAGCCTACCAGCGACAGACCCGTATACTGCAGCGATTGTTTTGCTGCAATGAAGGCCGGCGAGTAAACCGATCATTGTACGACTGACAAAAAACCGAGACGTTGTCTCGGTTTTTTGCGCTTTTTCGGAAAAATGTTCGAAAAGGCTATACAAATATCGAATTTTATGATATAATAAAAGCGTTACGATTCTATGATTGAATGCAGGTGTATTATGAAACAGAAGTTTGATCGAAATAGATTGGAAAAAACGGCTCCCGCCGTTGAGACCGAAGGCGTGATCTACGGCAGAAACGCCGTTTTGGAGGCGTTGAAAGCGGAAAAAACGCTGGATAAGCTCTTCGTCCAGGGTGGCGAACGGGAGGGGTCTATCACTCTGATCGTCGCAAAGGCGAAGGAAGCAGGGATCCCGGTAGTGCAGGTTGCCCGCGAGAAGCTGGACAGTCTGTCCGGCGGCGGGGTTCATCAGGGCGTGGTCGCTTTGGCGGCGGGCGTAGAGTATTGCTCGGTGGACGATCTTCTCCGCATTGCGGAAGAGAAGGGGGAATCACCTTTTCTGGTCATTGCCGACGGCGTTGAAGACCCTCACAATTTGGGCGCGATCATTCGCTGTGCCGAGGGTGCAGGCGCTCACGGTCTGATCATCTCCAAACGGCACTGTGCCCCCGTGACACCGGTGGTGGTAAAGTCGTCAGCCGGCGCGATCCAGCATTTGCCCATCGCTAAGGTGGTCAATATTGCCGCTACGATCGACGAGCTCAAGAAAAAAGGCGTGTGGATCTATGGTGCCGAGGCGGAGGGTACGTCTCTGTACGATGCGGATCTTTCCGGTTCTGCCGCATTCGTGGTCGGTAGTGAAGGAAGCGGCATTTCCCGTCTGGTGAAAGAAAAGTGCGACTTTTTGCTGTCCATTCCTATGTACGGCAAGGTGAACTCGTTCAACGTTTCGTGCGCTGCGGCGGTCGTACTTTGCCGCGCGGCACAGTGCCGCAACGTGAAGAAATAAGGTTCTGCTATGTCCAATCGCAAAAAAGACGAAGTCCACGCAGACGATCTGCTGGATCAACTGAAAAAACACGTGGCGCCGCCGGTGATCCAGCCGGAAAAGTCCAAGACGGACGGGGCGGATGCCGAGCCTGAGACGGCACAGCGTCCCAAAACGCTGGAGGAGTTGTTCGGACACAGCTTTATCAGCCGCGGATCTGGCTCTGAGATTCGCGCGGTGACCAAGGCACGCCCTATTCCGCCTGAGCGAAGGGAGAAGGCACCCGGCCCTGCCGATCCTACCAAGGCTCGGATCGACGAGACCGAATACGATCTGCAAGCGATCTTCGGGATGAAGGAAGAGACGTCCGATGATCAAGCTACGCCGACGCCGGCGCGCCGAAAATCCGGGTCTGAAAAGCCTGCCGATCCCTACGACGCCCTGTCTGCTGACGAGAAAAAGCGGATCGCAGCGGATTATCGCAAGAAGCTATGGAAAATGCGCGGAGGGATTCTGCTTCTGCTCCTGCTGACCGTGTTTGCGCTGATTTGGGAAAATGCCGATGCCATCGGCTTCGGACTTCCCGATTTTTTGGATCAGACCCGTTTCCCCGTCGTATCGGGCTGGATCGCTATACAGCTGGCGGTTTGGGGAGCCGCGTTGGTTCCCGAGGTGTTCGGAATCGGGAAAACGGACGGCAAAAACGTGGCGCCGATCCGTCTGTTTGCCATCATGCTGATCGTTCATACGGCATATGTCGTTGTGCGGATGCTACTGCTTCCCGATACGCCAATGCTCACGTTTTGCTTGCCGGTGCTGTCGTCCGGTGTGTTGGCAAAGCTGTGCAGCTACGGCGCTGTCAAACGGGAGTATTTGGCGTTTACCGTTGCCTTTTCCTCCAAAGAAAAGTACACGCTTCGTCTCTTGGAAGGTACGGATGCCGATTTGGAGCGCTCCGCTCTTCGGGATCATATGCCGGAAGAGACCCGCTATTTTGCAGTAGAGCGCGTTCGCAGTGTGCTTGGATTCAAACGCGAGATGCGTGCACGTAGCTCGGTCAAGCGACCCGTGAAGCTGTTGACCGTGCTGGCATTGCTGGTAGGCGTCGGGTTCGGAATAATGTTTTGGTCTTCCACGGGGTCTCTCGCTACGGCACTGTCGGTGGGGGTAGGCGGATTTTTCCTGTCTATGCCGCTGTCGTTGCTTTACGTGTTTTACGCTCCGCTCACCACGCTTTCTGCAGGAGCGCACCATACCAATGCCGCCGTCATGGGCGAGCGTGCGCTGGATGAATATGCACCGCCGTCAGTGGTGACCTTCCAGGACAGCGAGGTGTTTCCTCCCGAGCAGGTGCAACTGGTCGGTGTAAAGGTGTTCGGCGAAGCGGATCTGTCTAAGGTGATCGGTTATGCGTCGGCGATTTTCTGTGCTACGGGCGGATCGCTGGGCGAAATGTTTTCGCTGGTGGTGTCCGATACGGGATATACCGCCGATATGGATTTTATTACCGTTTCCGAAAACGGCGTGGAGGCAGCGGTGGACGGCGAGCTGGTGCTGGTCGGCAGCCGAAGCTTCCTGCGGGATGCGGGCATCAGGGTGCCCGCAGACGACAGAGACCTGGCTTCGGATGCGGCGGTAATGTATATGGCGATCTCCCGTGAGGCGGTGGCGCGCCTGGAGATATCCTACGAAATGGACGAGGACTTTGAGGGAATCGCACAAAATCTGTTCCGTTCCGGTGTTTGCGTTGCCATCAAGACCTTCGATCCCAATATCAACCGCGCTTTTATGGAAAAGCGCATTCGTTGGGGCAGTGATATGCCCCTGAAGGTCATTCGCGGTAAGGAAAAGAAAGACCGCATCCTCCGTAGAGAGGCGGCGGAGAGTATTCTGCTGTCCCGAACCAAGCGGGGATTGTTTGAAACGGTGAAGTTTTGCCGCACTACCCGTCATCTGATTCAGATCGGCGTGGGACTGGCTGTGCTGTCGCTCCTGGCGGCGATCCCGGTCTATTGGCTGCTTCTGAAGATGGTGGGAACACAGCAGGTCACTTCGCTGAATCTGATGATCTATCAGCTCGTTTGGCTTCTGCCTACGCTGGTGATCACCAAATTCTTCGGCTAACGAAAAGCGCCCGATCGGGCGCATGGAGTATACAATGAATTTTGATTTGAAAGATAAGATCCTGCGTTCGGTTACAAAGCCGGGACGCTATATCGGCGGCGAGTACGGCGAGATCCTCAAGGACAAAAACGCCGTCAAGTGTCGCTTCGCATTTGCTTTTCCCGATACCTATGAGATCGGTATGTCCAACTTGGGCGTCCGCATCCTGTACGGTGCGCTGAACAGGGAAGAGGATATCTGGTGCGAGCGCTGTTATTCCCCTTGGGTGGACATGGAGGAACAGCTTCGCTCCCACAACCTGCCCATGTGGGCACATGAGAGCGGTGACCCGCTCAAAGACTTTGACTTTTTGGGCTTCACGCTTCAATACGAGATGTGCTATACCAACGTGGTCAATCTGCTGGATCTGGCGCAGATCCCACTGCTTTCCGCAGACCGTCGTGAGGACGATCCCATCGTCATCGGCGGCGGTCCCTGCACCTACAATCCCGAGCCGGTCTGCGACTTCTTCGATCTCTTCTCTATCGGAGAAGGAGAGGACGCACTGGTGGAGGTTTGCCGCTTATATATAAATATGAAGGAAAACGGAACCTACACCCGAAAATCCTTCCTGCACGAAGCGGCAAAGCTGCCCGGCTTCTACGTTCCGTCGCTCTATACCGTCACTTATAAAGAGGACGGCACCATCGAAGCGTACACGCCCGTCTTTGACGACATTCCCAAGCGCATCACCAAGCGGATCATGAAGGATCTGAATACCTCCTACTACCCCGAAAAAGTGGTCATGCCCTACATCGAGACGGTGCACGACCGCATTATGCTGGAGGTCTACCGCGGCTGTATCCGCGGCTGTCGCTTCTGTCAGGCGGGAATGACCTACCGTCCCGTTCGCGAAAAAACGCCCGAGATTTTGAACGAGCAGGCGAAGAAGCTTTACGAAGCTACCGGCTACGACGAGATCTCGCTGTCCTCGCTGTCGATCTCGGACTATACCTGTCTCGACACGCTGACCGACGAGCTGTTGGAGTGGACTGACGAGGCGAAGGTCAGCCTGTCGCTCCCCTCGCTCCGCGTCAACAGCTTCACCCCCGAGCTGATGGAGAAGATCTCGGGCGTCCGCGCCAGCGGCATCACCTTTGCGCCCGAAGCGGGAACCCAGAGATTGCGCGACGTCATCAACAAGAATCTGACCGAGGAAGATCTGCTCCGCGCCTGCAACGTGGCGTTCGATTACGGCAAAAATACGGTCAAACTGTATTTTATGAACGGTCTGCCCACCGAAACCGACGACGACATCCGAGGAATTGCCGAGCTGGCGCGTTGTGTGGTGTCTGCCTACTACAAGAATCCCAAGGCGATGAAAAACCGTGCGCCCACCGTCACCGTATCGGTGTCTTGCTTTATTCCGAAGCCCTGGACGCCCTTTCAATGGGAGCCGCAACAGACCATGGAGGAGCTTCGCCGCAAGCAGACGGTGCTATTTGAGGCGGTCTCCAAGATGAAGCACGTCACCTATAAGTGGCACGACGCCAAGACCAGCCATCTGGAGGGCGTATTCGCCAGAGGCGACCGCCGCTTGTCAAAGGCACTTCTGGCGGCACATCGCCGCGGGTTAAAGTTCGACAGCTGGGACGAATTCTTTGACTACGACGCCTGGATGGCGGTCTTTGAGGAATGCGGCATCGATCCCGCTTTCTACGCCAACCGCACTTATTCCGAAGACGAAGTGCTGGCGTGGGATATCATCGACCCCGGCGTGACCAAGGAATTTTTGAAACGAGAAAGAAAAAAGGCTTACGCCGAGATTACCACGCCCTCCTGCCGTGAGCAGTGCTCGGGCTGTGGAGCCAATAAACTGGGAGGTGAACGCTCATGTTGCCCAAAGGGAACCTCTTAAGAGAGCCCCGCGCGATCCGCATCAAGTTTGCCAAGACCGGCAAGCTTCGCTATATCTCCCATCTGGATCTGTGCCGTACGCTCAATTCCGCGTTTCTGCGCTCAGGGATCCCGATCTGGTACAGTCAGGGCTTCAATCCCCGTCCCAAGATGGTCTTCGCACTGACCGTTTCGGTAGGTGCCGAGAGCGTGGCGGAGTATTTGGACATCCGCATCACCCACGAAATGAGCGAGGGCGAGATCGCTAAGCGTTTGCAGAACGCTCTCACGCCCGAACTGGAGATTCTGGAAGTCTACCGTCCTACCGCGAAGCTGCAGGAGGTGGCGCTGTCGGAATATCACATCTATACCGAACGTCCTTTGAATCCGGAGGCGGTGGAAGCTGCGCTGAAGCTGCCGATGGTCGTGATGGTTCACGGAAAAAAGGGAGATAAAGAGAAAGACATTTCCGAGCAGATCGTTTCGGTGTCGGTGGATGGCGATCGGATCCGTGCCTGCCTTCGGGCAGGGCAGGGGGATTTCCTGAATCCCGAGAACTTTATGAAGGGGCTTCTGACTGCGCTTGGCGAGTCGGAGTGTCTCTACCTGATCCGCCGCGTGGCTTGCTACGACGCGGACGGTCAGTTGTTCAGATAAAACGAAAAGAACCGAACCGCAGGGCGGTTCGGTTCTTTTGGGCAGATCAGTTTTGATCCTGCGCCAGAGAAGCGATCTTGTTGATGCAGCGCTTGCACATCAGCTTTCCTTCGTAGGTGGTCATATCATCCAGCTCGTTGCAGAAAATGCAAGCGGGTGCGTATTTTCTGAGAATGATCGTGTCGCCTTCGGTATAGATCTCCAAAGCGCTGAATGTGTCGATTCCAAGGGTCTTGCGGATCTCCTTAGGGATTACAAATCTTCCGAGAGCGTCAACCTCTCTTACAATGCCTGTAGCTTTCATAATTAAATTCCTTTCTGTGTAATTTTTACCTTCGCACCTACATCTTACCATATTTTGGAGAGCTTGTCAATAGGTAAGTCGAAAAATATTTGAAAATGTTAGATTTGATCGAAAAAATAGGCGCTTGAAATTGTTAACGAATTGTAAATATTTGCGATTTTAGAAAAATAATCGAACAAAGGGATTGACATATAAAAATATATGTGATATAATGACCAAGCTTGATGCGTTGAAAGCAAAAGTTGCTGCAAAACGGTTCGGGATACCGGATCGACAGGTAATTTTGCCGGAGTATGTCCGTATGAATCGGGCGAAACAGAAACGATGCCGCAAAGGGTAACGGATTCTCAAGTTGTGAGTCCGGATTTTGTGCGAGGAGTTGCCGCACGAAGTTCGGTTTTATGATGGGAGAAAAAGAAACGCACGGAGCGGTGTACAGCATCTGAGCCAAACCTATTCTAAATAAGGAGGCACAAGTAATGGCAGCAGTAAAGGAGAAACTGAGAATCAGACTGAAGAGCTACGACTCCACTCTGATCGATCAGGCAGCAGAAAAGATCGTTGAAGCAGCAAAGCGCAACGGCGCAACCGTTTCCGGTCCTATTCCGCTTCCCACCGAAAAAGAGATCGTAACCATCCTGCGCGCGGTTCACAAGTATAAGGACGCTCGCGAGCAGTTTGAGCTCAGAACCCACAAGAGACTGATCGATGTGATCAAGCCCTCTCAGAAGACCGTTGAGGCACTCACCTCTCTGGAACTTCCTGCGGGCGTTGAGATCGAGATCAAGCTCTGAGAAAACTCTGAGAGTTTTATGTCAAGTCGGCAGACACTAAACGCCGACCAATAACTAAAACAAGGAGAAAAACAAAAATGATCAAAGGAATTATCGGTAAGAAAATCGGTATGACCCAGATCTTCGATGAGAAGGGTAACGTAATCCCCGTAACCATCATCGAAGCAGGTCCCTGCACTGTAACGCAGGTCAAGACCGTCGATACTGACGGCTACGATGCAGTTCAGCTCGGCTTTGTCACCGTTGCTGACAAGAAGGTAAACAAGCCCATGAAGGGTAAGTTCGCAAAAGCAGGCGTTGCTCCCGTGAAGCATCTGAAGGAGTTCCGCTTTGATGATGTATCCGGCTATAAAGTAGGCGATACCGTCACCGCTGAGACTTTCGCAGCAGGTGAAAAGGTCGACGTTACCGGCATCACCAAGGGTCACGGCTACTCCGGCACTGTTAAGCGCTGGAACACTGCTATCCTGCGTATGACTCACGGCGGCGGTCCTGTTCACCGTCAGCCCGGTTCCATGGGTGCGAACTCCACCCCTTCCAGAATCTTCAAGAATAAGAAGATGGCTGGTCAGTACGGTAACGAGCAGGTAACTGTACAGAATCTGTACGTTGCAAAGATCGATTCCGAGAAGAATCTTATCGCAGTGAAGGGTGCGATTCCCGGCGCTCGCGGTGGTATCGTGTTCATCCGCAACACGGTAAAGTCTAAGTAAGGAGGAAAGAACGATGCCGAATTTGAAAGTTGTTGATATGAACGGCGCAGAGGTCGGTTCCATCGAGCTGGCTGACAGCGTATACGGCGTAGAGCCCAACGCAGCAGTGCTGCACGCATCGGTTCGCGCTTATCTTCTGAACCAGAGACAGGGTACGCAGTCCACTCTGACCCGTACCGAGGTTTCCGGCGGCGGCAGAAAGCCCTGGAAGCAGAAGGGCACCGGCAGAGCCCGTCAGGGTTCCACCAGAGCACCTCAGTGGTACCACGGCGGCGTTGCACTGGGTCCCAAGCCCAGAACCTACAAGATCGCACTGAACAAGAAGACCAAGAAACTGGCTATGCTCAGCGCACTCTCTTCTAAGGTAGCCTCCGGCGAGATGATTGTTGTTGATCAGATCACTACCGACGCATACAAGACCAAGACCATGGTCAATATGCTTGCGGCAGTAGGCGCCGGCAAGAAGACCCTGGTAGTCCTCTCCGAGAACGACGAGAAGGTCATCAAGTCCTTCGCGAACATCCCCGGCGTAAAGACCACTCAGGCAGGCACCATCAACGTGTACGACATCCTGAACTGCAACAGCTTCGTTGTGGTTTCCGATGCCGCAAAGAAAATTGAGGAGGTTTACGCGTAATGAAATCGATTTACGATATCGTGATCGCTCCCGTAATCACCGAGGCTTCGATGGACGGGATCGCTGCGAAAACCTATACCTTTAAGGTAGCAAAGGACGCAACCAAGCCCGAGATCGCTTCCGCTGTTGAGAAGCTGTTCGGTGTTGAGGTAAAGAGCGTCAACACTATGATTATGAAGAAGAAGCCGAAGAGAAGAGGCGTTACCTCCGGTTACACCTCCGAGTGGAAGAAGGCAGTCGTTACCCTGACTGAATCTTCCAAGACCATCGCCTTCTTCGACGGAATGATGTAAGGAGGAGTCAGACATGGCAGCAAAGATTTATAAGCCTACAACTCCCGGTCGCAGACAGATGTCCGTTCCTTCCTTCGCGGAAGTTACCAAGGACAGCCCCGAGAAGAGCCTGCTGGCTACCAAGAAAAAGCACGCCGGCCGTAACAGCTACGGCAGAATCACCGTTCGTCACCACGGCGGCGGAAACAAGATCAAGTACAGAATCATCGACTTCAAGCGTCAGAAGACCGATATGCCCGCAACCGTTGTCGGCGTTGAGTACGACCCCAACAGAACCGCTTATATCGCACTTCTGGAGTACGAGGACAAGACCAAGAGCTACATCATCGCTCCTACCGGTCTGACCGATGGTGACGTAGTGACCAGCGGCGCTGATAGCGATATCAAGCCCGGCAACACTCTGCCCATCTCCGCAATTCCCGTAGGTGTTGTTATCCACAACATCGAGCTGTACCCCGGTAAGGGCGCACAGCTGGTTAGAACCGCAGGCGCATTCGCTCAGCTGATGGCTAAGGAGAATGGCATGGCTCAGGTTCGTCTCCCCTCTGGCGAGGTTCGTCTCATCCGTCTGGACTGCAAGGCAACGATCGGTCAGGTCGGAAACATCGAGCACGACACCATCAAGGTCGGCAAGGCAGGTAAGCCCCGTCATAAGGGCGTCCGTCCCACCGTTCGCGGTTCAGTAATGAACCCCAACGATCACCCTCACGGTGGTGGTGAAGGTAAGTCCCCTGTCGGTCGTCCCGGCCCTGTTACCCCCTGGGGTAAGCCCGCTCTCGGCTATAAGACTCGTAACAAGAAGTCCAGAACCGAGAAGTTCATCGTTAAGCACAGAAACGGTAAATAATTTGGGAGGAAGATTGTAAATGAGCAGAAGCCTGAAGAAAGCACCGTTCGTTGAAGAGAAGCTCTACAAGAGAGTTTGCGCAATGAACGAGGCAGGAGAAAAGAAGGTTCTGAAGACTTGGTCCAGAGCTTCCACCATCTACCCTGATTTCGTTGGTCACACCATCGCAGTGTACGACGGCAGAAAGCACATCCCCGTGTATATCATTGAGGATATGGTCGGTCACAAGCTGGGCGAGTTCGCTCCTACCAGAACCTATAAGGGACATGCCGGTTCCAAAACTTCTAACAACGGCAAATAATTAGGGAGGAAGATTGAAGATGGAAGCAAAAGCAATTGTTAAGAATATCAGAATCTCCCCCCGCAAGGTATCTATTGTTATGGATCTGATCCGCGGCAAGAATGCCGACGTTGCAATGGGTATTCTGAAAAACACCCGCAAGGCCGCTTGCGAGCCCCTGCTCAAGCTGCTGAACAGCGCTTGCGCAAATGCGGAAGTAAACCACAATATGGACAGAAGCAATCTGTACGTCTCCGAAGTATTCGTTTGCCCCGGCTCCACCATGAAGCGCGGTCAGGCAAGAGCACGCGGCGGCTTCGATCGCATTCTGAAGAGAACCTGCCACATGACTATCGTGGTTAAGGAAAGAGTTTAATCGGAGGAGGTAAGTCAAATGGGTCAGAAAGTCAATCCCCACGGTTTCCGTGTAGGCGTTATTAAGAACTGGGACTCCAGATGGTACGAGAAGGACGAAACCTTCGGCGATACCCTGGTATCCGACTACAATCTTAGAAAGACTCTGAAGAAGAACCTGCAGGCTGCCGGCGTTCCCAAGATCGAGATCGAACGCGACTCCGATAAGGTAAGAGTCTTCATCCACTGCGCTAAGCCCGGCATGGTTATCGGTCGCGGCGGCGCAGAAATCGAAAAGCTGAAGGCTGACATCGAAAAGATGGTCGGCAAGCCCGCTGCAGTCAACGTAATCGAGGTTCGTAACCCCGACGTAAACGCTCAGCTGGTTGCTGAAAACATCGCAGGTCAGCTGGAACGCAGAGTTGCATTCCGTCGTGCAATGAAGCTCTGCATCGGCAGAACCATGCGTATGGGCGCTAAGGGTATCAAGGTATGCCTGTCCGGTCGTCTCAACGGCGCAGAAATTGCCCGTACCGAGCACTACCACGAGGGCACTATCCCGCTGCAGACCCTGCGCGCAGACATCGAGTACGGCTTCTTTGAAGCAAACACCACCTACGGTAAGATCGGCGTTAAGGTTTGGATCTTCAAGGGTGAGGTTCTTCCCGATGTCAAGAAGAAGTTTACTACCATGGCTCCTCAGGAGACCCCGGCTCCCAGAAACGACCGCCGCGGCGATCGCAGAGGAGACCGCAGAAACGGTGATCGCAGAAACGGCGACCGTCGTGGCGGCGACCGCAGAAACAACAACGGTCCTCGCAGAGACGGCAACCGTCCCGCTGCTAACCGTGCACCCAAAGAAGAAGGGGGTAACTAGTAATGTTAATGCCTAAGCGTGTGAAATACAGACGTGTGCAGCGCGGCCGCCTGAAAGGTAAGGCTATGCGCGGCAACACCATTTCCAACGGCACCTACGGCCTCGTTGCTCTGGAACCCGCTTGGATCACCAGCAATCAGATCGAGGCAGCCCGTATCGCTATGACCCGTTATATCAAGCGTGGCGGTAAGGTTTGGATCAAGATCTTCCCCGATAAGCCCATCACCGAGAAGCCTGCTGAAACCCGAATGGGTTCCGGTAAGGGTTCCCCCGAGTACTGGGTAGCAGTCGTGAAACCCGGCAGAGTTATGTTTGAGATGGACGGTGTTGCACCCGAGATCGCAAAGGAAGCTATGCGTCTTGCTTCCCACAAGCTGCCGATCAAATGCAAGTTTGTTGCGAAAGAAACAACTACTGAGGAGGCATAAGCAGTGAAAGCAAGCGAAATCAGAGAAATGACCGCTGAGCAGCTCGAAGCGAAGCTCGGCGAACTCAAAGAAGAACTGTTCAATCTGCGCTTCCAGCACGCGATCAATCAGCTTGACAATCCTCACAAGATTGCGGATGTCAAGAAGGACATCGCCCGTGTGATGACGATTCTTCACCAGAAGAACGCCTGAGTAAAGGGAAGGAGAATTGAACATGACTGAAATGACTGAGCGCAATCTGCGCAAGACCCGTGTGGGTAAGGTTGTCAGCAACAAGATGGATAAGACCATCGTGGTTGCCATCGAGGATAACGTAAAGCATCCCAAGTACGGCAAGATCATCAAGAGAACCCTGAAGCTGTACGCACAGGACGATAACAACCAGTGCGACATCGGCGATACCGTTCTCGTGATGGAAACAAGACCTCTCTCCAAGCTGAAGAGATGGCGCCTTGTTGAAATCATTGAAAAAGTGAAGTAAGCAACAGTACAGCAAAATCTGTATTGTCATAAGGAGGAACAAACAGTGATTCAGCAACAGACACTCATGAAGGTTGCCGACAATACCGGCGCCAAAGAGATCATGTGCATCCGTGTCCTGGGCGGTTCCGGCAGAAGATATGCCAACATCGGCGACGTCGTAGTCGCTGCTGTTAAGAAGGCAGCTCCCGGCGGCTCCGTTAAGAAGGGCGAGGTTGTTAAAGCAGTTGTAGTCAGAAGCGTGAAGGGCATCCGCCGCGCTGACGGCTCTTATATCAAGTTCGATGAGAACGCAGCCGTAATCATCAAGGCTGACAAGAACCCTGTCGGCACCCGTATCTTTGGGCCGGTAGCAAGAGAGCTCCGCGAGAAGGATTATCTGAAGATCCTGTCTCTGGCTCCCGAAGTACTGTAAGGAGGTAACTACAATGCATATCAAAAAAGGCGATACCGTAGTAGTTCTGTCCGGTAAGTACGAGGACAAGAAGACCGCTGACGGCAAGGTTAAGACCGCAAAGGTTCTCGAGGTTTCCCCCGAAGAGGGCAAGGTTATCGTTGAGAACGTTCACAAAGTTTCTAAGCACCTGAAGGCTCGTAAGCAGGGCGAGCAGTCCACCATTCTGAAGGTTGACGCCCCCATCTACGCTTGCAAGGTTCAGCTGTACTGCCCCGACTGCAAGAAGGGTGTTCGCACCCATGTTGAAGTAGTTGACGGCAAGAAGATCCGCGTTTGCTCCGGCAAGCGTGACGGCAAGCCCTGCGGCTACAAGTTTGACTAAGGAGGAACACGGAAATGGCAAGAATGAAAGAACTTTATACTTCCGAGGTTGCTCCCGCACTCATGAAGAAGTTCCAGTACAAGAGCGTTATGCAGATCCCCAAGCTGAACAAGGTGGTCATCAACGTTGGTGCAGGCGATGCTAAGGAGAACTCCAAGGTAATCGATACCATCATCAGCGAGCTGACTCTGATCACCGGTCAGAAGGCTGTTCCCACCTTCGCTCACAAGTCCGTCGCAAACTTCAAGCTCCGTGAGGGCATGAAGATCGGCGCAAAGGTAACTCTGCGCGGCGAGATGATGTACGAGTTCGTGGATAAGCTCTTCAACCTGGCACTGCCCCGCGTACGCGACTTCAAGGGTATCAACGCTAACGGCTTCGACGGCAGAGGCAACTACGCTCTCGGCCTGAAGGAGCAGCTGATCTTCCCCGAGATCGAGTACGACAAGATCGACAAGATCCGTGGTATGGACATTGCATTTGTAACCACCGCACAGACCGACGAAGAGGCTCGTGAGCTTCTGACTCTGCTGGGCGCACCGTTCGCGAAATAAGGAGGAGAATTGACATGGCAAAGAAGTCGATGATTGCAAAACAGCAGAGACCCCAGAAGTTCTCTACCCGTGAATACAACAGATGCAAGATCTGCGGCCGTCCCCATGCTTATATGCGTAAGTATGGCATCTGCCGTATCTGCTTCCGTGAACTGGCCTACAAGGGCGAGATTCCCGGTGTGAGAAAGGCTTCTTGGTAATCTACCAAGATCCAAAATAATCAGCTCCAATCCTTCCGGCAGGAAAACAGAGCGTTTTAACCGCCGGAATGCAGCCCCCCCTCGGGGGGCAGCAAGAGATTGAACTTGCATAAATTAGGAGGAAAAATACTATGCAGATTTCAGACGTTATCGCGGATATGCTCACCAGAATCCGCAATGCAAACAATGCAAAGCACGAGAGCGTTGATGTTCCCGCTTCCAACATGAAGAAGGCGATCGCCGACATCCTGGTTGAAGAGGGCTATATCAAAGGCTATCAGGTAATCGAAGATGGCAAGCAGGGCGTGATCAGAATCACTCTGAAGTACATCGGCAAGCAGAAGGTCATTCAGGGCCTGCGCCGTGTATCCAAGCCCGGTCTGCGTATCTACGCAAGCTGCGAGGATATGCCCAAGGTGATGAACGGCCTGGGTGTCGCCATCGTTTCCACTTCCAAGGGCGTTATGACCGATAAGAAGGCTCGTAGCCTGAACATCGGCGGCGAAGTCCTGGCATTCGTTTGGTAATTCGGGAGGGAAGAATAGATGTCTAGAATTGGTAGAAAAGCGATTCCTGTTCCCGCAGGCGTAGAAGTTACCCTGGGCGAGAACAATGTGGTCACCGTAAAGGGACCCAAGGGAACTCTCACCGAGAAGTTCCACCCCAACATGACCATCGCAAAGGAAGGCAGCGAGATTGTTGTCTCCCGTCCCGATGATGAAAAGATGAACAAAGCTCTTCACGGTCTGACCAGAACCCTCGTCAACAACATGATCGTTGGCGTGTCCGAAGGTTATTCCAAGAAGCTCATCGTAACCGGCGTCGGCTACAGAGTAGCAATGTCCGGTAAAAATCTCCAGATGACCCTGGGTTATTCTCACCTGGTAGTCATGGAGCCTGAAGACGGTATCACCTTCGCGTGCCCCGATGCTAATACCATCATCGTTTCGGGCATTGACAAGCAGAAGGTTGGCCAGGTAGCAGCAGTCGTCAGAGGTAAGAGACCTCCCGAACCCTACAAGGGCAAGGGTATTGCCTATGAGGGCGAGCGCATCCGTCGCAAAGCCGGCAAAACCGGTAAGTAATGAAAGGAGTATAAGAAGATGGTATCAAGAAAAGACTCCAACATTCAGCGTAAGAAGAGACACGCAAGAGTCAGAGCAAAGATCTCCGGCACTTCAGAATGCCCCCGTCTGTGTGTTTACCGTTCTAACGCAAACATCCAGGCACAGATCATCGACGACACCACCGGCACTACTCTGGTTGCGGCTTCCTCTTACGAGAAGGATTTCGGCATGAGCGGCTCCAACAAAGAGGCAGCTAAGGTTGTCGGCAAGCTGATCGCAGAACGTGCGATCGCAAAGGGAATTACTGAGGTCGTATTCGACCGTGGCGGTTACCTCTATCACGGACGCGTGCAGGAACTTGCTGCAGGCGCACGTGAAGCAGGACTTCAGTTCTGAGAAAGTTATAGGAGGATACAAACATGGCTAAGAATATTGACGCAGCAGCGCTGGACCTGAAGGAAAAGCGCGTTTCCACAAAGCGTGTATCCAAGACCGTTAAGGGCGGTCGTATCGCAAGCTTCGCTTCCATCATGGTAGTAGGCGACGAGAACGGTCACGTAGGTTACGGCCTGGGCAAGGCAGCCGAGATTCCCGAGGCAATGCGCAAAGCCCTGGAAGACGCTAAGAAGAATATGATCACCGTATCTCTGAAGGGCGACACTATCCCCCACGAGGTCATCGGTGAGTACGGTGCAGGCAAGGTTCTCCTGAAGCCCGCTCCCGAAGGTACCGGTATCATCGCAGGCGGCACCATGCGTGCAGTGCTTGAGATGGCAGGTATCAAGAACATCCGTGCAAAGTGCCTGCGCTCCAGCAACCCCACCAACGTTGTAAAGGCTACCTTCGCCGCTCTGGCGTCTCTGCGTACCGCAGAAGAGGTTGCCGCAATGCGTGGCAAGACCGTTGCTGAGATCACCGGCAACTCCGCAGATGCAGAATAAGGAGGCCGAACGATGGAAATGGTTAAAGTTACGCTCGTAAAGAGCCTGATCGCAGCTCTTCCCAATCAGAAGGCTACCGCTGCTTCCCTGGGTCTGAAGAAGATCGGCAACAGCAAGACTCTGCCGAACACCGACGCTCTCCAGGGCAAAATCAAGGTTATTTCACATCTCGTGAAAGTTGAAACCGTCTAAGAAGGAGGAAAAACACATGAAACTTCATGAACTTTCCCCTGCTGCAGGCTCTGCTGTAAAGCCCTACCGTAAGGGTAGAGGTGCCGGTTCCGGTAACGGCAAGACTGCCGGTAAGGGCCACAAGGGTCAGAACGCGCGCTCCGGCGGCGGCGTAAAGCCCGGTTTTGAAGGCGGTCAGCTTCCGCTTTACAGAAGACTCCCTAAGAGAGGCTTCTACAACAAATTCGCTACCATTTACACTGTAGTCAACGTTGAACAGCTCAACGGCTTCGAAGATGGCGCAGTCGTAGATATGGCAGCACTCATGGCGGTCGGTATCGTCCGCAAAGAGAACGACGGTCTGAAGATCCTCGGACGCGGTGAGATCACTAAGAAGCTCACTGTACGTGCCAACGTCTTTTCTGCCTCTGCAAAAGAGAAGATCGAGGCAGTTGGCGGCACGGCCGAGGAGGTCTAAATGAAACAGGTGTTCAGCAAAATCAGAGACATCTGGGCGGCTAAGGATATCCGCAGCAAGCTGATCTTTACTGCGTTCATCCTTTTGCTGTACAGACTCGGTTCTGCTATTCCCGTACCTTACGTCAACAGCACGGTGTTTGAAGAATTCAATACCGTTTACGGCGGTACTGTACTGGATTATCTGAACGTGCTCTCCGGCTCCGCGCTTGCCCAGGCCACCCTCTTTGCTCTGTCCATCTCGCCCTACATCACTGCACAGATCGTGTTCCAGCTGCTCACAGTTGCTATCGATAAGCTGCAGCGGATGTCCAAGGAAGAGGACGGCAAAAAGAAAATTGCACAGTACACCAGAGTCCTTACCATCGTTTTGGCAGTTGTAACTTCGTTTGCATACTTCCAGATTCTGAAGTCCAACGGCTGGCTGGCTCGTGACGACTTCTTCGCCGCACTGGTTATCATTGCTTGCTTTACCGCAGGTTCTTCGATCATCATGTGGCTGGGTGAAAAGATCAACGAAAGCGGTATCGGTAACGGTATCTCGATGATCCTGTTCGCCAACATCGTTTCCGGTCTGCCCAGCATGCTGGCTACCTTCGTAAACAATGTGTTCAATACCACCTATTGGACGCAGCCCAGTTTCACCAACATTCTGACTCTGGTATGCTCCATTCTGGCTCCCGTCGTTCTGGTCGTGATGATTTGCTTCATCGTATTCGTCACCAACAGCGAACGCCGCATTCCCATCCAGTATGCAAAGCGTGTCGTTGGCAGAAAGATGTACGGCGGTCAGAATACCAACCTGCCTATCAAGCTGAATATGACCGGTGTTATGCCTATCATCTTCGCATCTTCTATCGTATCTCTGCCTGCTACCATCATCACGCTGTGCGGAGTTACCAAGAATGATACCGGCTTTTGGGCAACCGTGCTGAAGATCTTCGATACAAGTTCCATTCTGTATATCGTCATCTATATGGTTCTGATCGTCGCCTTCGCATACTTCTATATCATGATCTCCTTTGATCCTGTCGAAGTATCCAATAACCTGAAGCGAAACGGCGGTACCGTACAGGGTATCCGTCCCGGCGCTCCTACCGCGGATTACATCAAGAAGATCTTGAACAGAGTCACTCTGATCGGTGCGCTCTTCCTGATCGTGATCGCAGGTCTTCCTATGATCCTGAACGCAGTTGCTGCTGCATTCGATGTGACCAGCCTCAGCGGCCTGGCATTCGGCGGCTCCTCTCTGCTCATCGTTGTCGGTGTAGCTCTGGAGACCTACCGCGATATCGAGGCTCAGATGTCTATGCGTCACTATAAGGGCTTCCTGCAGTAATCGCTGCTGAGCTGAAAGAGGTATTATATGAAGATTATGTTTTTAGGCGCCCCCGGTGCAGGTAAGGGAACTCAGGCTGAGAATGTCAGCGCAAGCTTCAACATTCCCGCCATCTCCACCGGCGCGATCATCAGAGACGCTATCAAAAACGGCACCGAGATGGGCAAGGCTGCAAAGGCTTATACCGAGACCGGTGCGCTGGTTCCCGATGAAGTCGTGATCGGCATCATCAAGGAACGCCTTGCTGCAGACGACTGCAAGAACGGCTACATTCTGGACGGCTTCCCCCGCACCGTAGTGCAGGCAGAAGCGCTGGATCAGATGGGCATCGAAATGGACGTAGTGGTCAGCATCGAGGTTTCGGATGACGACATCGTAGAGCGGATGAGCGGACGCCGTGTCTGCCCTACTTGCGGTGCAAGTTATCACACCAAGTTCATTCCTACGGCCGACGGAGTCCACTGCGACAAGTGCGGCGCCGAGCTTACCATGCGTAAGGACGACGCTCCCGACGTAGTACTCAGCCGACTGAAGGTTTACCACGAACTGACCGAGCCCCTGAAGGATTACTATCAGGCGAAGGGCAAGCTGAAGCTTGTTTACGGTCAGGAAAAGGTAGAAGACACCACCCGCCTTACCCTTGAGGCTATCAAAGGGAACAACTAAGCATGATCCAGCTGAAAAATGCGGAGCAGATCTCCGCAATGCAGAAGGCAGGTAAAATTACTGCCGAAGCCCTTGTGCTGGCGGGCGAAGCCGTGAAACCGGGAATCACGACCAAGCATTTGGATGACATTATCCGTCACCATATCGAGAAATCGGGTGCAAGGCCGTCCTTCCTGGGGTACGGCGGGTTCCCCGCAAGTGCCTGCATCAGCGTCAACGACGAGGTGATCCACGGGATCCCTTCCAAGGACGTGGTGTTACAGGACGGCGATATCGTTAAAGTGGACGTCGGTGCGTTCATCGGCGGTTACCACGGCGACAGCGCCCGCACGTTTGCAGTGGGCAATATCAGCGACGAAGCCAAGCGGCTGATTCGGGTGACCGAGGAGAGCTTTTGGCAGGGACTGAAAAAACTGGAGATCGGTGCCCGTCTGGGTGACGTCGGCGCCGCCATTGAAGGACACGTAAAAGAGAACGGCTACTCGGTGGTCCGCAAGTATGTTGGACACGGAGTCGGCAGAAATCTGCACGAGTCTCCCGACGTTCCCAACTACGGAACTCCGGGAAGAGGGCAACGGCTGTGTGCCGGTATGACCCTTGCCATCGAGCCGATGGTATGCACCGGTACCTCCGAGGTACACGAGCTTGCCAATGGCTGGACGGTAGTGACCAATGACGGTGGGCTGGCAGCCCATTACGAGAACTCGGTGGCACTCACCGAGAACGGTATCATAGTTCTGACTAAGGTCTGATCATGCATAGAATGGAGGGATTCTTCTGGCTAAAGATGATGTAATCGAATTCGAAGGAACCGTTGTGGAGGCTATGCCCAACGCGAACTTCAAGGTAAAGCTTCCCAACGGGCACATTATTACCGCCCATCTGTCGGGTAAGCTCCGCCTCAACTATATTTGGATTCTTCCCGGCGACAGCGTAAAAGTGGAAGTTTCCATTTACGATCCTACCAAGGGTCGTATCACATGGCGTTCAAAATAAGAAAGGAATGGTGAATAACATGAAGGTTAAACCGTCCGTTAAAAAGATCTGCGACAAGTGCAAGATCATCAAGAGAAAGGGTATCGTAATGGTAATTTGCGAGAACCCCAAGCACAAGCAGAAGCAGGGCTAATTATAAGAAAGGTAGAATAGTTATATGGCACGTATTGCAGGCGTTGATATTCCTAATAACAAGCGCATTGAGATTGCTCTTACCTATATTTACGGTATCGGCAGAAAGAGTGCAAATGATATTCTCGCAGCCACCGGTATCGATCCCGATACCCGTGCAAAGGATCTGACTGAGTCCGACGTAGCAAAGCTCCGTGACGAGATCGAAAACAACTACAAGGTTGAGGGTGACCTCCGCCGTGACGTTGCACTCGACATCAAGAGAATGGTTGAAATCAACTGCTACCGCGGCATTCGCCACAGAAAGGGTCTGCCCGTAAGAGGTCAGAGAACCAGAACCAACGCGAGAACCAGAAAGGGTCCCGCAAAGACCATTGCAAACAAGAAGAAGTAAGGAGTGAGAACAGCAGATGGCAAAGGCTACCGCAAAGAAGGTCATCAGAAAGCGCAAGGAGCGTAAGAACATCGAAAAGGGTGCAGCTCACATTCGCTCGACCTATAACAATACCATTGTTACCATTACCGACCTGAACGGCAACGCTGTATCTTGGGCATCCGCAGGCGAGCTGGGCTTCCGTGGCTCCAGAAAGTCTACTCCCTTCGCAGCACAGTCCGCAGCAGAAACTGCAGCTAAGATCGCAGTTGAACACGGTATGAAGACCGTTGAGGTTTACGTTAAGGGCCCCGGCGCAGGACGTGAGTCCGCGATCCGTGCTCTGCAGGCAACCGGTCTGGAAGTTACTATGATCAAGGACGTAACTCCCATTCCTCACAATGGCTGCAGACCCCCCAAGCGTCGTCGCGTATAATGAAAGGAGGACAGGTAAAATGGCAGTAAATCACGATCCTATCCTGAAGAGATGCAGAGCTCTTGATCTGAACCCTGCAGTTCTCGGATACAACAAGAAATCTAACAGAAACCCTGAGCACGGTATGAACGGCAAGCTCTCCGAATACGGCATCCAGCTGAGAGAGAAGCAGAAGCTGAAGTTCATCTACGGTGTGATGGAGAAGCCGTTCTATCATTACTATGAACTGGCAGCTAAGAAGCCCGGTGCAACCGGTGAAAATCTTCTGGCGATCCTGGAGACCCGTCTGGACAACATCGCATGGAGAATGGGCATGGCTTCCACTCGCCGCGATGCAAGACAGCTGGTGGCTCACGGTCACTTTACGCTCAACGGCAAGAAGGTAACCATCCCCTCCGTTCTGGTAAAGCCCGGTGACGTGATCGCAGTAAAGGAATCCAGCCGTGATCTGGTTAAGTTCAAGACCTTGGCTGAGAATCTGAACACCTTGAACGCACCCAAGTGGCTTGAAGTAAATGCAGACGCACTTTCCTGCAAGGTAGTTGCTATGCCCACCAAGGAAGATCTCGACTACGAGGTCAACGAGCAGCTTGTCGTCGAGCTTTACTCTAAGTAATACTCTCAGCATTTTATATGCATATGGAAGAAGCTGTTTGCTTTTTCCGGTTCACCAAACCGTAAATTAATAGGAGGGTAATTATGATAGAGATGATTGAAAAGCCTAACATCGTTACTGAGTTTCTCAGTGATGACGGGAAAGTTGGCAAATTTATTGTCGAACCTCTCGAACGTGGCTACGGTACTACTCTCGGAAACTCCCTGCGCAGAGTTCTGCTCAGTTCGCTCCCCGGCGTAGCCGTAGTCAGCATCAAGATTGACGGCGTACTGCACGAGATCTCCACCATCCCCGGCGTAAAAGAGGACGTTCCTGAAATCGTCCTCAACGTGAAGGGCATCGTTGCAAAGCTCTATTCCGAGAATGCAAAGACCGTCCTGATCGATATGACCGGTCCCTGCAACGTCACCGCCGGTGACATCAAGGCGGATGCGGAGATTGAGATCCTGAATCCCGATCACCACATCGCAACCCTGTCTGAGAATGCAAGATTCTATATGGAGCTTACCTTCGATCACGGCAGAGGTTATGTGTCTCAGGATAAGAATAAACAGAATAACTCCCCCGTAATTGGTCTGATCTATACCGACTCCATCTACACGCCGGTATATAATGTCAGCTACAAAGTTGAAAACACCCGTGTCGGCAACATTACCGACTATGACAAGCTGACCCTGGAGGTTTTGACCAACGGAGTCATTTCCGCAAAAGAAGCAGTATCGCTGGGCGCCAAGATACTCAACGAACATCTCAACCTCTTCGCCAACCTGTCTGAGGAGACGAGAGGCACGCAGATCATGGTCGAACGCGAAGAGACCGTGAAGGAAAAGATCCTTGAGATGACCATTGAGGAACTTGACATGTCTGTCAGAAGCTTCAACTGTCTGAAGCGTGCGGGTATCAATACCGTAGAAGATCTGACGAACAAGACCGAGGAAGATATGATCAAGGTCAGAAACCTCGGTAAGAAATCGCTCGAAGAAGTGATTGCAAAACTGCATTCGCTGGGACTCGACCTCAAGCGCGAGGAAGAGTAACTCGGCTTTCGATGAATTTGTATTAGGAGGAAACTCAAGATGCCAGGAACCAGAAAGCTCGGCAGACCTACCGCGCACAGAAATCTGATGCTTCGCGGCATGGTCACTTACCTGCTGGAAAACGGTCAGATCGAGACTACCGTGACCAGAGCGAAGGAAGTGCGTGCACTTGCTGAGAAAATGATCACACTTGGAAAGACCAACACTCTTGCTTCCCGTCGTACTGCACTCGCGTTCATCACCAAGGAAGACGTTGTCTCCAAGCTCTTTAACGAAATCGCTCCTCAGTATGAGGGCAGAAACGGTGGTTACACCGCAATCTACAAGCTGGGTCCCCGTCGCGGCGACGGCGCAGAGATGGCGATCATTCGCCTGATCGGCCTCGCAGCACCCGCTCCCGTAGAGGATAAGAAGTCCAAGAAGAAGGCTAAGAAGGAAGAAGCTTCCGCTGAATAATTGGGCGAGACAAAAAAGGGGCTGGCTCATTAAGTATCCAGTCCAAGCAAAAAAACGGATACTCTTTACCGAAAAGGTATTGAGTATCCGTTTGCTTTGTTGTATAATTTAATTACCACAAAAAAACCAACCCCAAAGCGAGGTAATTATACAA
>JAFTOC010000072.1 GCA_017451585.1 Clostridia bacterium
ACGGGCAGAGCCCTTGCCGGGGTGTGGGGCGGCGCCCCACATTGCGTTACCCCACAAGCTCCGCGCTGACTTTTTCTACGGCGCGGGGGAGGATGATCCATTCGGCTTCTTCCATCACGCGGCGCTGGAGCACTTCGGGGGTATCGCCCTCCTGCACGTAGACCGCCCGCTGATCGATGATACGACCGCCGTCGGGGATCTCGTTCACGAAGTGGACGGTAGCGCCCGTCACCTTCACACCCTTTTCCAGCGCGGCGATGTGGGGTGCAAGACCGTACATTCCCTTTCCGCAGAAGGAAGGGATCAGCGCAGGATGCACGTTGATGATCCGCTCGGGCCATTTTGCGGTAAAGTCTGCAGACAGAATGTTCATAAAACCAGCCAGCACGATCAAATCAATGTCATATTCGGCGAGTTTCTCGGAAATCGCCGCCTCAAAGGCTTTCTGAGATCCCAGTTCCTTCTTCCAGCAAACGGCGGTGGCAACGCCCTTCTTCTTTGCCCGCTCCAGCGCGTAGGCGTTGGGGTTGCTGGCAATAACCAGCACGATCTCGCCGCTGTGGAGGATGCCCGCGTCGGCGGCATCCATCAGAGCCTGCAAATTGGTTCCGCCGCCCGATACGAAGACGGCGATTCTCGTTTTCTTTTCCATGGCGATCAGACCAGCTCGACCTTGTCCTCGCCGCCGGCGACGATCTCACCGATGACGTAGGCATCCTCGCCGTTCGCGCGGAGGATCTCCAGCGCGGTCTCTGCCTGCTCGGCAGGAACCACTACGCTCATGCCCACGCCCATATTGTAGGTGTTGAACATATCGCGCTCGGGAATGTTGCCCTCTTTGGCAATCAGATCGAAGATGGGGAGTACCTTCACGGCGGACTTGTCGATCTTTGCGCACAGACCGTCGGGAATGCTTCTCGGAATGTTCTCGTAGAAACCGCCGCCGGTGATGTGGGAGATGCCCTTCACGTCTACCTGCTCCAGCAGTGCCAGCACAGATTTCACGTAAATGCGGGTGGGCACCAGCAGCGCCTCGGCAACGCTCTTACCGGAGAGTTCCTCTCGAGGGACGTACAGGCTGGGGGGATTTTGGTCAATGTTAAATACCTTCCGACAGAGGGAAAAGCCGTTACTATGAATACCGGTGGAAGCCAGCGCGATGACCACGTCGCCTGCCGCCATTCTCTCCTTGTCGATGATCTTTTTCTTATCTACGATACCTACGGCAAAGCCTGCCAGGTCGTAGTCCTCTACGGGCATCAGACCGGGATGCTCGGCAGTCTCGCCGCCGATCAGCGCCGCGCCCGACTGGACGCAACCCTCGGCAACGCCACCCACGATCTCAGCAATCTTTTCGGGAACGTTCTTGCCGCAAGCGATGTAATCCAGGAAAAACAGAGGCTTTGCGCCCACGCAAATAATGTCGTTGACGCACATGGCAACGGCGTCGATACCGATGGTGTCGTGCTTGTCCATGAGGATCGCCAGCTTGACCTTGGTGCCGCAGCCGTCGGTGCCCGAGACCAGCACGGGCTCTTCCATGCCTGCGATAGGCAGACCGAAGCAACCGCCGAAGCCGCCCACGTCGTCGAGACAGCCCTCGTTCTTGGTACGGGCAACGTGCTTCTTCATCAGCTCTACCGCACGGTAGCCGGCGGTGATGTCCACGCCCGCAGCGGCGTAGCTTGCAGACTGAGAATTTTTGTGATCCATGATTTTTGCTCCTTTTTCAGAAGTATTTTATAGAAATGTGTCTTATATTACAAACGTGAAACAGATTGTAGGGAACGGTCTTGACCGTTCCGTTTAGCGCATCGGAACGCCTTTGCCGCTTCACAATCCTTGCCGGTTGTTAAATCAAATCAGTCGGGAGCGGAACGGTCAAGACCGTTCCCTACGAAGGTATCCGTTCGATCCGAAGGATCCCTTATTCTTTTCCGTTCCAGCAGTAGGTACAGACCTTGTCCTTGTCAATGCCGATGGCCTCCAGTACGCCTTCCAGCGACTGGTATTCCAGCGAATCGAAGCCGAATTTCTCGCAGATCTTCTTCAGCATACACTGTCCGCGCTCGGTATGACAGTCGGCGTATTCGTCCAGATGGCGCTGTCCCTCGTCTCCCTCCAGCTCCTGCACCGTCTGACGGGCAAGCAGCTCCATCTCGGAGCGGCTGGCAGAGAAGTTCAGGTACTTGCACCCGTACATGATGGGCGGACAAGCCGACCGCATATGCACTTCCTTGGCACCGCTGGCGTAGAGGAAATCTACCGTCTCCCGCAGCTGGGTGCCGCGAACGATGGAGTCGTCCACGAAGAGCAGACGCTTGCCGTCGATCAGCTCGGGCACGGGGATCTGCTTCATCTTGGCAACGTGATTGCGCATATTCTGGGTGGTCGGCATAAAGGATCGCGCCCAGGTGGGGGTGTATTTGATCAGCGGGCGGGCAAAGGGCATACGGCTCTCGTTGGCGTAGCCGATGGCGTGAGGGATGCCCGAATCGGGGACGCCCGCTACGCAGTCCACCTCGGGACGCGCACCGCGTGCCGCCTCATCCCGCGCCATGATCTCGCCGTTGCGGTAGCGCATGACCTCCACGTTCACGCCCTCGTAATTGGAGTTGGGATAGCCGTAATAGGTCCAAAGGAAGGCGCAGATCTTCATCTCCTTACCGGGAGGCGAGAGCTGCTCCACTCCCTCGGGCGTAATCCGCACGATCTCGGCAGGCCCCAGTTCGTAGTGATCGTCGTAGCCCAGCTTGTGGTAGGTAAAGGATTCAAACGCCACGCAGCAGCCCTCGTCGTTCTTGCCCACGATCACGGGCAGACGACCGAGCCTGTCGCGGGCGGCGATCAGACAGTCCTTCTGCAGGATCAGGATGGTAGCCGAGCCCTCGATCTCGCTTTGTGCGTGACGGATTCCCTCCGCCAGCGAGTCCTTTTGGTTGATGAGTGCCGCCACCAGCTCGGTCTCGTTGACCTTGCCCGAGGACATTGCCATAAACTGGTGTCCGTGATCCGAGAAATACTTTTCGATCAGCGCGTCGGCGTTACGCACGATGCCAACGGTAGAGATGGCGTAAAGTCCCAGATGGGAGCGCACCAAAAGCGGCTGGGGATCGGAGTCACTGATGCAGCCGATACCGCTGCATCCGCAAAAATCTTCTATATCCTTCTCGAACTTGGTTCGGAAGGGGGTGTTTTCAATACTGTGGATGGAACGCTGAAAGCCGATCTTGTCGTCGTAGACGATCATACCGCCCCGACGGGTGCCGAGGTGGGAATGGTAGTCCGCACCGAAGAAGATGTCCAGTACGACGTCTCTCTTCGAGATGGCTCCGAAAAATCCTCCCATATATGGTATCCTCCTTGGAGATGACTCTCCGGGTATGTGCTAAATCAGGGGGCTTATCCGTTTGATAGATAAAGCCTATTCAACGGGCTTAGGGGCGGCAAAGATTTACCGCCCCTTGGGAAGTTGGTTTATGCGAAAAAGAGCTTGTTCAGGGTCATGGGATCGACGTACTCGCCGTCCTTGTAAACGCGCATATTGCCGGATGCGATCTCGTCGATGAGCATCACGTTGCCCTTGGCGTCGTAACCGAACTCGAACTTGATGTCGTACAGATCAAGACCCTTCGCCTTCAGATCGTCGGCAACGATCTTGGTGATCGCCTGGGTCATCGCCTTCAGAGAGTCGTACTGCTCGGCGGTCATCACGCCCAGATCCACCAGACCATCCTTGGTCACCAGGGGATCGCCCTTCTCGTCGTTCTTGAAGGTGGTCTCCACGTACGCGGGCAGATCCTGACCCAGCGTGCAGTAGTCGGAATAGCGGCGGTAGAAGGAACCTACAGCCTTGTAACGGCAGATGACCTCCAGACCCTTACCGAACACCTTTGCAGGCAGAACCTCCATGGTAGTGTTTGCCAGATCGGCGGAAACGTAGTGAGTCAGAATGCCTGCCGCGTTGATCTTTTCGAAGAAGTAGATGGACATCCGCAGATTTACGTCGCCCACGCCCTCGATGGTCAGACCGACGGAGTTTTCGCCGGGATCGAAGACGCCGTCCTTGCCGGTGCAGTCGTCCTTGAATTTCAGTTCGTAATTACCATTGTCCAGTGCGTATACGTTTTTGGTCTTGCCGGTGTAAACGAGTTTCTTTTCCATAATTGTTGCTCTCCTTAAAATAACAGCAGAATTTATATAAATTACAGTTTTTCCATTACGGAGGCGTCCTTTTCCAGAACGACCTTGGCGTCGCTGATCCGCTTAGCGTCCAGCTTAGCGGCGATCTCGGGATCGGATACCGAGAGAATCTGTGCCGCAAGCAGTGCGGCGTTGGCGCCGCCGTTCACGGCGACGGTGGCGACGGGGATACCGGTGGGCATCTGCACGGTAGCCAGCAGTGCGTCCAGCCCATCCATCATGCCGCCCTTACAGGGGATGCCGATGACCGGCAACGTGGTGTTGGCGGCGATAGCGCCTGCCAGATGAGCCGCCATTCCTGCGGCGCAGATCAGCGCGCCGAATCCGTTTGCTCTTGCATTCACGGCGAAATCGCGGGCTTCCACGGGGGTGCGATGGGCAGAATAGATATGTACTTCAAAGGGGATCTCCAAAGCCTTCAGCATATCGGTGGCTTTTTGGATGACGGGCAGGTCGCTGTCACTGCCCATGATGATACCGATTTTCTTCATAGTATCCTCCGAAAATTGCGTATTTTATGCCAAAAAACAGCAAAAGACAGTCCTATACCGTAAAAGTAAAGGGCTGCCCAGACGGTCGGCATTGACTTTCCTTGCTCCCATGCGGTACTCCGCTGATCCGTCAGTCACAAGAAAACATACTGTTCATTTTCCTGCGGGGCTAATTCGTCCCGACATATCCCACCGCCGAAAAAACGGTGCAGGATCCATACGCGCTTATTATATCATACCCCAAAAAACTTGTCAATAGTTTTTCTTCGAAAATCGACGAAACAAGTCACAAATCGAAACGCGCAAATGGGTGGGTGAGTCGGGCAAAATTACTATAGCCGCCCGAGTCAGACCGAGCGGCTATGGTGGCGCCAAACAGCGCGGCGGTGATCGAGGTATTGGTCGACCGTCTCCCGCGTAAACATCTTATCCAACGGATGAGGATATTTGATAAACAGATCGGCGAGAAACTCTATATCGCTGAGTTCGTCGGGGTCGTGCTTGATCCCCACCGTCCAATCTATGTCGTTTATCCAATATTCCAGCGTTTCATCATATAACCGACGGTAATCGGCAATCTCACAAAGCTCCGGATGGGCGCGCAAGTAAAGGAAGATTTGCCTGATGAAGTGACGCGGTGAACAGGTCTCGTCTGCTATGTATTCTTCAACTGATTTTTCTGTGATGTAAACGTCAAGCTTTTTCTGTTTTTCACGCATATATTCTGATCCTCCTCATACAAGACGTTATTCGTTTTACCGTCATCGTCAATATTATCCAACGCGTATTCGCAGCATTGAGTCACCAAATTATTCAGCGAAACGCGTTTATTTTGCGCAATAATCTCCATCTTATTCACCAGCTCAAGCGGCATTCTGAAGGTTTTATTGATATACTCGTGTTTCTTGACTTTGAACAATGTCATCACCTCTCACAGGTATATTTTAATAGATTTATGCGCAAAGATAAATACCTTATTATTGCACTACAGATTGCACTATATATCATAATGCAAATTGCACCACCCCCAAAGGAGCCCCCATTCCCACTGACTCGGACTCTGCGCAGATCGTTTGGACGGCACTCTACGCTCACTCATATATGCCTCTTGAAAAGATGTTGACAAATCAATATTTTTGTGATATACTGTAAATTGTTGAGAAACCAGCAATTTTATTACAAAGGTAACATCTTTATGAACATCGCATCCAAACTGTTTTGCCGCGTCTTCCAGCGCTGTTTCCATTTGGCGCTCCCTTTTCTCCCGTACAGGGAGCCGGAGATCCACCGGAACACGGCTGAAGTGATCGGTATATTGCAAAAAAATAATCTCCGCTCTCCTCTCCTCGTCACCGATCGCGGACTGCGCGCCGCCGGTGTCACAGCCGCGCTGGAGCAGAGCCTGCAGGAAAGTGGCATTCGCCTTGCGGTCTACGACGGCACCTCTGCCAATCCCACGGTACACAACGTAGAGGAAGCGCTGGAGATCTACCGCAGGCAAAACTGCGATTGTCTGATCGCCTTCGGCGGCGGCTCCTCCATGGACTGTGCCAAAGCGGTGGGCGCCCGCGCGGTCTATCCCAAAAAATCGGTGGGACGGATGAAGGGTCTGCTCCGCGTCCTGCGAAAGCTCCCGCCGCTGATCGCCATCCCCACCACCGCGGGAACCGGCAGTGAGGTGACCATCACGGCGGTCATCACCGACAGCGAACAAAAGCATAAATATACCATGAACAACTTCACCATGATCCCTCGCTATGCCGTGCTGGATCCTGCGGTGACCTATACTCTGCCGCCTCATCTGACCGCTACCACGGGCATGGATGCACTGACTCACGCGGTAGAGGCCTACATCGGCGGCTCCACCAGCCGTCAGACCCGGCACCTCGCTCTGCACGCCACCCGCCTGATCTTTGAGAACATCGAGATCGCCTATCGGGACGGCACCGACCGCACCGCCCGAGAAAATCTGCTCACCGCCGCCTACGAGGCGGGCATCGCCTTTTCCAAATCCTACGTGGGCTACGTCCACGCCGTCGCCCATTCGCTGGGCGGGCAATACAACATCCCCCACGGGCTTGCCAACGCCGTGCTGATGCCCATCGTGCTGGAGGAATACGGAAAATCCGCTCACAAGAAGCTCCACCGGTTGGCTGTCACCGCAGGCGTTGCCGACGAGTGCGACCCCCCCGCCGTCGGCGCAGAGAAGTTCATCGCCGCCATCCGTGGGCTGAACCAACGGATGAGCATCCCCGCCACGCTGAGTGGGATCCGCGCGGCAGACGTCCCTCAAATGGCAAAGCACGCCGCCAAGGAAGCCAATCCCCTCTACCCCGTGCCCAAGCGGATGACCGCACGGGAGCTGGAGCGGTTCTACTACAAAGTTTCAGATGGGAGTATCCAATGAACGTTACCGAAATCTTAGAAAAACAGCGGAGATATTTCCAAAGCGGCGCTACCCTGCCGGTGAAGTTCCGCATCGAGATGCTGAAGAAGCTCCACGCCGCCATCCGCGCGCGGGAGGACGAGATCAACGCCGCTCTGCAAAAGGATCTGGGTAAGAGCGCCTACGAGAGCTATATGTGCGAGGTAGGGCTGACCCTCTCCGAGATCAGCTATCTGATCCGCCACACTCGCAAATTCGCCAAGGAGAAGCGGGTGCGCACCCCGCTTGCGCAGTTTGCCTCCCGCAGTTATAAGAAACCCACTCCCTACGGCAACGTGCTGATCATGAGCCCCTGGAACTACCCCTTCCTGCTGACCGTCGAGCCCCTTGCCGACGCCATCGCCGCAGGTAACACCGCCGTGGTCAAGCCCAGCGCCTACTCCCCCGCTACGAGTGAGGTGATCGCCCAGCTGGTCGCAGACGTCTTCCCGCCCGAATACGTGGCGGTCGTCACCGGCGGCAGACGGGAGAACGCCGCACTGCTCTGCGAAAAATTCGACCTGATCTTCTTCACGGGCAGTCAGAGCGTGGGCAAGGAGGTGCTCCGCCACGCCGCCGAAACTCTGACCCCTGCCGTGCTGGAGCTGGGCGGCAAAAGCCCCTGCATCGTGGACGAGACCGCCAAGCTGAAGCTGGCGGCAAAACGCATCGTTTTCGGCAAATACTTAAACTGCGGACAGACCTGCGTCGCCCCCGACTACGTCCTTTGCCACGAGAGCGTCAAGGAGCAGTTGATTACCGAGATCCGCCGCGAGATCGCCGCCCAATACGGCACCGATCCGCTGAGCAATCCCGAATACGGCAGGATCGTCAACGAAAAGCATTTCGACCGCCTGCTGGGGCTGATCGATCCTGCCAAGGTCGTCCACGGCGGCGAGTCCGACCGAAATACCCTGCAGATCGCCCCCACCGTGCTGGACGCCGTCACCCCCGACGATCCCGTGATGCAGGAGGAGATCTTCGGTCCCGTCCTGCCCATCCTCACCTTCCGCGAGCTTAAGGAGGTCTACGCCTATCTTGCCGACCGACCCAAGCCTCTGGCGCTCTATCTCTTCTCACAGGATAATCGGCGCATCAAAGAGATCACCGCCCGCGTCCGTTACGGCGGCGGGTGCGTGAACGACACGGTCATCCATCTTGCCACCTCGGAGCTTGCCTTCGGCGGTGTCGGCGAGAGCGGCATGGGCGCCTACCACGGCAAGGACGGCTTCGACGCCTTCACCCACACAAAGAGCATCGTCCGCAAGCGCACCTGGATCGACCTTCCCATGCGCTATCACCCGTATAAAAGCCGGCTGTACGAAAAGCTGGTGCGAATGTTTTTACGCTGAATAAACGATCATCCCCGACCGCCTGAGGCAGTCGGGGATTTTGGATAGAATATGCGTCAAATTCAGTTTTAGTCCCATGATTGATTATCCTCCAATTATCCTGTAAAACCGATTGAGATTGTAAATGCCACTCAATGATACACAATTATACCACTATACCACGCACGCCTCTCCTTGTCAAGTCCCCCTTCACAGCTCCGACCTTCCCGTCATATACTGACCATGAAAGACCGTTCGGTCTTTCCAAAGAGAACGAAAGGTTAGGAACCTAATATGGATTATCAAAGAGCCTGCGGCTGCCAAATGAGCCGTGGGATGCAAGGGATGAGACGCGGCGCGTGGCGCGCTCCCTACACGGGCGGGCAGACGCAGATGCCCCGTACCCGCGACGTAGATCGGGACGGCAGCGAGTGCGAATGCGAGTGCGGCGAGCCGCTGGCGATCGTCACCTCCCCCGTCCAATGCTGGCAGAATCTCTATACCCCTTGTGAAGCCCTGGCGGCGGGTACGCTGTTCAAGGAGCTCTATCTCCCGCTGGTGGGCTGCAATGTCGCCACGCCCTACCGGAGAGGAGGCGGGCTGTGATGACCGACAAGCAATCGACGCTCCGCCAAGTACAGCAAGCGGACTTCGTCCTGCTGGAGACCGGGCTGTATCTGAACGGACATCCCGCCTGCATGGAAGCCCTGGCGTATTTTGAAGAAGCAAAAAAAGCGGCAAAAGCCGCCCGTTGTGCATATGAAGAGACCTACGGTCCGCTGACCCTCTCCTCCGCCGGCGGCGAGACCTGCTTTGACTGGAACGAATCTCCCCTGCCGTGGGAATGGGAGGCAAACTGATGTTTATTTACGACCGTAAACTGCAATACCCCGTCAAGATCAAAAATCCCAACCCCGCCCTGGCGAAGATTATCATCTCGCAAGTCGGCGGTCCTGATGGGGAGTTGGGCGCGTCCACCCGTTATCTGAGCCAGCGCTTCTCCATGCCCGACCGCAACATCGCGGGAATGCTCACGGACATCGCTGTGGAAGAGCTTGGGCACGTGGAAATGGTGTCGGCGATCATTTATCAGCTCACCCGCAATCTGTCCTCCGAGGAGATCAAGAAGGCGGGCTTCGACACCTACTTCGTGGATCACACCGTGGGGGTCTACCCCCAAGCCGCCTCGGGCACGCCCTTCACCACCGCCTATATCGGCGTCAAGGGAGACGTGCTGGCAGATCTGCACGAGGATCTGGCAGCAGAGCAAAAAGCCCGCGTGACCTACGACAATCTGCTTCGTCTCATCGACGATCCCGACGTGCGCGATCCCATCAAATTCCTCCGCGAGCGGGAAATCGTCCACTACCAGCGTTTCGGCGACGCGCTCAACATGGCAAAAGACGCCATGGATCGACGGAATGTCTACGCCTTCAACCCCGCCTTCGATAAGTGCGATAAATAAGTCCTGTAAAACGACAAAAGGGGCTGGCTCATTAAGTATCCAGTCCAAGCAAAAAAACGGATACTCTTTACCGAAAAGGTATTGAGTATCCGTTTGCTTTGTTGTATAATTTAATTACCACAAAAAAACCAACCCCAAAGCGAGGTAATTATACAA